>NZ_VFOO01000001.1:0-311475 GCF_006716115.1 Subtercola boreus | reverse complement strand
AGCTTCGAGATCTTTCCCGCCACGCCCGAGACGGTGAAGCCGAATGTGTCGGCCTGCAGCTCCTTGATGATCCGTTTGATCAGCGTGCGGGAGTCATGCGAGTCGTAGATCGTGAAGGCCTTGGTGAAACCGAAGTTCTCCGCCTCACGGCGAAGGATGCGCACGCACGCCGAGTGGAAGGTCGAGATCCACATGCCCTCCGCGGTCTGCCCGAGGAGGGCACCGACCCGCTCGCGCATCTCGGCCGCAGCCTTGTTGGTGAACGTGATGGCGAGAATCTGGCTCGGCCACGCCTCCCGGCTGTCGATCAGGCTCGCGATCCTCCGCGTGAGCACGCTCGTCTTGCCGGAACCCGCCCCCGCGACGATCAGGAGCGAAGGGCCGCGGTACTCGACGGCCTCCTTCTGCGGCGGGTTCAGCCCGTCGAGCAGCGCATCGTTGAACGACGGCCCGGCACCACTCGCGCCCGCCCCCGACCCGCCGGCTCCACCGAACGAGCGGCCGCGGGAGTCGTCGACGATCAGCGGTACGGAGGTCGAGTCGGTCTGGTGTGAGGTGGGTGTCATGTCACTCCAAGTTTACGCGACACCTCCGACAGCGCGCCGGTCAGCGCGACCGGTCAGAGCGGCCGGTCAGTACGGCAGGTCAGCGCCGCGGTCGCCCTGCTCGTTCCGCACGGTGACCGCGGCGTCCGGATGATCGGAGAACACTCCGTCGACACCGGCGCCGACGATCTCGGACCACTCGCCCTGCCAATCTCCCAACTCCGCGACCTCCGGGCCGGTGCGGTACCGCTCCTCGAGGAAGGCGTTCTCCGGCCGCAACGTCCAGGTGAACACACTGAGCCCTGCCGCGTGCGCGTCGGCGACCACCGACCGCCCGTCGCCGAGCAGCAGCGCCTTCGGCACGCTGATCCCGTCGACGCCCGCCCGGGCGAGCGCGCGAAGGCCGGCCGCGGTCAGGTAGGTCGCGTATGCCGGTGCCTCCTCACCCTGGGATTCCACGAGGTCGGCGGGGGATCCGACATCGTCGACGAGTTGCACCAGGGCGGCGCCGAATCCCCTCCGTCGGAGGTCGGCCAGCACGGTGGGCTCGAAGCTCTCCACCACGAGCCGCCCCGCCGAATCATCCACGCCCCCTTCTCCACGACCGCCTTCTTCACGACCGCCGAGGCCCCACCCCGCCGAAGCGACCTCGGCGATGAACAGTTCGGCCAGGTCGAACCCGAGCCGCCCGAAGTAGGCGGCGTGTTTGAGTTCGGCGACGATCCCGAGCGGGCGCCGCAGAGCATCCATCGCGCCGTCGACCAGCGCGAACAGGTCCGCCAGCCGCAGCAGCGGGAACTCGCCGTCGAACGTGGCGCTGAACGGCCGGAGCTCAGGCAGGCGCTCCCGGCAGCGGAGGGTCTGCAGCTCAGCCCAGGTGAAGTCCTCGGTGAACCAGCCGTGCTGCTCGACGCCGTCCACCGTCTTCGCCCGGCGGCGAGACGCGAACTCCGGATGCCCGGATACATCCGTTGTGCCCGAGATCTCGTTCTCGTGCCGGATGACCAGCACCCCGTCGCTCGACACCACGACGTCGGGCTCGACGAAGTCGGCTCCCTGCTCGAACGCGAGCTCGAAGGAGGCCCGGGAGTGCTCGGGCCGGTACCCCGGGGCGCCCCGATGGCCGATGACGATGGGAGAGGGGAAGACGCGGAGATCGAGCACATGCCCACGGTAGCGGGCGGCGCCGACAACCGGGCCCTGCGCCGGTGGACGGAAGATTGCCCTCCGCGAACATCCAGCAAACCTGAGGGACACACCGATAGATTGGTGCGAAGCATCCACACGACACGAGGAAATCATGGCAACGGCTTCGAACAACCCCGCGTTCTCCCGGCTCCCGGTCTTCAACGGCAAGGGGCTGGAGAAAGATCCGACCGCAAAGGTGGCGACACCCAGTGCTGACGGCCTGCAGCAGATGTTCGACGGCCCGACGGCGACCGCCTCCGACACCAACCGGATGAGCTATGACGACGTCATCGTCAAGACCGGGGTGAGCTTCGTCGTGCTGCTCGCCTTCGCGCTCGTCGGCTGGCAGTTCCCGGTGCTCGCGCTTCCCGCAGCCCTCATCGGCTTCGCGCTCGCGCTGGTCAACATCTTCAAGCGCAAGCCGTCCCCGCCGCTGGTGCTCGCCTACGCTGCGGCCCAGGGCCTCTTCATCGGTGCGATCTCGGGTGTCTTCGAGACGCTCTACCCGGGTGTCGTCGTGCAGGCCGTCATCGCCACGGTCTGCGTCTTCGCGGTCACGCTCGCGCTGTTCGCCAGCGGAAAGATCCGCGCCTCGAAGCGCGCGACCAAGATCTTCCTCATCGCGATGATCGGCTACATGGTCTTCTCCGTCGTTAATCTGGTCCTGATGGCCACCGGCGTGCAGAGCACCGGCTTCGGGCTGAACAGCACCGTGAGCATCCTCGGCATCCCGCTCGGCCTCATCATCGGTGTGGTCGTGACGCTGCTCGCGGCGTACTCGCTCGTGCTCGACTTCGATGACATCAAGCGTGGTGTCACGGCGGGCGCCCCCCGTATCTACGGCTGGTCGGCGGCCTTCGGTCTCATCGTCACCGTCGTGTGGCTCTACCTCACGCTGCTCCGCACGTTCGCGATCGCCCGCAACTAACGCGGCAGCGCTGCCGTCTCGCGTCGGCAGCGCTCTCCGCTCCCCCGAAGGGCGGGCCCGTCTCAGACGGCCCGCCCTTCGTCGTTCCCGCGTCCCGCGTCTCGCGCTCCCGTCTCGCGCTCCCGCCCCTCCGCGCCCCCCGCACGCGCGCCCGCTGCGTCGAATCGATTCGATGGGACGCAAACTGCTGCAAAGCCGCGCGCCCAGAGCGCTTAGCGTCCTATCGGATCGATTCGATGTTGCGGCGCGGGACGCGGGTTGCCAGAGGGGCGCGGCGTGAGACTCGCGCCTGCGCCGGGACTCGAGGACGTAGGCGTGGCAGCACGTGGAAGGGTGCTCGGACACGAGGCGCAAGGCAGGGCAGGGCGGGCGCGGGCGCAGCCGGCGCGGGCATGGGCGCGGCGCGGGCGGCGCACGCAGGCACGGCCGCGGGCCGGCGCGGGCGCGGGCCGCGCCTGTCACTCCGCGGCGGTCGCCCCCGCGAACTGCGCGTTGTAGAGGTTCGCGTAGGCGCCGCCCGCAGCCAGCAGCGTGTCGTGCGTGCCCTGCTGCACTATGCGCCCCGACTCCATCACCAGGATCAGGTCGGCATCGCGGATGGTCGACAGCCGGTGCGCGATCACGAAGCTCGTGCGCTCCGCCCTCAGCGCCGACATCGCGCGCTGCACCAGCACCTCGGTGCGCGTGTCGACCGACGAGGTCGCCTCGTCCAGGATCAGCACCGACGGTGCCGCGAGGAACGCCCGCGCGATCGTGATCAGCTGCTTCTCCCCCGCGCTCACGTTGTCGGCCTCGTCGTTCAGCACCGTGTCGTAGCCGTCGGGCAGCGAGTGCACGAAGCGGTCGACGTAGGTGGCCTGCGCCGCGGCGAGGATCTCCTCCTCCGTGGCCTCCGGCCGTCCGTAGGCGATGTTGTCGCGGATCGTGCCGCCGAACAGCCACGTGTCCTGCAGCACCATGCCCGTGCGGCTCCGCAAATCGTCGCGGGTCATCGCCGCGATGTCTGTGCCGTCGAGCGTGATCCGCCCGGAATCGAGCTCGTAGAACCGCATGATCAGGTTGACCAGCGTGGTCTTGCCGGCACCGGTCGGCCCGACGATCGCCACCGTCTGGCCGGGCAGGGCTGTGAGCGACAGGTTGTCGATCAGGGGAACGTCGGGCAGGTAGCGGAACGACACGTCGTCGAACACCAGCCGCCCGGCCGATCCCGCCGACGCGGGCGGCGTGGCCGCGGGCACCGGATCGGGTGTCTGGTCGTCGGCGTCGAGCAGTTCGAAGACACGCTCGGCAGAGGCGACCCCCGACTGCAGCACGTTCGCCATCGACCCGAGCTGGGTCAGCGGCTGCGTGAACTGCCGGGCGTACTGGATGAACGCCTGCACATCCCCGAGACTGAGCGACCCGCTCGCCACCATCAGCCCGCCGACCACCGCGATCGCGACGTAGACGAGGTTGCCGACGAACATCATCGCGGGCATGATGATGCCCGACACGAACTGGGCGCCGAAGCTCGCTTTGTAGAGCTCTTCGTTCTTCTGCCGGAAGACCTCGTTGATCTCGCGGTGCCGACCGAACACCTTCACCAGAGCGTGGCCGCTGTAGCTCTCCTCGATGCGGGCGTTCAGCGTTCCGGTGTGCTTCCACTGCGCCACGAACAGCTTCTGCGAGCGCTTGGCCACGACCGCCGTGATCAGCAGGGTGAGCGGGATCGTGACCAGCGCGATGAGGGCCAGCAGCGGCGAGATCACGAACATCATGACGATGACGCCGATGACGGTGAGGAGCGACGTCATGATCTGCGAGAGCGACTGCTGGAGGCTCTGCGAGACGTTGTCGATGTCGTTCGTCACCCGGCTGAGCAGCTCACCCCGCGGCATCCGGTCGAAGTAACCGAGCGGCAGCCGGTTGATCTTGTCTTCGACGTCGGCACGCAGCCGGAACACCGTTCGCTGCACGACACCGTTGAGCAGGTAGGACTGGCCCCAGCTGAACACCGAGGAGAAGACGTAGATCGCCAGCACCATGAGCAGCACGCTGCCGAGCTGCCCGAAGTCGATTCCCGACCCGGGGGTCAGCGTCACCCCGCCGAGCAGGTCGGCCTGGGCGTTGTTGCCGGATGCCCGGAGCCCCTCGATGACCTGCGCCTGCGTCTCACCGGCCGGAACCTGCTTCGAGAGGATGCCTGCGAAGATGAGGTTCGTCGCCGTTCCGAGCATCTTCGGGCCGAGCACAGACAGCGTCACGCTGACGATGGCCAGCAGTGCGACCACGGCGATGAGCATCCGTTCGGGCCGGAGCCTGCCGACCAGCCGCTTGGCGGACGGTCCGAATGCCTTGGACTTCTCGGCAGGCATCCCCGCACCGCCGAACGGGCCGCCCCCACCCGGCCCGCGACGCACAGGCGGGCGCGGGGTCTTCTCTGTGTCGCTCATGCCGCCTCCTCCGCCGTCAGCTGCGACTCGACGATCTCGCGGTACGTCTCCGACGTCTCGAGCAACTCCTCGTGGGTGCCTCGGCCGACGATGGACCCGTCTTCGAGCACGAGGATCTGGTCTGCATCGATGATCGTCGACACCCGCTGGGCGACGATGATCATCGTGGCACCTCGCACGTCTCGCCGGAGCGCGGCGCGCAGCCGGGCGTCGGTCGCCAGGTCGAGTGCGGAGAACGAGTCGTCGAACACGTAGATCTCGGGCTTCTTCACCAGCGCCCGCGCGATCGCGAGACGCTGCCGCTGGCCGCCGGAGACGTTCGTGCCGCCCTGTGCGATCGGAGACTCGAGCCCGAGTTCCAGTTCCGACACGAAGCCGCGGGCCTGCGCGGTCTCAAGGGCTGCCCAGAGCTGCTCGTCCGTCGCGTCGGGCCTGCCGTAGCGGAGGTTCGACGCGACCGTGCCCGAGAAGAGGTAGGGCTTCTGCGGGACAAGCCCGATGCGCCCCCAGAGCAGGTCGGGGTCGAGCTCACGCACATCCACGCCGTCGACACGCACCGACCCGGAGGTCGCGTCGAAGAGGCGCGGCAGCAGGTTCACGAGCGTGGTCTTGCCCGACCCCGTGCTGCCGATGATGGCCGTGGTCTGGCCGGGCGACGCGACGAACGTGAGGTTGCAGAGCACCGGACTCGCAGCCTTCGGATACGCGAAGCTCACATCGTCGAGCTCAACCAGGCCGTGCTCGCTCACCGACAGCACAGGCGACGACGGCACGACGACCGACGATGGCGTCGAAAGCACCTCAGTGATGCGGTCGGCGCAGACGGATGCCCGGGGGATGAGGATCGCCATGAACGTCGCCATCATCACCGCCATCAGGATCTGCACGAGGTACGTCAGGAACGCCGTCAGCGTGCCGATCTGCATCGACCCGTCGTCGATCCGGAACGCCCCGAACCAGAGCACCGCCACACTCGACACGTTCATCACGAGGAGCACGAGGGGGAACATCAGGGCGAACAGCCGACCCGCCCGCAGCGCAGTGTCGGTGACATCGCGGTTGGCCGCTTCGAACCGGGACGTCTCGACGCGCTCGCGCACGAACGCCCGCACGACACGGATGCCCGTCAACTGCTCGCGCAGAACCCCGTTGACCCGGTCGATGCGCTGCTGCATCAGGCGGAACAGCGGCACCATACGCACGATGATGAGTGCCAGCGCGACCAGCAGCACGGGCACTGCGACGCCGATGATGCCCGACAGGGGCACGTCGAGCGACAGCGCCATCACGACGCCGCCGACGGCGAGGATCGGTGCCGACACCAGCAGCGTGCAGGTGAGGAGCACGAGCATCTGCACCTGCTGCACGTCGTTCGTGGTGCGGGTGATGAGCGAGGGCGCCCCGAACTGGGAGACCTCCCGTTCGGAGAACTCGCCGACGTGCGTGAAGACCGCCTGGCGGAGGTCACGGCCGAGCCGCATCGCGAGTTTCGCACCGAAGTACACGGCCACGATGGCGCAGACCACCTGCGCGAGCGTGATGACCAGCATCACACCACCGATCCCGAGGATGTAACCGGTGTCACCGGTCGCCACACCCTGGTCGATGATGTCGGCGTTGAGCGTCGGAAGGTACAGCGACGCGATCGCCTGGGCGAGCTGGAACACCACGACACCAACGATGAGGTGCCAGTGCGGCCTCACGAAGGTGCCGATGAGCCGGATGAGTTTCATGGATTCACTCTAAACCCGACCACCGACACCGACGTGAGATTAGTTCATTCCCATTCGATGGTTCCCGGCGGCTTCGACGTGACGTCGAGCACGACCCGGTTGACCCCGGCCACCTCGTTCGTGATGCGGTTCGAGATCTTCGCCAGAAGGTCGTACGGCAACCGCGTCCAGTCGGCTGTCATAGCGTCTTCCGATGACACCGGTCGCAAGACGATCGGATGCCCGTAGGTGCGCCCGTCGCCCTGGACTCCGACCGACCGCACATCCGCGAGAAGCACAACGGGGCACTGCCAGATCTCGCCGTCGAGTCCCGCCGCCGTCAATTCGGCCCGCACGATGGAGTCCGCTGCGCGCAGCAGTTCCAGTCGCTCGAACGTCACCTCGCCGACGATCCGGATGCCGAGACCCGGGCCGGGGAACGGCTGGCGGCCGACGATGACCTCGGGGAGTCCGAGCTGGCGACCGATCGCCCGCACCTCGTCTTTGAACAGCGCCCGCAGCGGCTCGACGAGCGCGAACTGCAGGTCTTCGGGCAGGCCGCCCACGTTGTGGTGGCTCTTGATGTTCGCCGTTCCGCTGCCGCCGCCCGACTCCACCACATCCGGGTAGAGCGTGCCCTGCACGAGGAACTTCACCGGCTCGCCCGACGAGTCGGCCGCGGCTTCGAGCACGAGCGCCTCGGCGGCGCCTTCGAAGCTCCGGATGAACTCCCGCCCGATGATCTTGCGCTTCTGCTCGGGATCGGTGACCCCGGCGAGAGCGTCGAGGAACTGCTGCTGAGCATCCACCGTCACCAACCGCACGCCGGTCGATGCGACGTAGTCCACCTCGACCTGGCGGCGCTCGTCGGCGCGGAGCAGCCCGTGATCGACGAAGACGCAGGTCAGCTGGTCGCCGACCGCTTCATGCACGAGCGCCGCGGCCACGGCAGAGTCGACCCCGCCCGACAGCCCGCAGATCACCTTTCCGGTGCCGACCTGCTCACGGATGAGCGCGATCTGGTCGGCGATGACGTTGCCGCTGTTCCAGTCGGCCGGAATGCCCGCGGCCGTGTGCAGGAAGTTCTCGAGCACATCCTGGCCGTACTGCGTGTGCTTGACCTCCGGATGCCACTGCACGCCGTAGAGGCGCGAGGAATCGTTCGCGAACGCGGCCACCGGGGTGGATGCACTGCTCGCCACGACCGTGAAGCCCTCCGGTGCCTTGGAGACCTGGTCGCCGTGACTCATCCACACCGTCTGGTCGCCGGGCTGACCGTCGAGCAGCACACCGCCGTCGCCCGTCACCTGCATGTCGGTCGCGCCGTACTCGCGGAGACCGCTGTGCGCGACCTCACCGCCGAGCGCCTGCGCCATGACCTGGAAGCCGTAGCAGATGCCGAGCACGGGCACGCCGAGCTCGAAGATGGCGGGGTCGAGGCCCGGGGCGCCCTCTTCGTAGACGCTCGACGGCCCTCCGCTCAGCACGATGCCGACCGGCGACTTCGCGGCGACCTCTGCGGCGGTGATGTTGTGGGGCACGATCTCGGAGTAGACGCTGGCCTCGCGCACGCGCCGTGCGATCAGCTGTGCGTACTGAGCTCCGAAGTCGACGACGAGCACGGGACGGGAACGACTGGCCTCGGCAACTGCGGCCTCGGTTTCGGTCGGGTTACTGATGGGATGCCTCCACGGGTGGTTGGGTCGATGCGACGGGGTTCGCGGGCTGGGCCTCGCGAGCGGCCAGGTACGCCGTGATCTCCCGCGCGATGCGCCCCTCGAGGAAGAAGGAGAGCAGCGGGATGACGCCACCGAGCGCCAGCACGATGAACCGGGTGAAACCCCAGCGCATCCGGCTCCAGACCCGGAAGCACGAGAACAGGTAGACGACGTAGAACCAGCCGTGGACGATGAGGATGATCGTGGAGAGGTTCACCGCGGTGACGCTGCCGTCGGGGACCAGCGCAAGGAAACCCTGCGGGCCGCCCAGCTCGATCTCGACACCGATCGGGGTGTACTTCAGGAGCATCTCCGCGCAGAGCAGCAGGAGGAATGTTCCCGTGATGACCGAGCAGACCCGGTAGAACGTCAGGGCCGAACGGATGCGCCCGAAGTCGGCGCGTTTGGGCTCAAGTGGCATGGGTCGATTCTACTTCCGCCTCTTCCTGTTCGCGTTCCCAGGCGTCTCTCACCAGGCGGTACCAGAAGAAGATCGCAAAGCCCGCGAAGATGACCCATTCGATCGCGTAGAAGATGTTCAGCCAGTTCAGCTCCGTGGTGCGCTGCGGGATCGGCGAGTCGATGGCCGTGAGACCTTCGACCGGAGCGGATGCCACGATGTATCCCCCGTAGACCGTCGCCGTGTCGGGGAAGTCGGTCCAGACGTTGATCAACGAGGAGATCGCCATCGTGGACATGACCCGGTCGCCGGCCAGCTTGCCCTCGGAGTCCTTGATCTCGGGGCCGTCAGAGCCGACATACCGGCCGAGGAGTTGCTCGGTGGGGAAGCCCGTCGTCTGGTTCAGGGCGCGCGCGGCCGATTCGGCCTCGGACCGGTCATCCGACCAGCCGAGCGCGACGGCGACGGATGTCTGTGAGCCGCCGGACTGGGCGACGGAGAGGTCGAACCGGCCGACGACCCAGTAGCCGAGCACTCCCCCGTTGAGACGGTTCGAGATGATGGTGAAGTCGGGCGCCACGAGCGCGCCGTCGGCGGTGACCATCTGGCCGTCCTGCGCCTCCATCACCGGAGCACCCGCGGTCGCGGCCTCCTCGAGGGGCTTCGCGATCTCGGTCGTGGCGTTCGGGTTCGGTCCGTTGGAGGTCACGGCACGGCTCAGTTGCCACTGGCCGAGGGCGGCGAAGATCGCGGCGACGGCCAGGGCCAGCACGAGGGCCCAGATCCATTTCGGGCGCCGCATGACGCTGAACACCGTCAGCGGTGCGTCAGTGACGGGTGTCTCGCTGGTGCGCGTCAATACTCGCTGTCTTCCTGGCGTTCGGCGCCGGTCTGCCTGTCGCCCGTGGCATCGGTCTGCACCGATGCCTGTTCGGCGATGCGATCAACATACTCTGCGGTCGCTGGGTTCTCGCCGGGTGCGGCTCCGGCCGCCCGGCCGGCCTGCGTGCTGACGGCCTGCGTGCTGATGGCCTGCGTGTTGACGGGCGGCGTGTCCGCAGGAGCATCCGCCGCACCGGGCGCCGTCGCGGCCTCGACCAGCGCGATGCCCTCGAGCAGCATCGGGTCACGCTCCCGCCTGACCCGTTTCGCCGCCGCAGCTTCCGCCGCCTTCCGTGCGCGAGACGACCGCAGCAGGCGCGCACCGATCTTCTCCGAGTTCGCGGCCAGGATCGGCCCCGCCACGGCCATCACGAGCACGTAGAGTCCTGCGAAGGCCTGCAGCCGGTCATCCAGACCCGCAGCGAGCGCAAGCGTGGCCAGGATGAGCGCGAACTCACCGCGGTTCTGAAGGATGACCGTGGTGTTGATGCCCGCCTGCACCCCCAGACCGTTCAATCGTGCGACCAGCTGCCCCGCGACGATGTTCAGCACCATGGTCATCACGACGGCGCCGAGCACCGGCCAGATCACTTCGGGGAACTGCGCAGGGTTCAACCCCAGCCCGAAGTTCAGGAAGAAGAATGCCCCGAACACGTCGCGGAGCGGGATCGCGATGTGCTCGATCTTGTTGCGGTACCGCGTCGCCCCGAGCACCAGCCCGATCAGGAACGCGCCGATCGCATCGGTCACGCCGAGCAGCTCACCGATGCCGCCGAAACCGATCGCCAGGCCGAAGAACAGCACGGTGAACAGTTCGTCGTCTTTCGTGCGGAAGAGTTTCGACACCCACTTGCCGCCGAACCTCGCGACCGTGAACATGACCACGAGGAACAGGAACGAGATGCCGAGTTTCGCGATCACCGGCCAGACGGCCGTCTCGCCGCTCAGCACGACCGAGACGATGGCCAGGTAGATCGCGATGAAGATGTCCTCGACCACGGTCACGCCGAGGATCATGGGCGTCTCGGGGTTCGCGAGGCGGTTCAGTTCGATCAGCAGCTTCGTGACGATGGCGCTCGAGGATGTCGCGGTGATCCCCGCGATCACCAGCGCCTCGCGCGTGCCCCAGCCGACAAGGAAGCCGAACGCGAACCCGGCGATCATGTTGATGGCGATGTACGATCCGCCGGAGACGATCAGCTTGCCCGCGTTGCCGAAGAATTCGTCCTGGTCGAACTCCAGCCCCAGGTTGAAGAGCAGCAGCACGAGGCCGAACACCGCGATGAGGGCGATGTAGTCCGAATTGATGAAGTTCAGCGGGAACAGGTGGAAGTTCGGGCTCGCCAGAAGCCCGACCACCATGTAGATCGGGATGGCCGGCAGTCCGACGGCCTTGCCGAGGCGGCCGAGCACATAGGCGATGACGAAGAGGATGCCGAGAACCAGCAGGTCACCGCCGAGGTGGGTGGTGTCGCCCCCGGTGGCTGCGAGAACGAGCTGCATGACCTAGCCCCCGGGCGGCGCGTCGACGGCGGTCTTGGCCTTGTACTGGCCGCTCCGGAAGAAGGTGAACACCTTCGCGACCTTCTCCGGCGTGCCCGCCACAACGAGGGTGTCGCCCGGGAAGACCCGGAAGTCGCTCGCCGGTGCAGGGTTCGCCGAGCCGTTCCGCACGACGGCCACGACCGTCACGCCCACCACGCCGCGGTCGGCGGGGTCGCCGAGCTCCTGGCCGGCGATATGGTCTTCGTAGTCGACCGTGAACCAGTCGATCGAGAGTCCGGGGATCTGGTCGAGCTGGGTCAGGGACTCGGTGATCTGCGTACCGCCGAGCAGTTCGGCGAGGGTGTGCGCCTCGTCCTCGCTGAGGCGGAGCGACACCTTGTTCGACTCCGCGCCGTCTTCTTCGTCGGCGAACGTGATCAGGTCGCTGTGGCCGGAGCGGTGCGCGATGACACCCACCTTGCCGCCATCGTCGGTGATGAATGTGTGCAGCACGCCGACACCCGGGAGCTTGACCCGTCGTACATCAACCATGACTGGCCTCTCTGGTGTGCTGGTTCATCGAGCTTCAAGTCTACCCGCGGCCGGGCGACCGGCACCCGCGACGACGGTCGTTCAGCGCGCTGCGTACGGGGCCACGACGACCTCGATGCGCTGGAACTCCTTCAGGTCGGAATAGCCGGTGGTGGCCATCGAACGCCGGAGCGCACCCATCAGGTTGGCGGTTCCGTCGGCGACCGGCGACGGCCCGAACAGGATCTGCTCGAGCGGCGCGACGGCTCCGACGTGCACGCGGTTGCCGCGCGGCAGCTGGTCGTGGTGCGCCTCGGGGCCCCAGTGGTAGCCGCCACCCGGCGCATCCGTGGCGCGGGCGAGAGCGGTGCCGAGCATGACGGCGTCGGCTCCGACCGAGATGGCCTTGACGATGTCACCGGACGTGCCGAGGCCGCCGTCGGCGATGACGTGCACGTACCGCCCGCCGGATTCGTCGAGGTAGTCGCGGCGTGCTCCCGCGACATCCGCCACGGCCGTCGCCATCGGTGCGTGGATGCCCAGGGTCGCCCGCGTCGTGGAGGCTGCTCCCCCACCGAACCCGACGAGCACACCGGCCGCGCCCGTTCGCATGAGGTGGAGCGCCGCGGTGTACGTGGCCGCGCCTCCGACGATGACCGGCACGTCGAGCTCGTAGATGAACTTCTTGAGGTTCAGAGGCTGGACCGTCTTCGAGACGTGCTCGGCCGACACGGTGGTGCCCCGGATGAAGAACAGGTCCACACCGGCCGCGACGACGGTCTCGTACAGTTCCTGGGTGCGCTGCGGTGAGAGCGAACCCGCGACGGTGACACCGGATGCCCGGATCTCCGCCAGGCGGGCGGTCACCAGCTCGGGCTTGACCGGTTCTGCGTAGATCTGCTGCATGCGCACGGTCGACGCACCCTCAGGCAGGCCCTGGATCTCGGCTAGCAGCGGCTCAGGGTTCTCGTACCGCGTCCACAGGCCCTCGAGGTCGAGCACGCCGAGGCCGCCGAGGCGGCCCATCGCGATGGCGGTGGAGGGCGACACGACGGAGTCCATCGGGGCCGCGAGCACGGGGATGTCGAACTGGTAGGCGTCGATGCTCCACGTGGTCGACACGTCCTTCGGGTCGCGGGTGCGCCTCGAGGGGACGACCGCGATGTCATCGAACGCGTAGACCCTGCGGCCTCGCTTGGACCGGCCGATTTCTCTTTCCATACTCACCCGCCAAGCCTACCGGTCAGCTCGGTAGACCCTCATCAGCGCCGATAGTTGGGGGCCTCGACCACCATCTGGATGTCGTGCGGGTGCGATTCCTTGAGGCCTGCGGCCGTGATGCGCACGAACTTGCCGCGGGCCTTCAGCTCCTCGACCGACCGCGCACCCACGTAGAACATCGACTGGCGGAGCCCGCCGAGCAGCTGGTACGCCACGTTCGACAGCGCGCCGCGGTACGGCACCTGGCCCTCGATGCCCTCGGGGATCAGCTTGTCGTCGCTCGGCACATCCGCCTGGAAGTAGCGGTCCTTCGAGTACGAGGTCTTCTCGCCACGCGTCTGCAGAGCCCCGAGCGAACCCATGCCGCGGTAGCTCTTGAACTGCTTGCCGTTGACGAACACCAGGTCGCCGGGGCTCTCGTCGCAACCGGCCAGCAGCGAGCCGAGCATCACGGTGTCGGCGCCGGCCACGAGGGCCTTGGCGATGTCGCCCGAGTACTGCAGGCCCCCATCCGCGATCACCGGAACACCGGTCTCCCGCGCTGCGAGCGATGCTTCGTAGACGGCAGTCACCTGGGGCACGCCGACTCCTGCGACCACGCGGGTGGTGCAGATGGATCCGGGGCCCACTCCCACCTTGATCGCGTCGACGCCCGCATCGATGAGCGCCTGCGCACCCGAGCGGGTGGCGACGTTGCCGCCGATGATGTCGACCCCGGATGCAGCGGGGTCGCTCTTCAGCCGCTTGACGATCTCGAGCACACCGGCGCTGTCGCCGTTGGCGGTGTCGACCACCAGAACGTCGACCCCGGCATCCACCAGCGTCATCGCGCGCTCCCAGGCGTCCCCGAAGAAGCCGATCGCCGCACCGACGCGGAGCCGACCGGATTCGTCCTTCGTGGCGTTCGGGTACTTCTCACTCTTGTCGAAGTCCTTGACCGTGATGAGACCGCGCAGGCGACCCGCGGCATCCACCAGCGGAAGCTTCTCGATCTTGTGCTGCGCGAAGATCGCGATCGCGCCGTCGGGATCGATGCCCACCGGTGCCGTGATGAGGGGTGCCTTCGTCATCACGTCGCGCACCAGGGTGGTGCTCTTCTCCCAGGCCGCGACGAAACGCATGTCGCGATTGGTGATGATGCCGACGAGGATGCCCGCAGCATCCACCACCGGAAGTCCGGAGACCCGGAACTGGCCGCAGATCAGGTCGGCCTCGGCCACGGTCGCGTCGGGTGAGGTCGTGACGGGGTTCGTGATCATGCCCGACTCACTGCGCTTGACCTGGTCGACGTTCGACGCCTGGTCTTCGATCGAGAGGTTGCGGTGGATGACGCCGAAGCCGCCCTGGCGCGCCATCGCGATCGCCATGCGGGACTCGGTGACGGTGTCCATCGCCGACGAGAGGAGGGGGGCAGCGAGGGAGATGCGCTTCGTGAGGCGGGACGTGGTGTCGGCCTCGCTCGGGATCACGTCGGTGTGACCGGGCAGCAGCATCACGTCGTCGTAGGTCAGGCCGATGAATCCGAACGGGTCGTTCTGTTCCATTACTGTTCTTCTCCCACGTTTTTGTACATCTCTTCTCTTGTCCTGATTCTAACGAGCCGAAGAGCGCGCCTATTCCGCACGCACCCGAAACACGCATGACACAAAGCGTGTATAACGTAAGCTCACTTGCAACTCGCTCGCAGCGTCCAAAGATGCGCGCTCGTCCTGGAGGAATTGAAACTTGACGACACTGACCGTGCCGAAAAGGCCCGAGGGCCGCGTGAGGGTCTGGCGACTCGCTGCGATGATCATGATGGCGATCACCGCTGTGCTGCTGCTCGTGGGCCTCGGCGCCACTCCCGCTCTCGCCGCTACGACCCCGACTCCCACTCCGGCCGCGGCCTGTGCCGCGAACGCGACCACCGGCTGCCTGCAGGGAACCATCAAACTGCCGAGCGGAGATCCTGCCGTCGGCATCAAGCTGGAGATCAAGGGCGGCGACCTCGACACCGTCGCCACCACCGGTTCGGACGGCAAGTGGAGCCAGGCGATCACTGTCGCCGGGCCCTACACGATCAACCTCGACACGTCGTCGATCCCGGATGGCGCGGTGCTCGACTCGGCCGCCAAGAACCCGGCCACCGTCAACGGCGCACTGAACAAGAACGTCGGCTTCGTCTTCAAGATCGTCGGGGGCACCACGGCCGACGACGGAACGACCACGCAGACGCCCACCACGGATGCCGGCACGGGGGTCTCGTTCGAGCGCTTCCTGCAGCAGCTCGTCTCGGGCATCCGGCTCGGCCTGCTGCTGGCCCTCGCGGCCGTCGGACTCTCGCTCATCTTCGGTACCACCGGGCTCTCCAACTTCGCGCACGGTGAGCAGGTCACCCTCGGCGGTCTGCTCGCCTATCTCTTCGCGAACGTGCTCGGGCTGAACCTGATCCTCGCCGCGGTCATCTCGGTCGTCATCTGTGCGGCGACGGGGTACTTCCAGGACGCGGCGATCTGGAAACCGCTGCGGAGGCGGGGGCTCGGCACGACCCAGTTGATGATCGTGACCATCGGGCTCTCGATCGCACTGCAGTACGCGTTCCAGTACTTCCTGGGGGCATCCACCGTCCGAATCGACATGGCCAACCCCGTGACGGTCCAGCTCGGCCCTGTCGCCCTTTCCCAGCAGTCGCTCGTCTCGATGGGCATCGCCATCGTCGTGATCGCACTGGTCGGCTTCGTGCTGGTCAAGACCCGCATCGGCCGGGCAACACGCGCCGTCTCCGACAACCCTTCGCTCGCGGCGGCATCGGGCATCGACGTCGACCGCATCATCCGTCTCGTCTGGACGAGCGCTACGGCCCTCGCCGGCCTCTCCGGTGTGCTGCTCGGCCTGGTGCTGAACGGCGTCAACTGGCAGACCGGTCTGCAGCTGCTGCTGCTCATGTTCGCCGCGATCACCCTCGGTGGCCTCGGCACAGCATTCGGCGCTCTCGCCGGCGCCATGATCATCGGTCTCGTCGTGGAGCTCACGAACCTCGTTCTGCCGGGCGACTTCAAGTACGCCACGGCACTCGTCATCCTGATCCTCGTGCTGCTGGTCAGACCACAGGGAATCTTCGGGCGCCGAGAGCGCATCGGTTAGAAGGGCTGCACTCATGGATCAATTCCTCACCACTCTGGTCGCCATCCTCAACTCGGCGATCTCGCCCCAGACCGCGGCACTCGCGATCGCAGCCATCGGCCTGAACATCCACTTCGGCTACACGGGACTGCTGAACTTCGGCCAGGCCGGGTTCATGCTGATCGGGGCATACGCCTTCGCGATCTCGATCATCGGTGGCCTGCCGATCATCCTCGCCTTCCTCATCGCCCTCGTCGCTGCCGTGATCTTCGCGCTGATCCTCGGCATCCCCACCCTGAAGCTCCGCGGGGACTACCTGGCGATCGTCACGCTGAGCGCAGCGGAGATCGTGCGGATGGTCGGGCGGTCCTCCCTTCTCACGAACATCACCGGCGGCTCGAACGGAATCACCGGCAACGAATACCGGGGCCCCTTCACCGATCTGTCGTTCTTCGGTGACGGCCGCGTCGACTTCGGCCCGTGGAACTACGACGCGACCGGCTCGAACGGCTGGTGGTTCATCGCCACGGCCTGGTTCGTCGTCGCACTGCTGTGCCTCTTCGTCTGGGCGATCATGCGGAGCCCCTGGGGCCGCGTGCTCCGCGGCATCCGCGAAGACGAGGACGCCGTGCGCGCGCTCGGCAAGAACGTCTACAGCTACAAGATGCAGGCCCTCATCCTCGGCGGGGTCATCGGCGCCATCGCCGGAATCGTCTACATCCTGCCGGCGTCGCTCCAGGCTGACAGCATGGGCCGATCGATGACGTACTTCATCTTCACCGCCCTGCTGCTCGGCGGCGCAGCGACCGTGTTCGGCCCGGTGCTCGGCGCAATCGTGTTCTTCGCGCTGCGCCTGCTGGTGCAGGGGCTGGCGGGACAGTTCGTGCCCGGCACCATCATGAACGGCCAGCAGACGGAACAGTTCGCCTGGATCGTCATCGGCATCACGCTGATGCTCGTCGTGATCTTCAGACCGCAAGGTATTCTCGGCAACAAGAAGGAGCTGAGCTTCGATGTCAAGTGACGTCCCCACCACCACATCCACCATCACGGCGGCGGGCGCGGCAGCGAAGGCGAGTGTCGTCGACGTGCCCCACGAGCCCGGGGTGGCAAAGCCCGACGCGATCCTGACGGTCGATCACGTCACGCGCCGCTTCGGCGGCATGACCGCAGTGGACGTTCAGCACCTCGAGGTCCAGCGCGGCATCATCACCGCCCTGATTGGTCCGAACGGTGCAGGCAAGACCACGTTCTTCAACCTGATCACCGGATTCGACAAGCCCAGTTCCGCACCGAAGCTCATCGGTGGCCCCAAAGCCGGCGAAGCGGCGAAGTCGTCGTTCAACGGCAACGAGGTCGGCAACATCGGCGCGACCAAGGTGGCCAAGCAGGGCATGGTGCGCACCTTCCAGCTCACCAAGGCACTCTCGAAGCTCACCGTGCTCGAGAACATGCGCCTGGGGGCGAAGGATCAGCCGGGCGAGAACCTCTTCGTCTCGATGATCAAACCCCTCTGGGCCAAGCGCGAAGCTGAGATCACGGTCAAGGCTGAAGAACTCCTCGCACGCTTCAAGCTGCTCGAGAAGAAGGACGACATGGCCGGCAGCCTGTCGGGCGGCCAGAAGAAGCTGCTCGAGATGGCCCGCGCCCTGATGAGCGACCCCGTCATGATCATGCTCGACGAGCCGATGGCCGGGGTCAACCCCGCACTCACCCAGTCGCTGCTCGGCCACATCCAGGCCCTCAGGGACGATGGGATGACCGTGCTCTTCGTCGAGCACGACATGCACATGGTGCGACACATCTCCGACTGGGTCATCGTCATGGCCGAGGGCCGCGTCGTCGCAGAAGGACCTGCAGCCACCGTGATGGACGACCCCGCGGTCATCGACGCCTACCTCGGCGCGCACCACAACACAGACCTCGGCGACGACTCGCTCCTGACCGACGAGGTGGCCGAAGAACTGGCGGCCGAAGTCACTGCCGAAGAGAACGCGGAGGGCAAAGCCTGATCATGGCCGAAACGACCGAAACCCGAGTGCCGGTGATGCAGGCGACGAACCTCGTCGCCGGCTACCTGCCCGGGATCAATATCCTGAACGGCTGCAACCTCGACGTGTACCCCGGCGAGCTGATCGGCATCATCGGCCCGAACGGTGCCGGCAAGTCCACGCTGCTGAAGGCCCTCTTCGGGCTCGTCAACGTGCGCTCCGGCTCCGTCACGCTCAAGGGCGAGGACATCACCGGGCTGAAGGCCAACAAGCTCGTACAGGCCGGTGTCGGCTTCGTCCCGCAGACCAACAACGTCTTCCCCTCGCTCACCATCGAGGAGAACCTGCAGATGGGCCTGTTCCTTCGCCCGAAGATGCTCAAGGAGCGCCTCGAGGCGATCTTCGACCTCTTCCCGGTGCTCGCCGACCGTCGCCAGCAGCGCGCCGGTTCGCTCTCCGGCGGTGAGCGCCAGTCCGTCGCCATGGCCCGCGCCCTGATGATGGACCCGTCGGTGCTCCTGCTCGACGAGCCCTCCGCGGGCCTCTCCCCCGTGCGCCAGGACGAGACGTTCATCCGCACCCGCCGCATCAACAAGACGGGCGTGTCGATCATCATGGTCGAGCAGAACGCACGCCGCTGCCTGCAGATCTGCGACCGCGGCTACGTGCTCGACCAGGGCCGCAACGCCTACACCGGCACCGGCCGCGAGCTGGCCGACGACCCCAAGGTCATCGAGCTCTACCTCGGCACCCTCGCCAAAGACGTCGAAGGTGAGCACAGCGAGGCGCTCTGAACGAGCGTCTCGCTCCCAGTGCGGCACGCATCAGGTAGCGATGAGGGACTAAGAAGGCCCCGCCCCGGTCATCCGGTGGCGGGGCTTCTGCGTCGCCCCTGGGGGCACGAAGAAGCCCCCCGACCGGCGAACCGGGCGGGGGGCTTCTGGGGGAAGGTCAGAACTACTTAGTAGGAGGTCTGTCCCTCGATGGCCGACTGGAACGTGTAGGTGTTGTCAGCGTTGTACTTGTAGATGCCGATGAACGCGCTGGAGGGCTCGTTCTTCTCGTTGAACGGGCCGATGCCCGACTGTCCGGTGTACTGGATGTCGGTTCCGGCGGAGACCAGCGGCGCGCACTCCTTGTACGAGGCGCACTTGGTGCCACCGTTCGCACCGGAGACCGCTGCCAGTTCCTTGTTCAGGTCGGCGGAGACGTTCGACTTGGCCTTCAGCGCTGCGAGAGCGGTGAGGGTGGTCGCGTCGTAGGCCTCAGGAGCGTAGGAGAAGTCCTTGAGGTCTGCATTCTCTGCACCCTTGTACCAGCTGACCAGCGACGCCTTGAACTCGTCGTTGGCGTTGGCGCCCGGGATCGTGCCCTGGGCACCCTCGAGGGTTCCGGCCTGGAAGTCCTTGCTGTAGTCGGCGGTGTTTCCGTCTGACAGATAGGTCTTCGGCATCGTCCAGCCCTGGGCGACGAGCTCGGGGATGATCGACTTGGTCTCGTCGAAGGCGAGGATGACGATCGCGTCGGGCTTGGCGGCGAGAGCCGCGGTCACCTCAGCCGAGAACGTGGTCTGGCCGGGAGGGAACTCCTGGCCGGCACCCTTGGCACCATAGACGACGGATCCACCGGAGGCCTCGATGGAGGCCTGGGTGAAGTCGCGGAGACCGGTTCCGTAGGAGTCGTTGAAGACGAGGAAGGCGATCTTCGAGTTGCCGTCACCCGTGATGAGCGAACCGAGAGCCGAGCCCTGTACCGAGTCCGGCGGAGCGGTGCGGTAGTAGAACGGACCGTAGCCGCTGAGCTTCGCCGACGTGTTCGCCGGGGAGATCTCGGTGATGTTCGCCGAGGCGAACGAGTCGACGACGTTCAGCGAGACGCTCGAGGAGGCGGCGCCGATGGCGACCGAGACCTTCGCGGCGATCAGCTTCTGGGCACTGGCGGTCGAGACGCTGAGGTCGGTCGAGTCACCCGAGTCGGCGGCGAGCACGCACGCCTGCTTGCCGTCGACTCCGCCAGCAGCGTTGATGTCGGAGACGGCCAGGCCGACGCCCGCCTGCTCCGGCGGGTTGAGGTACGCGAGGCTGCCCGTGACGGGGAGGATCGTACCGACGACGAGGTTGTCGGCGGTTGTCGCGTCGCTCGCGCAGTCCGCCGACGTCGCCGAAGCGGTCGAGGAAGCGGAGGAGGTCGAAGTAGTAGTGCTGCCACCGGAGGCACAGCCGGAGAGCATGACGGCGATGATGCCAGCTCCAGCCAGAATGGACGTCCGGAGGGCATACTTGGATTTGATCATCCTGTGAACCCTTTCATAGTGCTCGCGAGTCTGGAGCCCCCACAGCGACGGCCCCTCGCGTTCATTAGGTACAACCTAGGGTCGTTATGTTTCGAGGATGTTTTCTGAACGTGCCGTCGGCATATCGTTAGCAATTCGTAACCGGGATGCCCGGGCCGCCCACACGAGGTCGACGGTCAGCACGAGCAGCGCGATCCAGACGATCGCGAACCCGATGAGCCGCTCGGGCGGCATGGGTTCGCCGAGGATGAAGACCCCGGTCAGCAGCTGCATGATCGGCGTCAGGTACTGCACGAAGCCCATCTGCACGAGCGGCAGCCGCTTCGCCGCCGACGCGAAGAGCAGCAGAGGCACCGCCGTGACCGCCCCGGCGGCGACCAGCCCGACCGTGTGCCAGCCGCTGCCCTGCCCGAACGTGACGCCTGTGGTCGCTCCGACGAAGACGAGTTGGATGACCATCAGAGGTGCGAGCCACATCGACTCGAGCGTGAGACCGTTCACCGCGTCGATGCGGGGGCCGACCTGTTTCTTGACCAGGCCGTAGAGGCCGAACGAGAACGCGATGATGAGCGAGATCCAGGGCACCGCGCCGTAGCCGACGGTGAGCACGACGACCGCCACGCCGCTGATGCCGAGCGACACCCATTGCAGGGGCCGGAGCCGCTCGCGCAGGAAGAACACGCCGAGCAGGATCGTGACGATCGGGTTGATGAAGTAGCCGAGGGAGGATTCGACGATCTGGCCGCTGGTCGCCGCGATGACGAAGGTCTGCCAGTTGATGTAGATGAGCACACCGGCCGCGCCCATGATGAGCACCAGCCGGGGCTGGCGGAACACCGCCGCGAACTGGCGCCAGCGCCTCAGCGCAACGATGATCAGCAGGCAGAACACCAGCGAGAAGAGCACCCGCCACGCGACGATCTCGAAGGGGCCGGTGGGCGCCAGCAGCACGAAGTAGACCGGCAGCAGGCCCCAGAGCAGGTAGGCCCCCAGGGCATAGAAAAGCCCGGACCTCGTCGGCCCGGGCTTCTCTGAAGAACTCACTATCGAACGATAACAGCCAGAACGTCGCGAGCTGAGAGCACCAGGTACTCTTCACCGTTGTACTTGACCTCGGTTCCGCCGTACTTGGAGTACAGGACCTTGTCGCCGACGCTCACGTCGAGGGGCACGCGGTTGCCGTTGTCGTCGATGCGGCCGGGGCCGACAGCCTCGACGACACCCTCCTGGGGCTTCTCTTTGGCCGTGTCAGGAATGACGAGACCCGACGCCGTGGTCGTTTCTGCTTCGACCTGCTTGATGACGATGCGATCCTCGAGCGGCTTGATGGAGACCGACACAGTTGACCTCTTCTTTCTTCGTTCAAAAGTCATGTTTTTGGCACACTCACACTGAGAGTGCTAACTCCACTTTAGGGGTGCTGCTGGCACTCGGTCAACCTGAGTGCCAGCCTCAGTACGCCCCGCCTCTAAACTTGCCCCATGCAGAGAACCGAGCTCGAACAGCTGATGACGACCGAGGGGCTGAATCTGCTCGACTCCCTTCCGCCCTACACGAACGGGGCGAACATCGTGCGCTCGGTGGCCGACCTGCGGAAGCGCGGCTACCCTGCAGCGCTGGTCGGTGCGGTCATGACCCAGGCCCGCCTGAGGGCCCGCGCAACGGCCAAGTTCGGCGATTTCGCCGACCGGATGCTCTTCACCGAGGCCGGGCTCGAACAGGCCACCCGCCTGAACGTCGCCGCCCTGCACGCCGGCCGTTTCCGCACCGCAGGCGTCACCCGCGTCGCCGACCTCGGTTGCGGCATCGGCGCCGACGCCCTCGCCTTCGCCGGGCTCGGGCTCACCGTCACAGCGGTCGAACGCGACGAGGTCACGGCCGCCATCGCCTCCTACAACCTCGCCCCCTTCGACACAGCGACCGTCGAGCACGGCGACGCCGAGTCATTCGACGTCTCCCGCGTCGACGGTCTCTACTTCGACCCCGCGAGGCGCACCGCCGGGCACACCAACACGTCGCGCCTCAACGACCCAGCCGACTACAGTCCGTCGCTCGACCATGTCTTCCGCCTTGCCGAACGGATGCCCGTGGGAGTCAAGCTCGGCCCGGGCCTCGACCGCGACCTGCTGCCCGCGGACGCCGAGGCGCAGTGGGTCTCCGTCGACGGGCACGTGGTGGAGACGGGGCTGTGGTTCGGCGCGCTGGCCCGGGAGGGCATCCGGCGTTCCGCGCTGGTGATCGCGAACGGGCGCACCGACGAGCTGCACGCCGCAGTCGACTCAGACGACGTGGACGCGGGCGCGCTCGGGGACTACCTCTACGAGCCCGACGGCAGCGTCATCCGGGCCCGGCTGATCGGCGACCTCGCGCGAACCATGGGCGCGCGGATGGTCACGGAGCAGATCGCCTATCTGACCGCCGACAGCCTGGTCGAGACTCCGTTCGCCTCGGCGTTCCGGGTGCGGGAGGTGTTTCCTTTCAACGTCTCATCGCTGAAGAAGGAGCTGAAGTCCCGCGGCATCGGTCGCCTCGAGATCAAGAAGCGCGGGGTCGACATCGACCCGGCGACGCTCCGGCCGAAGCTCGCCCTGCAGGGCACGGAGGAGGCCACGCTGTTCGTCACGCGGGTCGGCGGGCGACACAGCGCGATCCTCGCCGATCGCGTGGGGTAGCGGGCCCCACGGAACGCGGAAGGGCGCCCGGCCGAAGCCGGGCGCCCTTCTCGGAGACGACTCAGTACGAGTAGGATCCGGTGCCGTCGTTGATCGCCGCAGCCACGGTGACAGCCAGAACGATGACCAGCACGATCGACAGCAGCACTCCGATGAAACCGACGATGAGTGCGGTCAGCCAGAACCCCTTCGCAGCGGGCTCCTTGCGACGGCCGATGAAGCCGAGCACAACGCCTGCGACGGAGAAGATGAATCCGCCGATGCCGAAGCTGATGGCGGAGATCAGCACACCGACGATCGCGGCGATGAAGCCGATCAGGCTGAGAATCGCGACCTTCGCCGGGGCGGGTGCTCCGGCGCCGTAGGCGGCGGGTGCGCCGTACGCCGGAGCGCCGGGAGCGCCGGGCGCCCCGTAGCTCGGAGCCGCCGGCGGCGCGGGCGCCACGGGAGCGTACGCGGGCGGAACCGGGGGAACGTCCTTCGCGAGCGGCACACTGGCGGGCTCCGACGGGGCGGAGTAGGTGGGTGCGGCGGGCGGCGCGACAGGCGGAGCCGTCGGCGGCGCGGGCGGCGCGGTCGGCGGCTCGTTCGGAGTCGGGGCCGGAGGCGGCGTGTCGGAGCCCTGGACGGGCGGCACGGCCGGGTGGGAGGTGCCCTCGCCCGTGGGGTTCTGGGGATCGGTCATGGTGACGGTTCCTTCCGGTTGGTCGTTCGTCAGTCGTTCAGAACATCTCCGAGCCTAGCGAGAACGGCCCTGTCCCCGGCGCCCCTCGCCGCTGATGGCGAAGTATTGCGGCAGCCGCTAGTAGTTGCCCGACGCGGCAGAGGCGCCGACGATGACCACCACAACGATGATGTAGATGATCAGCAGCGCCAGTTCGACGAAACCGATGATGATGGCAGCGATGGCGAGACCGCGGCCGGCCTCACCGGTCTTCTTCACCTGGTTGAGCCCGATGAAACCGAGCACGATCCCGATGACCGTGAAGCCGACGATCGAGACGACAAGCGCCACGATCGAGATGACGTTCGTCTTACGAGCGGGTGCTCCGGGTGCGGAATATGAGGCGGGTGTAGTCATGGCGGAACTCCTTCGTCGAGGTTTCATCGTGGCAGCAACGCTGAGCGGCTGTCAACGGCCGCCTCTCAGACCACCTGGATGTCGGTCACCGGCAGGGTCGAATCCGCCCCGAAGTCGAGCCCCGAGGGCGCGTGCCCGCGGAGGATCAACTGCGCACCGAGTGCCGCGATCATCGCGCCGTTGTCGGTGCAGAGTGTGAGCGGCGGGATCCGCAGCGCCACACCGGCCGCCGCGCACCGCTCGGCCGCGAGCTCCCGCACCCTCGCGTTCGCCACCACGCCGCCGCCGAGCAGCAGGCGCGGCACCCCCAGGTCGGCGCACGCCGCAAGCGCCTTGGTCAGCAGCACATCGGCGACGGCCTCGCGGAAGCTCGCCGCGACATCCGCCACCGGCACCTCCTCACCGCGATCGACGCGCGCCTCGACCCAGCGCGCGACCGCGGTCTTCAGCCCCGAGAACGAGAAGTCGTAGCGATGCTTCTCCCGGTCCTTCGGCAGGGTGAGACCGCGCGGGAACCGGATCGCCTTCGGGTTCCCCCCGACAGCGACCCTGTCGATGTGCGGCCCGCCGGGGTAGGGCAGACCCAGCACCCGCGCCACCTTGTCGAAGGCCTCGCCTGCCGCGTCGTCGATGGTCTCGCCGAGAAGTTCGACGTCGGAGACCAGATCGCGCACGAGCAGCAGCGAGGTGTGACCGCCCGACACCAGCAGCGCGATCGTCGGGTACTCCAGCGGTTCGGAATCCGGGGTGATGAGGTCCACCCCGACATGCCCGACGAGGTGGTTCACGGCGTAGAGCGGCTTGCCGGTCGACAGCGCGAGCGCCTTCGCCGCCGCCACACCGACCATCAGCGCGCCCGAGAGCCCCGGCCCGCAGGTGACGGCGATCGCATCGAGGTCGTCGAGGCTCAACTGCGCTTCGGCGAGCGCGGCGTGGATGGTCGGGGTGAGCGCCTCGAGATGAGCCCGTGCGGCGATCTCCGGTACCACTCCCCCGTACCGGGCGTGCTCGTCCATCGACGAGGCGATCGCGTTGGCCAGCAGGGTCGTGCCTCGCACGATCCCGATCCCGGTCTCGTCGCAGGAGGTCTCGATGCCGAGCACGAGCGGCTCGCGGTTGTCGGATGTCACGCGGCACCTCCGGCCGGCAGGTCGAGCCGCATGACCACCGCGTCGACGTCGTCGGGCTGGTAGTACCCGCGTCGCACTCCGATGGGCGCGAACCCGAGATCGTCGTACAGGGTCTGCGCACCCGGATTGTCGGCGCGCACCTCCAGGAACAGGCGCCGCGCGCCCCGGGAGACCGCCTCGGCGATCAGAGCCTCCATCATCAGCCGGCCGAGACCCTGCCGCCGGGCATCCGGTGCCACAGCGATGGTCTGGATGTCGGCGTCCGACGCACCGCGTGCACTCATCAGCCCCGCGTAGCCGCTGAGTTCCGCGGCATCGTCGTCGCCGGGCCGGAACGCGACGAGGTAGTGGCAGTAGCCCTGGCTGAGGTCGCCGAGCATCATCGCGCGCGACCACGCGTCGTTCTCGAAGGTGACCGTCTCGAGCCGCATGATCGCGTCGACGTCGTCGGGGGTGGCGACCCGCAGCACGAAGCCGCCGTTCACTGCGTCACCCGTTTCGCTCCCGCGGAGACCGTCACGTCGGGCGAGCGGAGGTAGAGTGCGACATCCGGAGCGAGAGGGCCGCCCGTCTCCAGCAGGGCGAGTGCGACCAGACCGAGCTGCCCGGCGGACACGTGGGCGCCGTCGGTGATGCGGGCGTGCGGGTGCGGGAGGGCATCCGGTTTCGCGAGCCCCGGCCCGGCGAGCCGCGGGGGCAGCACGGTCGAACCCTCAGCCGCCTGCTGTTCGCGCCCGCCGAGATCGTAGAGCGACCAGTACACCTCACGCCGCCTCGCATCCGTCACGACGAGCAGTTCGCCGGTCGCCCCGCCCTGCGCTTCGGCGAGCGCGATTGCGTCGTGGCTGACGATCGGCAGCAGCGGCACGCCCGCACCGAGCGCGAACACCCGGGCGGCGGCGATCCCGACCCGCAGTCCCGTGAACGGTCCGGGCCCCATCCCTGCGACCACTCCGGTGAGTTCGGAGACGCCGACGCCTGCCTCGGCGAGCGCACCCTCGATCAGCCGGCCGATCACCTCGGCGTGCTTCATCGTGTCGAATCCGTCGGCCTGACCGAGCACCTGCGGGTTCTGGATGCCCGCCCCACCCCGCACGACGGCCACACTGGTGCCCGCCGACGTGTCGATCGCCAGCAGCAGCTCGGATCCGCCGCTCACTCGCGTGCCCCGTCGGCCGCGCCACGGTGGTGGAGGGTGACGATTCGCGGTTCGACAGGTTCGTCGCCGCCGGCGTCTGCCGAGCCGGCTGCTGCGGCTCCCCGCGGCCGGTCGATCACCAGTTCGAGGTAGCCGTCGACGATGCTCCCGACCATGCCCGATCCCCACTCCACGACCACGATCGAATGCTCGAAGTCGATGTCGAGGTCGTCGAGCTCTGCCGCGCTGCCGAGCCGGTAGGCGTCGACATGCACCAGCGGCACGCCCGTCGACAGGTTCGGGTGGGTCCGCGCAAGCACGAAGGTCGGGCTCGTGACAGAGCCGCGCACCCCGAGGCCCTCGCCGAGCCCGCGCGTGAACGTGGTCTTGCCCGCGCCGAGCTCACCGGTCAGCACCAGCACATCGCCCGCGGAGAGCCGCCCCGCGAACTCCGTCCCGAGCGCGTGCATCTGGTCGGGCCCGGGGATCACCCACGACTCGTCGCCCGCGCCGGCCACGGCAACCTCGTCCGTCACGTATTCGCGCACCACGCGCGGGCCGATCCGGGCCACGATCTCGTCGCCGATCGTCTTCGCCCAGCCCGCCCACTCTTCTGCCGTGGGTACGGCCGGGTCATCCGCTGCGGGCAAGCCACCGGGTGGCGCTTCACCGAACACGACGACCTCGTCGCCCAGCGAGACGTCGGCGTCGCCGACATCCACCACGATCTGGTCCATGGCGACCCGACCCGCGACGGGGTACCGCGCACCGGCGATCCACACCTCGCCCCGGCCGTTGGATGCCCGCGGGATCCCGTCCGCGTACCCGAGCGGCACCAGCGCCAGCGTCGTCTCGCGCTCGGTGCGGTAGTCGAACCCGTACGACACCCCGTGCCCGGCCGGCACCCGCTTCACCGAGACGACAGGAGCGACGAGCGTCATCACCGGGCGAAGCCCGAGCTCGACCGCCGTCTCATCGTCGAACGGCGAGACCCCGTAGGCGGCGATGCCGAACCGTACGATGTCGAACCGCGCTTCGGGCATCCGGATGCCCGCCGAACTCGCCGCGAGATGGAGCTTCTGAAGCGGCGCCCCGAGCCCCTGCGCCACCTCCACCGCCGCACGGAACTGCCCGAGCGCGTCGCGGTCGTCATCCGGCGAGGCGTCGGCGAGGTGCGACCAGGCCGCGTAGAGCTCAAGCGATCCCGCGTCGTGCAACTCGATCGCGCGTCGTACCAGCCCCGGCCAGTCCTCGACCGTCGCGCCGTTGCGGTGCAGCCCCGTGTCGATCTTGAGGTGCACGCGCGTCGGGGCGGGAAGCGCGCCCACACCGGCCGCCGCATCCGCACCGTTCGCCGCGCCCACAGTCGCCAGAGCCGCCGCACCCGCAGCCACAACCAGCCGCGCCCGCGCCTCCGCGATCCGTTCCAACTGCCACTCCGCCGACACCCCGAGGTCGATTCCGCCGGCCACTGCCCCGTCGAAGTCGGCCTCCGGCGCGTGCATCCAGGCGAAGATCGGCACCGTGAAGCCGGCCGCGCGGAGCGCCAGCGCGGCGGGAATGTCTAGCACCGCCAGCGAGGTCGCACCGGCCTCGAGCGCCGCGGCGGCAAGCTCGATCATCCCGTGCCCGTAGGCGTCGGCCTTCACGGCGAGCATCGTCTCCGCCGGTCGCGCGAGTGCCACAAGCGTCCGCACGTTGTGCCGGAACGCGTCGAGGTTGATGCGTGCCACACGTTCGGGAGCCGCTCCGCTCATGACTCGTACCTCCGCTCGAACCGTGGGCCGATGCGGGTCACGATCTCGTAGTTGATGGTCTCGGCCGATTCCGCCCAGTCGTCCGCAGAGGGGTAGCCCTCGGCGGGATCCCCGAACAGCACGACCCGGTCCCCGACCTCGACGGGGGCGTCGTGCACGTCGGCGACGAACTGGTCCATCGCGATGCGGCCCGACACCCGGTGACGCTCGCCCCGGATCCACACCGGTGCCCGGTTCGACCCGAGCCGCGGGATCCCGTCGGCATAGCCGAGCCCCACCAGCGCCAACGTCGACTCCCCTGCCGTGCGGTAGGTGTACCCGTACGACACCGCACTGTCGGCCGGCACCCGTTTCACCGAGATCACGCGTCCCTCGACGCGGAGCGCCGGACGCAGCCCGAGTTCGGCCGACGTCACACCGTCGAACGGCGACAGACCATACATCCCGATGCCGAGCCGCACCATCGACAGCCGGGCCTCGGGCAACCTCAGCGTCGCCGCCGTGGAGGCGAGGTGGATGACCGTGGGCTCGATCCCCGCAGCACGAGCTTCGGCGACCGCAGCCGTGAGCTGCCGGAGCTGCGCACGATCCTCCTCCTCGTTCGTGTTCGAGAGGTGGCTGAACAGGCCCGTGACAGTGAGCACTCCCGCCTGCTGCAGCTCCGCCGCGCGAGAGAACAGGGCTATCCACTCGCTTCGCGCTGCGCCGTTCCGGCCGAGCCCCGTGTCGAGCTTCAGCTGCACTCTCGCGACGGGCTCGCCGTCGGCACCACCGTCGGCACCACCGTCGCCAGCAGCGCCGCCATCTCCGTCGCCATCACCGGCAGCCGGCACATCCACCGCTGCACCGGCCCCGCGCACCGTCTCGACGGCGCGCGCGACAGCATCCAGCTGCGCCACTGAGCTCACCCCGACATCGATTCGGCGAATCACAGCCTCATCGAACCGGGCATCCTGCCCGTGCAGCCACGCCAGGACGGGAACGTCGAGTCCGGCATCCCGGAGCGCCACCGCCTCGTCGAGATCGGCGACGCCGAGCCAGGTCGCGCCGGCCTCGATCGCCGCGCGAGCCACCTCGACCGCGCCGTGGCCGTAGCCGTTCGCCTTGACGACGGCCATCACGGCCGTGTCCGGCCCGACCAGAGCATCGACAGCGCGCACGTTGTGCCGGATCGCACCGAGGTCGACGGCGGCCAGCCTGAACGGCTGCCGCACCTCTTCCGGCTCCGTCATCGCGCACTTCCTTCGCCGACCACGAACGCGCACGCAGAGTCGCCGTCGTGGCTCATCGACAGGTGCAGCGTCTCGATGCCGTGAGCTGCCACCGACTCCGCCGCGAACCCGGCAAGCCGGAACGAGGGCCGGCCGAGCTCGTCGGAGACGATCTCGACGTCGTGCCAGCGGAACCCGGCCGGGTCGCCGACCGCCTTCACCAGCGCCTCCTTGGCCGCGAACCGGGCGGCGAGCGAGCGCAGCGACAGGGTGCGTTCGCTCTCAGCGAACAGGCGCGTGACGAGGGCCGGCGTGCGCGTCAGTTGGCGCTTGAACCGCGGCACATCGACGATGTCGACGCCGACACCGATGATCACGAGTCCCGGCCCCCGGCTACTCGACCGTGACCGATTTGGCGAGGTTGCGCGGCTGATCCACGTCGAGGCCCTTGGCGGTCGCCAACTCCATCGCGAAGATCTGCAGCGGAACGACGGCCAACAGCGGCTCGAACAGCGCACCCGCCAGCGGGATCGGAATGACCTCGTCGGCGAACGGCAGCACTGCAGCATCACCCTGCTCGGCGATTGCGAGGATCCGCGCACCGCGGGCCCGGATCTCCTGGATGTTCGAGACCACCTTGGCGTGCAGCGAGTTCGGGTCGCGCGGGCTCGGCACGACCACGAAGACGGGCTGGCCCGGCTCGATCAGAGCGATCGGTCCGTGCTTCAGCTCGCCGGCCGCGAACCCCTCGGCGTGGATGTACGCCAGCTCCTTGAGCTTCAGGGCGCCCTCGAGCGCCACCGGGTACCCCACGTGCCGCCCGAGGAACAGTACGGCGCGGGAGTCCGACATCCACTTCGCCAGCTCCTGGATGCGCTCCTTCGTGAGAAGCACCTGCTCGAGCTTCCCGGGGATGCTCGACAGCTCGCCGAGCGCCTCCTTCGTCGCCTCGGCCGACAGCGTGCCGCGCACCTCGGCGAGATGCAGACCGAAGAGGTAGAGCGCCGCGATCTGGGCGACGAACGCCTTCGTCGACGCGACAGCGACCTCGGGGCCGGCGTGGGTGTAGATCACCGCATCCGACTCGCGGGCGATCGTCGCACCCTGCGTGTTGCAGATCGAGAGGGTCTTCGCCCCGGCCTCGATCGCGTACTTCACGGCCATCAGCGTGTCCATCGTCTCCCCCGACTGGCTGATCGACACGACGAGCGTCGTCGGCGAGAGCACCGGTTCGCTGTAGCGGAACTCGTGCGAGAGCTGCACCTCGATCGGGATGCGCGCCCATTTCTCGATGGCGTACTTGCCGAGCATCCCCGCATAGCTCGCGGTGCCGCAGGCGATGATCACGATGCGATCGATGCCGGCCAGCGAATCCTCGAGACCGGCGAGGTCGGGCAGAACGACGTGGTCGTCGTGGATGCGTGTACGGAGCGTGTTCGCCACAGCCTCGGGCTGCTCGCTGATCTCCTTCGCCATGAAGCTCGACCAGCCGCCCTTCTCGGCGGCGGAAGCATCCCACGAGACCTGGAACTCGGTCGGCTGCACCTCGGTGCCGAAGAAGTCGGTCACGGTGACCGTGTCGGGGGTGATCGTCACGATCTGGTCCTGGCCGATGGCCACCGCGCGCTGGGTGTGCTCGACGAAGGCCGCGACATCCGAACCCAGGAAGTTCTCGCCCTCGCCCAGGCCGATCACGAGCGGGGAGTTGCGGCGCGCACCCACGACGACGAGCGGCTCGTCCTTGTGGAGGGCCAGCAGCGTGAAGGCACCCTCGAGGCGCACCACGACGCGACCGAGCGCTGCCGCGAGCCCGCCGCCGGACTCGTACTCGCGGCCCAGCAGCTTCGCGGCGACCTCGGTGTCGGTCTCGCTCTCGAAGGCGTAGCCGTCGGCGAGCAGTTCGGCCTTCAGCTCTGCGAAGTTCTCGATGATGCCGTTGTGGATGAGCGCGAGCTTGCCGTCCCGGCTGAGATGCGGGTGCGCGTTGACGTCGGTCGGACCGCCGTGGGTCGCCCAGCGGGTGTGGCCGATGCCCGTCGACCCGTCGGTGAGTGCTTCTGCGGCCAGGTCATCGATCAGTACAGCGAGCTTGCCTGCCCTCTTCCGCGTGACGAGATCGCCGTCTTCGGTGATGATCGCCACCCCGGCGGAGTCGTAGCCCCGGTACTCGAGTCGCCGCAGCCCCCCGAGGAGAACCTCCAGGCTTTTTGGTCGTCCGACGTAGCCCACGATTCCACACATGGATCCGATTTTACAGGGGCCGTCTGTGTGTTGAGGCACAATGGACACCTATGGTTGATTCCGCGTCGATTCCCACCGTGAACCACACGACCCCCTATGTCGAGATCGACCGGGCAGACTGGGCCGCTCTCGCCCCCGCGACCCCCCATCCCCTCCTCGAAACCGAGATCGTGCAGTTGCGCGGCCTCGGCGAGCCGCTCGACATGACGGAGGTCAGCGAGGTCTACCTGCCGCTCAGCCGGCTGCTGAACCTGTACGCCGCAGCCCGCCAGAACCTGCACCGGCAGACCGCCGACTTCCTCGGCGAGCGGGCCAGGCGCACCCCGTTCGTCATCGGCGTGGCCGGCTCGGTCGCCGTGGGAAAGTCGACCATTGCACGCCTGCTCCGCGAACTGCTCGCCCGCTGGGACGACACGCCCCGCGTCGAACTCGTCACCACCGACGGCTTCCTGCTGCCGAACCACGAGTTGAACCGCCGCGGCATCATGGACCGCAAGGGCTTCCCCGAGAGCTACGACCGGCGCGCGCTGCTCCGTTTCGTGAGCGCCGTGAAGAGCGGGGCAGAGGAGGTGCGCGCACCCTTCTACTCGCATCTCAGCTACGACATCGTGCCGAATGCGCAGATCGTGGTGCGTCAGCCCGACATCCTCATCGTCGAAGGACTGAACGTGCTGCAGCCGCCCTCCCCCGGCCACCGGCTCGCCGTCAGCGACCTGTTCGACTTCACGATCTATGTGGATGCCCGCACCACCGACATCGCGCACTGGTACGAGGAGCGCTTCCTGAAGCTCCAGCGCGGCGCGTTCGCGAACCCGAGCTCGTACTTCCACCGGTACTCGAGCCTCACCGAGGAGGAGGCGAGGCGCACCGCGCACTCGATCTGGGCATCCATCAACCAGCCGAACCTCGTGCAGAACGTGCTGCCGACGAAGTCGCGGGCGACCCTGGTGCTGCAGAAGGGCGCGAACCACGCGGTGAAGCGCGTGCTCGTGCGGAAGCTCTGACGCTAGCGCAGCGCTAGAGCGCCAAGCGCTCGCGCACGACGGCGGCCAGCTCACCGGCGACGCGGTCGGCGGTCGCCTGGTCGGCGGCCTCCACCATCACGCGAACGAGCGGCTCGGTTCCGGAGGGGCGCAGGAGCACACGCCCGGTCTCGCCGAGCTCCTCGCCCGCCGCCGCGACCGCGGCAGCCAGAACCTCGTCGGTCGTCGAGCGTTCGCGATCCACACCGGAGACGTTGATGAGCGTCTGCGGGTAGACCGTCATGACACTGGCCAATTCGGCGAGGGTCTTGCCGGTGCCCGCCATGTGGCTCGCGAGCTGCAGTCCGGTCAGGATGCCGTCGCCCGTGGTGGCGTAGTCGCCGAAGATGATGTGGCCGGACTGCTCACCGCCGAGGTTGTAGCCGTGGGCGTTGATCGCCTCGAGCACATAGCGGTCGCCGACCTTGGTCTCGAGCATCCGGATGCCCTGCTCGGCCATCGCGCGACGAAGCCCGAGATTCGACATCACCGTGGCGACGAGCGTGCGTTCGACGAGCGCGCCGCGGGAGTCGAGGGCCGTCGCGAGGATGGCCATGATCTGGTCGCCGTCGACGACGGCACCCGTCGCATCGACCGCGAGGCACCGGTCGGCGTCTCCGTCGTGGGCGATGCCGAGGTCTGCGCCGTGGGCGATGACTGCGGCGGCGAGGCCGTCGAGATGCGTGGATCCCACCCCGTCGTTGATGTTCTCGCCGTTCGGGTCGTTGCCCATCACCGTGACACGTGCGCCAGCGTCGGTGAAGACGTCGGGCGAGACGCCGGCAGCGGCACCGTGGGCGCAGTCGAGCACGACATGCAGGCCCTCGAGCCGGTGCGGGAGGGTACCGAGGAGGTGGACCACGTAGCGGTCCTCGGCGTCGGCGAAGCGCCTGATGCGGCCGACATCGCCGCCGAGTGGCACGAGGAACGGTTCACCGAGGGCGGCCTCGATGGCCTCCTCGATCTCGTCGTCGAGCTTCTTGCCACCACGGGCGAAGAACTTGATGCCGTTGTCGGGCGCGGGGTTGTGGGAAGCGGAGATCATGCAGCCGAAGTCGGCGTTGAGGTCAGCGACGAGATAGGCGGCTGCCGGTGTGGGAATCACACCGGCATCGAAGACGTCGACGCCGGAACTGGCGAAGCCGGCCGCGACCGCTGCGGCGATGAAATCACCGGAGGTACGCGGGTCTCGTGCGAGAACCGCGATCGGTCGACGGCCGGCTGCGCGTGCCGGTGCGCCGAGCACCACAGCGGCGGCCTGGGCCACGCGAAGAGCCAGATCTGCCGTGACATCTCTGTTCGCGAGCCCACGCACACCGTCGGTGCCGAAGAGGCGAGCCAAAACGAAGGACTAAACGCCGGGGGCGATTAGCGCTTGGAGAACTGGGGAGCCTTACGGGCCTTCTTGAGACCGGCCTTCTTGCGCTCCTTGACGCGCGCGTCGCGGCTCAGGAAGCCGGCCTTCTTCAGGGTCGCGCGGTTGTTCTCTTCGTCGATCTCGTTCAGGGCACGGGCGATGCCGAGGCGCAGGGCGCCGGCCTGGCCGGAGGGGCCACCACCCGAGATCTTCGCGATGACGTCGTAGCTGCCGATCAGGTCGAGCAGCTTGAACGGGTCGTTGATGAGCTGCTGGTGCAGCTTGTTCGGGAAGAAGTTCTCGAACTCACGGCCGTTGACGACGATGGTGCCGGAGCCCGGCGTGAGGCGCACGCGGGCGATGGCCTGCTTGCGACGGCCGACGGCCGCTCCTCCGACGCTCAGCACGGGGCGAGCAGCCTTCGGGGTCTCTTCGGTCGGGGTCTCGGTCGAGTAGCTCTCGGGAGCCACATCGATCTGGTCTGAAATTTTCGCCACTTTGGTTACGAATCCTTTGTCTGAAGTCTGATGACCGGCGGGCGCTACTGCGCGACCTGGTCGAAGGTGTAGGGAACGGGCTGCTGGGCGGAGTGCGGGTGCTCGCTGCCGGTGTAGACCTTCAGCTTCGTCAGCTGCGCGCGACCGAGCGAGTTCTTCGGCAGCATGCCGCGGATCGCCTTCTCGACGGCGCGGGTCGGGTTCGTCTCGAGGAGCTGGGTGTAGTTCATCGAGGAGAGGCCTCCCGGGTAACCGGAGTGGCGGTAGGCGATCTTCTGCGCGGCCTTCGAGCCGGTCAGGGCGACCTTCTCGGCGTTGATGATGATGACGAAGTCGCCACCGTCGAGGTGCGGGCTGAAGGTCGGCTTGTTCTTGCCACGGAGGATGATCGCCGCGTGGCTGGCCAGGCGGCCCAGCACGACGTCCGTCGCGTCGATGATGACCCAGTTGCGAACGAGTTCGCTCACTTTGGGGGAATAGGTACGAGTCACAGTGAAAGTGCTTTCTTGGTCGAAATGAGGTGTCCGTGAATCCCGCTCCGTGGCCGATTCCGCACGCTCGCACCGGAAGACCGGTTGCGCGAGAGGGAGAACGGGCCCGTGGAGGGCTCAACTTCGGGCGGCACAGAGAAACTGTTGCACACCAAGGGTCGACACTAGCCTATCTGGCGCTCCAATGCCAGTCGCTGCTCCTGCAGCGCCTCGCGGGAACGCCGGGTCCTCGTCTCCTCCGCGCGCCGGGCCAGCCCCGCGGCATCCGGATACCCCACGGCCATCAGCGTCAGACCGCGCGCGGGCATCACCTTGAAGGCACTGGTGCGTTCGAGCGCCTCGCGGAGCAGCACGACGTCGGCGAGGCCCAGGCGCCCCTCCCCCACGGCCACCGACGCTCCGACGACCGCCCGCACCATGCTGTGGCAGAACGCGTCGGCCTGCAGTGTGGCGGTGACGACGCCCTCGGCATCCCGTGTCCACCGGAAGTCCTGCAGAGTGCGGATGGTCGTGGCGAACGCCCGCGGCTTGCAGAACGACGCCCAGTCGTGCAGCCCCAGGAACTCGTCGGCCACCTCCTGCATCCGCTCGACGTCGAGCACCTTCGTCGTCCACGCTGTCGTGCGGCGGGTCAGCGGGCTCCGCACGGGCAGGCTGTCGGCGATCCGGTACTCATACCGGCGCCAGAGCGCCGAGAACCGCGCGTCGAACCCGGGAGCCGCGACGGAGGTCTGCCGCACGACGATGTCCGCGACCCTGCCGAGCACCCCGTTCACGCTGAGGGCGATCCGGCTGATCTCGATGTTGGCCGCCTGCGCCGGCGTCAGGTCGAGATGGGCGACCTGGCCGCGGGCATGCACCCCGGCATCCGTGCGGCCGGCGACCACCAGCGACGGCAGCACTCCGAGCCCGGAATACAGCCGGCTGAGGGCACCCTCGAGCTCACCCTGCACCGTGCGGAGGCCGGGCTGCTTCGCCCACCCCGCAAAGTCGGTGCCCTCATAGGCCAGGTCGAACCGCACCCGAACCGCGTCAGCCACGCCAGCCACGACCGCCCCACCTCTCAGATCGCGGGCACCGCCCCCACTTCGGCACCCTCCGGGTACGTCTCGAACACCCTCGACGCGAAATCGTCAGAATCGACAGTACCAAGACCCAGCAGGGTCTCTGTGCGCAGGATGCCCGGCAGGGCCGGCACGCGCTCGAGGATGAGCTCGCGGAGGTGCGGCTGGTCGCTCACGCGGAACCGGGCCGTGAGATCGTACCGGCCCGTCACGATGGTCAGCTGCTCGAGCTCAGGAAGCTCGCCGAGCGCGGCGATCGTGCACTGGCGGTCAGCGTCGGGCGCCAGCGTGATGTTCACCACGGCGACGACGCCGAGGCCGAGGCGCGACCAGTCGATCGCCACCGAGTACTGCTTCACCACTCCCGTGCGCTCGAACCGTGACAGGCGCTCAGCGACCGCCGGAGGCGACATGCCCACCTTTCGGCTGAGGGCCCGCTGGGACTGCCGGGAATCTCTCGACAGCTCCCTCAACAGGGCGACATCCTTGTGGTCGAGACCTACTTCGGGACCCTCGAGCCCCGCTGCGATCGTGGCCGAGAACAGACTGCGCTTCTTCATTCGTACTCCACACTTTTGCCCCCCCTATGATAAGAGAACTTGAGTATAACTTATCTTTTGCGGCCAAAAAGAACCCCGGCTGCCAGATGTCGGCAACCGGGGTTCTTCGGTGGTTCTGCGGTGCGGGACTACTTCGAGTCGCCGGCCTTCTCTGCAGCGTCTTCCTCGACCTCGGCTGCAGCCTCGGTGGGCTCCTCCGGGGCGACGGGCTCGCTGGTCTCGACCGCTTCGGTCTCCTCGGCGGGAACAGCGGTCTCGTCGGCAGCGGTCTCGTCGGCGACAGTCTCGTCGGCGACAGTCTCGTCGGCGACGGGAGCAGCAGCAGCAGAGCTGCGGGTCGAGCGCACCTTCGGGGTCACGGGCTCGAGCACGAGCTCGATCTGCACCATCGAGGCGTTGTCGCCCTTGCGGAAACCGAGCTTGGTGATGCGGGTGTAGCCACCATCGCGCTCAGCGACCAGAGGGGCGATCTCGGTGAACAGCTCGTGCACGACGCTCTTGTCGCCGATGGTCGCGAGAACACGACGACGGGCGTGCAGGTCGCCCTTCTTCGCGAACGTGATGAGACGCTCGGCTACCGGGCGGAGGCGCTTGGCCTTCGTCTCGGTGGTCTTGATGCTCTTGTGGGTGAACAGCTGGGCAGCCAGGTTCGCGAGCAGCAGGCGCTCGTGCGCCGGCCCGCCGCCGAGGCGGGGCCCTTTAGTGGGGGTAGGCATTTCGTTTTCTCCAGTGAGTAGGTCGTGAGATCAGTTCGGCCGGGCCGAAGCGAAGACAAGTGGGGGTTAGATGTTCTCGTCGTCGTAGCCGCCGTAGAAGTGGGCACCGTCGAAGCCCGGCACCGTGTCCTTCAGCGACAGGCCAAGCTCAACGAGCTTGTCCTTGACTTCATCCACTGACTTCTGACCGAAGTTGCGAATGTTCATGAGCTGGGTCTCGCTCAGCGCAACGAGCTCGCTGACGGTGTTGATTCCCTCGCGCTTGAGGCAGTTGTACGAGCGGACCGACAGGTCGAGGTCCTCGATCGGAACGGCGAGCTCCGAGCTCAGAACGGCGTCGACAGGAGCCGGGCCGATCTCGATACCCTCAGCGGCCGTGTTCAGCTCGCGGGCGAGGCCGAACAGCTCGGTCAGCGTGCGGCCGGCCGAAGCGATGGCGTCGCGCGGCGTGATGGCCGGCTTCGTCTCCACATCGACGACCAGGCGGTCGAAGTCGGTGCGCTCACCGGCACGAGTCGCCTCGACACGGTAGGTGACCTTCAGCACGGGCGAGTAGATCGAGTCGATCGGGATCTGGCCCGCTTCGCTGAACTCGCTGCGGTTCTGGGTCGACGAGACGTAGCCGCGGCCACGCTCGATGATGAGCTCGAGTTCGAACTTCGCCTTGTCGTTCAGGGTGGCGATGACGAGCTCGGGGTTGTGGATCTCGACACCGGCGGGAGCCGAGATGTCGGCAGCCGTGACCTGGCCGGAAGCGTGCTTCCGGAGGTAGGCAGTGATCGGTTCGTCGTGCTCGCTCGAGACGACGAGGCCCTTGATGTTCAGGATGATCTCAGTGACATCCTCCTTGACACCGGGGATCGTGCTGAACTCGTGCAGCACACCGTCGAGGCGGATGCTCGTGACGGCAGCTCCCGGGATCGACGAGAGCAGGGTGCGACGGAGGGAGTTGCCGAGGGTGTAACCGAAACCGGGTTCCAGCGGTTCGATGACGAACCGTGAACGGAACTCCGAGATGTTCTCCTCGGTGAGCGTTGGACGCTGTGCAATCAGCACTGTTGATTCCTTTCGGCTAAGTGTCCGCTATATGACACTTGCGTTTACGTACCGGGTGGCGAGCCCGACGTTGTTGAGTTGTGAACTAACGAGTCGAATCACGCACCAAGACCACCTCAGAGAGATGGCCTTGGAACGCGAATTTTTCAGAAGCGCGTGTCGCTTCTGAAAATAGGAATCAACTCAGACGCGGCGACGCTTGGGCGGGCGGCAACCGTTGTGCGCCTGCGGGGTGACGTCGTTGATCGTTCCGACCTCGAGGCCAGCGGCCTGGAGAGAACGGATCGCCGTCTCGCGACCCGAACCCGGGCCCTTGACGAAGACGTCGACCTTCTTGACACCCTGCTCCTGCGCCTGGCGGGCGGCCGACTCGGCCGACAGCTGGGCGGCGAACGGGGTGGACTTGCGCGAGCCCTTGAAGCCGACGGTGCCTGAAGAGGCCCAGCTCAGCACGGCGCCCGACGGGTCGGTGATCGTCACGATGGTGTTGTTGAACGTCGACTTGATGTGGGCCTGGCCCACGGGGATGTTCTTCTTCTCTTTACGCCGCGGCTTACGAGCGGCCGATTTTGGTGCTGCCATGATGTTCTCCTAAAACGTTTATGGCGATGCCTTGCTTCGGGGCGTGAACCCGGAAGTGTTGGCTATCGGGCCTTCTTCTTGCCTGCAACGGTGCGCTTCGGGCCCTTGCGGGTACGAGCGTTGGTCTTGGTGCGCTGGCCGTGCACGGGAAGGCCGCGACGGTGACGGATGCCCTGGTAGCTGCCGATCTCGACCTTGCGGCGGATGTCGGCGGCAACCTCACGGCGGAGGTCACCCTCCACCTTGTACGCGCCTTCGATGTGGTCGCGGAGTGCGACCAGCTGCTCGTCGGTGAGGTCTTTGACGCGGACGTCACCCGAGATCTCGGTGTCGGCGAGGGTCTGAAGGGCCCTCGTGCGGCCGACGCCGTAGATGTAAGTCAGTGCGACCTCCACGCGCTTGTCGCGCGGAATGTCTACTCCTGCAATACGTGCCATGGTGGCATGCTCCTGTTAGTGAGTGGAGGTCTGTAGCAGTGCCTGTGCCGCGGCCTCCAACCGCGGGTGTCCCCCGGGCATCCGTTCGACGAACGACTGCCCGGGTTTCTGGCCCTGCTATAAAACGGGGTTCTGCTGCCTAGCCCTGGCGCTGCTTGTGACGCGGGTTGGACTTGCAGATGACCATGACGTTTCCGTTGCGGCGAATGACTCGGCAGTGCTCGCAGATCGGCTTGACGCTGGGGTTGACCTTCATTGTTCTTTTCCTATCGCTGTCTTCGTACCCACCGAGAGCGGTGGGCCGTTACTTTCCAGCGACCAATAACTTGGTACCGGTTTATTTGTACCGGTAGACGATACGACCACGGGTGAGGTCGTAGGGGCTGAGCTCCACGATCACGCGGTCCTCAGGGAGGATACGGATGTAGTGCTGTCGCATCTTGCCCGAAATGTGGGCAAGAACTCTGTGTCCGTTGGTCAACTCAACGCGAAACATCGCGTTGGGAAGAGCCTCGACCACTGCGCCCTCGATCTCGATGACACCGTCTTTTTTGGCCATAACTCACTGTCTGTATAAGTATTGATTACTGGTCGTGCGTGTATTGTTTCGGTGTCGTGACACCAAAGATCGAGCCTACCACAGCTTCTAGCGACTCTGGATGACCGATTCGAACGTCTGCACCAGGGAGTCAAACAACGGGTGCCCTTCCGTTATGCCTGTGACCTGGGTCACCGCATCCTCAGCCGAGCTGGCGGCCAGGATCGCCTGGAGCTGCACCGACTCGGGGTCCGCGGGCACATCGAAGGTCAGAGCGGCACGGATGGCGACCAGCAGCGCGGTCGGCCGGGTGCCGCGCTCAGCCAGCTGGGCGGCCGGCCCGATGAACCGCTCATTGCGACTGAGCTTCCGCATCGGGGCACGCCCGACCCGGTCGACCGTGTCGGGGAGGTAGGGGTTCGCGAACCGCTGGAGGTTCTTCTCGAGATACGCCTCCTGCACGCTCGGGTCGAACTCGTGCTTGGCGACAAGGAGGGACTTCGTCTCCTCCAGCACCGCTTTGACCTTCGTGAAGATGTCGGGCACCGAGATCGCTTCGGCGACGGGGGCGATGCCCTCCGCCGCTCCGAAGTAGGCCGTCGCGGCGTGCCCGGTGTTCACCGTGAAGAGCTTCCGCTCGATGTACGGGGCGAGGTCGGGCACGAAGTGGGCCTCGGGGATGCTCGGCAGAGCGTCGCCGAACGGGCCCGACTCGATGGCCCACTCGAAGAAGTCCTCGACGGTGACGTCGAGTCCTGCATCCGGAGCCTGCCCCGGCACGATGCGGTCGACGGCGGTGTTCGCAAACACGGCGCGCGCCGAGACGGCAGCGAAGTCGTCGCCGAGCGACGTCTCGATGTGGCCCCGCAGGGCATCCGTCGCATTGATCGCGTTCTCGCAGGCCATGACCTGCAGCGGCGGCAGCGCAGCGTCGCGGGCGAGCAGCGCCCGGCCGATGAGGGGTGCGACGAAGCGCAGGATGTTGGGGCCGACCGCGGTGGTCACGATCTCAGCGGACGCGATCTCGGAGACCACCCCGGCCTCGTCCGTCGCGCTGTTCAGGGCGCGGAAGTTGTCGACCGTCCAGGTGCGCGGCGACAGGCCGACCTCGAAGACGTCGTAGGTCGGAGCGGCCGCGAGGGCGTCGATCAGCGAACCGTTGACGTCGGCGAAGACGACCTCGTAGCCGGCGTTGTGCAGGATGAGGCCGACGAACCCGCGACCGATGTTGCCTGCACCGAAGTGAACAGCCTTCATCAGTCTTCGTTCACCTCGGAGAGGAGCTCGAACACGGCTTCGTCGCTCGGGGCCTTCAGGAGTTTCTCGACCTCGTCTTCATCGCTGAAGATGAGGGCGATCTTGGAGAGGATGTCGAGGTGTCCTCCGTCTTTGCCGGCGATGCCGACGACGAAGCGCACCTCTTCACCGTTCCAGTCGATGGGCTTCGCGTACCGCACGAACGAGAGCGCAGAAGCGAGGATCGCATCCTTGCCCTCGTTCGTGCCGTGCGGGATCGCGAGGTAGTTGCCCATGTAGGTGGAGACGGACGTCTCACGTTCGAGCATCGACGCCAGGTAGTCGCTCGTGACCGCTCCGGCCGCGAGCAGGAGATCGTTCGCCTCGGCGATCGCGTCCTCCTTGGTCTCGGCCGTTCCGTGGGTCTTGATCGAGTTCAGCGTCAATACGTCGCTCATGAGAATTCCGTCTCCTTGTCGTGCGGTGTGAGGTGAAGCGAGGCTTTCGCTTACGCCTTCTCGGTGTTGTGCTGGCGTTCGAGCAGCCCGACGATCTCGTCGTACTTCGGGCTCGACATGAAGTTGTCGACCGAGACATGCTCGGCACTCGGCGACTGCTGCCTGGCCCGGGCGGTCAGGTCCTGGTGCGTGATGACCAGGTCGATGTCGTCCGTCAGGTTCGAAATCGCCTTGTTCACCACAGTAACGTCCGTGATGCCCGCCTTCTTGATCTTGTTGCGGAGAACCGAGGCTCCCATGGCGCTCGAACCCATGCCGGCGTCGCAGGCGAACACGATGTTGTGGACCGCGGCGATGTTCTGCGCCTCCTGGGCACGGGACACCTCCTCGGCCGACTCGGGGTCGCGGGTCGACAGGTCGGCCAGGCCGCCTGCCTCGTTCGCGAGACCGTCTGCCTGCAGGTGGCCGAGCACGGAGCTCTCCTTGCCCTTGTTGGCCTGGGTCTGCGCGATGGCAGCGCTCAGGTCGCCGGCGTTCTCTGCGGCGAGGTCCCGCTTGCGGGTGGCCCGCAGGATGATCGCGGTGACCAGGAACGACACGGCAGCCGAGGCGATGACCGACAGGATGACCCCGACGTAGGAGTCGGGCGCGGTCTGGATCAGGATCGCGATGATCGACCCGGGCGAAGCAGGTGCGCGAAGACCCGTCTGGAACAGCACGTTCACGAACACACCGGTCATTCCACCGAGGATCGCGGCGATGATCGTCATCGGCTTCATGAGCACGTACGGGAAGTAGATCTCGTGGATGCCGCCGAAGAACTGGATGATGATGGCGCCGGGTGCACTCGCCTTGGCGAGGCCGACACCGAAGATCGCGAAGGCGATCAGGATACCGACGCCGGGGCCGGGGTTCGCCTCGATCAGGAAGAGGATGCTCTTGCCCGACTCCGACACCTGCTGCACACCCAGAGGGGTGAACACACCGTGGTTGATCGCGTTGTTCAGGAACAGCACCTTGCCGGGCTCGACCAGGATCGAGGCCAGGGGCAGGAGCCCGAGGGTGACCAGCCAGTTCACGGCCGCCTCGAGCGCAGCGCTCAGAGCGGTGATCACCGGGGCGATCAGGAAGAAGCCCGCGATGGCCAGAAGGGCACCGAGGATGCCGGCCGAGAAGTTGTCGACGAGCATCTCGAAGCCGGGCTTGATCTTGTTCGCCCAGAGCTTGTCGACCTGCTTCATGATGTAGGCCGCGAGCGGTCCCATGATCATGGCGCCGATGAACATCGGAACCGGGCTGCCGACGATGACACCCATGGTCGCGATGACGGCGACGACACCGCCACGGGTGTTGTAGATCATCCGGCCACCGGTGTTGGCGATGAGCAGCGGCAGCAGGTACGTGATCATCGGTCCGACGAGGCCGACGTTCACCGTGCCGTCAGCGCTCGGGAAGCCACCGATGATCGGAACCAGGATGCCGAACTGGGCGAGCCAGCCCGTCTGGATGAACAGTGCTGTGATGAGGCCCCAGGCGATGAAGGCGGCGATGTTGGGCATCACCATTCCGGAGAGGAACGTTCCGAATCGCTGCACAGCGACGCGGGCTCCTCCCTTCGTCTGGGCGCCGGCGGGGGCGCCGGTCTGGGTTTGTGACGTCGTCGTCATGACCTGTCTCCTTCGTGTGAGGTGCTTGCGTGGGGGTGGGTGCTGGGGGTCGTCATGATGCGGATGGTGCGGTTGTGGCCTCGAGAACCGCAGCGCGGGCCTCGAAAGCCGAGTTCGCCGCCAGGGCGAGCGAGGCGAACTCCTGAGCCCGTTCGAGTGTGTGGAGCGCGAGCTCCGCACGCACGTCGGCCAGCGCAGCGGGCGACATCGAGAGGGATGTCACGCCGAGGCCGGTGAGCACGACGGCGAGCAGGGGGTCTGCAGCCGCCTCTCCGCAGACTCCGACCGGCTTGCCGAGGGCCTGGCCGGCGCGACCGACCTCACCGACGAGCCGGAGGACGGCCGGATGCCACGGGTCCTGGAACGCGGCGACCGAACCGAGAAGGCGGTCGGCCGCGAGCGTGTACTGCGTCAGGTCGTTGGTGCCGATGCTGGCGAAGTCGGCATCGGCGAGGATCCGGTCGGCGAGCAGAGCTGCAGACGGAACCTCGACCATGACACCGAGGGTGTTCAGCCCGAGCTCCCGGCCGAGGGCCGTGAAGTACCGGGTCTCCTCGACGGTCGAGACCATGGGGGCCATCACCCAGAGGTCGGCCTCCGTCACGGCGGCGGCGTTCGCGAGTGCGGTGAGCTGGTCACGCAGCACCTGCTCGTTCGCGCGCAGGGCCCGGAGACCGCGGAGCCCCAGGGCGGGGTTCTCCTCGTCGGAGTCGTTGAGGAAGCTCAGCGGCTTGTCCGCCCCGGCGTCGAGCGCACGCACGACGACCTTCTTGCCGGGGAACGCCGCCAGGAGCTTGGTGTACTGCTCCTGCTGCGCCTCGACGGTCGGTGCGGAGGTCGAGTCGAGAAAGAGGAACTCGGTGCGGAACAGCCCCACGCCCTCTGCACCCTTCGCCACGGCGTCGGCCGCGGCATCCGCGGAGCCGAGGTTCGCGAGCAGGGGGATGAGGGTTCCGTCGGCGAGCCGGCCGGCGCCGGTGGGCGCTGTGGGGCGGGCCTTCCGCTCGGCGAGGGTCGCCTCGGCGCGTTCGACCTCGTCGGCGCTCGGGGAGGCGGTGACCGAGCCGGTCGACGCGTCCACGATCACGGTCTGTCCGTCGGCGAGATCGAGGGCACCGGCGGCGCCGACGACGGCCACGATGGCCTTGTCCCGGGCGAGGATCGCGGTGTGCGACGTCGGGCCGCCCTCACTCGTGACCAGGGCGAGCACCTTGTCGAGATCGAGCAGCGCCGTGTCGGCGGGAGCGAGGTCGCTCGCGACGAGCACGAAGGCGAAGTCGGGGTCGGGGATGCCGGGCGCGGGCACCCCGCGGAGGTTCGCGACGACACGCTGCGACACGTCGTTGAGGTCGGTGGCACGCTCGGCCATGTAGCCGCCCATGCTCACCAGCAGGTCGCGGAAGCTCGCGAACGCCTCGAAGACGGCGCGCTCGGCGGTGAGTCCGCCCTGCACCCGGGCCTCGACGTCGTCGGCCAGGGTCGGGTCCTCGGCCATGAACGCCTGGGCCTCCAGCACATCGTGGGCCGTGCCACCTGCGCGCTCACCGCGGGCGCGGATGTCCGCGGCGGTCGCCTGCAGGGCAGCGGATGCCCGCCCGAGCTCATCGGCCGGCGTGAGAGTCGAGGGGGTGGTCTCGGGCTCCGGCAGGGGTGCGGGCATCCGCATGACCGGACCGACCGCGAGCCCGCGGCCGATGCCCGCGCCGCGGAGGAGCGTGGTGGAGTCGGAGTTACTCGGCATCGAGGTCGCGCCCCAGCATCGCGGCGAGCTCGTCGAGCGCGGCGTCGGCGTTCTCGTCGTCGGAGGAGATGGTGACCGTGTCGCCCGACTCGATGCCGAGCGAGATGACGCCCAGGATGCTCGCGGCGTTGACAGCCTTGCCGTCACCCTTCGCGAGGGTGACCTTGACTCCGGACTTCGCTACGGCCTGCGTGAACAGGGAGGCGGGACGAGCGTGCAGCCCGTGGGACGAAGCGATCTGCGCAGTGCGTTCGGTCATGAGATGTTCTCCGTGGTTGTCGGGGCGGTGGTTGTCGCAAGTGTTGAAGTGGGGTGATCGGATGCCCGGAGAGCCTCGAGCGCGATGTCGAGTGCCACATCCTCGCCGCCGGCGCCGAAGACCGTGTCGGGCAGGAGAGCTGCCGGGGCGTTGTAGCCGGCGGCGATCCCTGTGAGTACCGACAGCTCGGCGGCGAGGTGCGGCCCCACCAGCAGGACGTCGACCCCGGGCATCCGCGAATCGATCGCGGCCTGGCTGACCGCCTTGACCGTGGTCTCGAACCCCCGGGCCTTCGCCGCCTGGCGCATGCGGTGCGCGAGGAAGGTGCTGGATGCTCCCGCGCCGCAGACGACAAGAATGTGCTTCACGGTTCTCGCCTCCTTGCGCGATCGTGCAGGCCACTTCGAACAGGCCGGGATTCAGGTACTCAAGCAAGTCTCCTGAAGACGAGCCGTGTGTTCCAGCAGAAAACTTTCCGCCCCTGCGGAAATGCGCTAGGAGGTTCGGCCTGTAGAGTTTCACGCCATGAGCGACAGACGTCAACGGCTGCTCGACTTCCTGGCCGAGAACGACGGCTGGACGACGTCGAGCCAGCTCGCTGACCGCCTCGGAGTGACGACCCGGAGCGTTCGGAGCTACGTGACAGCGGCGAAGGCCGCGGCCGAACCGCTTGACATCATCACGTCGTCCGCGGAGGGCTACCGCCTCAACAGGGACGCGTACGCCAGCTGGCTGGGTCGCCCCGAGACACCGCGCGACCGACTGCACCATGTCGTGCGACGCCTCAACGAGTCCACCGACGGGGTCGACGTCTACGAGCTCGCCGCAAGCCTCTACGTCAGCGAGTCGACCATCGAGGGCGACCTCCGCAAGGTGCGGCCGCTGCTCGAGGAGTCGGGGCTCTCGCTCCAGCGCCAGGGCAGCCGCGTGACCGTGCTCGGCGGCGAAGAGAACCGCCGACGGCTGGTCAGCCGCATGTTCCGGGCCGAGAGCGCACGCGGTTTCATCGAAGTCGAGCGCATCCAGAAGGAATTCGGTTCGGCCAACCTCACGGCGTTCAAGACCGACCTTCTCGCCCTCCTCGACGCGGGCGGCTACTTCGTCAACGAATTCGGGCTCGACAGCGTGCTGCTGCACGTGGCGATCGCGGTCGACCGCACCCAGAAAGACCTCTCGCTCGACACCCCGCACACCCGCCCGGAACGGATCGACGATCCCGGCGAGCTCGGCACGGGCATCCACGACCTGATGCAGACCCACTTCACGATCGCCCTCTCCGACGCCGATCTCGACCACCTCGTGCTGCTGCTCACCACCCGCGTCATCACCCCCGGCCACGACCTGCCGGTCGAGGAGCAGACCGACGCGCTCGGCCTGACCGACGACGTCGAATTCGTGCGGCAGATCGCACGGAAAGCCAGCGAGCAGTACCTGATCGACCTCGACAACGACGAGTTCGCGGTGCGCCTTGCTCTACACGTGCGGAACCTGGTGGCCCGGGCGCGGGTGAGTTCGTTCTCGCGCAACCCGATGACGCGGTCGATCAAGACGTCGTACCCGATGACCTACGAGCTCGCGGTGTTCATCGCCAGTGAGATCCAGCGCAAAGAGTCCATCACCGTCAACGACGACGAGATCGCCTACATCGCCCTGCACGTGGGCTCACACCTCGAACGCCAGGCCCGCCGCGAGGAGATGGTCACCTGCACCCTGATCTTCCCGAACTACTACGACATCCACCTCATGATGCTCCGCCGGCTCGAAGAGGCCCTCGGCGAAGACGTGCGGGTCGAGAAGATCATCACCCGCACCGATGTGGACCGCTCCGAGATCACGACCGACCTGACCGTCACCACCGTGCCGTCGCTCGCGCTCGGCGACAACGCTGTGTTGGTGCAGACGTTCCTCACCGACGACGACATCGACACCGTTCGGCGGGCGGTGAGGCGGGTTCGGCGGCAGCAGCGGCGACGACAGCTGAAAGACGACCTGCTGCTCTACTTCAGCGAAGGCCTCTTCGTGCGGAACCTCACGGCCACCGACGAGGTCGACATGATCACCCAGCTGGGCGAACGGATGCTCGCCCAGGGCATCATCGACCAGCCCTACATCGACGGGGCGATCGAACGCGAGCGGATGTCCTCGACTGCGTTCACCGACTCTGTCGCCGTACCGCACTCTATGCTGATGTCGGCAAACCGCACCGCGATAGCGATCGCGGTGAACGACAGGGCGATGGACTGGGGCGAGAACCGGGTGAACGTGATCGCCCTGATCGCTTTCTCGTCGAGTGGACGCAACTCGTTCCAGACGATCTTCGACCAGTTCGTCGAGGTGTTCTCCGAACGCGACGACGTGCTGCAGCTGATCCGCGGCTCAACGGACTTCGCCGCCTTCATCGAGGAGCTCGTGCACCTCATGGACAAATGAGTGTCGGCAGCGGGCGCCTTGAACAGGCGCTCGCTCTCAGCCGGGCACGCACCTACGGGATCGGTACTGGGGTGATGCCGAAGGGGGCGAGGTCTGCCGCTCCCCCGTCGGCCGCCGTCAGCACCCAGATGCCGCCGGCGTGCACCGCCACGGAATGCTCCCAGTGCGACGACATGCTGCCGTCGGCGGTCGCCACGGTCCAGTCGTCGTCACGCGTGAACGTGTCGATGCCGCCCGCGGTCACCATCGGTTCGATCGCGACGACAAGACCGGGCTTCACCTCGGGCCCACGCGCCCGCACGCGGTAGTTGAACACCGGCGGCTCCTCGTGCATGCTCCGGCCGATGCCGTGCCCGATGTAGTCGGTCAGGATGCCGAACTCGCCCTGCGACTCGATGTAGTCCTCGATCGCCTCGCCTACCTCGTTGAGGTGGCGGGCCGTCGCCAGTCGTGCCACACCGTGCCAGAGCGAGGCCCGGGTCACGTCGGAGAGCCGCTGGCGTGCCGCCACGACATCCGGGCGCGTCGGGTCGGGCAGCACCACGGTGACAGCCGAGTCGCCGCTCCACCCGCCGACGTCGGCGCCGGAGTCGATCGACACGATGTCGCCGGCCTGGAGTGCACGCTCCCCCGGAATGCCGTGCACGACGTCGTCGTTCACCGAGGTGCACACGGTGTGCCGGTAGCCCGGCACCATCTGGAAGTTCGAGCGTCCGCCGAGCGCTCGAATGGCAGCGTCGGCTGCATCGTTGAGTTCGAGCGTCGTCACACCGGGACGGATGATCGCCCGCACCGCCTCGAGCGACGCGAGTGTCGCGAGGCCCGGCGCGACCATCAGGCGGAGTTCCGCCGGGGACTTGTAGATCGATTTGCGGAACGCCACCCGAGGGTTCGCCTAGCTCAGGGAGAGAACGATGCCGCGCTCGCCGAGAGCATCGGTGATGCGCTTCGTCACGTCATCCATCGAACCGAGACCGTCGACGGTCACCACGAGATCGCGCTTCGTGTAGATGTCGACGAGCGGAGCGGTCTGCTCCTCGTAGACGTCGAGGCGATGGCGGATGACCTCTTCGGTGTCGTCGCTCCGCCCCTGTTCGACCGCCCGCTTCGACAGTCGCGAGACGATCTCGTCGGAGTCGGCCACCAGCAGCACGACAACGTCGAGCGAGTGTCCACCGGCAGAGAGGATGTCGTCGAGTTCGTCGACCTGCGCCGTCGTGCGGGGGTACCCGTCGAGCAGGAACCCCCCGGTGACGTCGGCGTCGTTGAGGCGTGACCGCACCAAGTCGTTCGTGAGGCTGTCGGGAACGTACTTCCCGGCATCCATGAACTCCTTGGCCTTCACGCCGAGCTCCGTCTCGTCCCTGACGTTGGCGCGGAAGATGTCGCCCGTCGAGATCGCGGGCACCCCGCACGCCTCAGAGAGACGTACGGCCTGCGTGCCCTTGCCCGCGCCGGGCGGGCCGATCAGGAGAAGTCGAGTCATCGCAGGAGTCCCTCGTAGTGCCGCTGCTGGAGCTGTGAGTCGATCTGTTTCACCGTCTCGAGGCCGACGCCGACGATGATCAGGATCGACGCACCACCGAACGGGAAGTTCTGGTTGGCGCCGATCAGCGAGAACGCTGCCAGCGGTATCAGCGCGATCAGCCCCAGATAGACGGAACCCGGAAGCGTGATGCGTGTGAGCACGTAGTCGAGGTACTCGGCTGTGGGCCGGCCCGCACGGATGCCCGGGATGAACCCGCCGTACTTCTTCATGTTGTCGGCGACTTCTTCAGGGTTGAAGGTGATCGCCACATAGAAGTAGGTGAAGCCCACGATGAGCAGGAAGTACAGCAGCATGTAGAGCGGGTGGTCGCCCTTGGTCAGGTAGTTCGTCACCCAGGTCACCCACGCAGCCGGCTCCTGGCCCGCCTGGGGCTGGTTGAACTGCGCGATGAGCGCCGGGAGATACAGCAGCGACGATGCGAAGATGACAGGCACGACGCCGGCCATGTTGACCTTGATCGGAATGTAGGTGTTGTTGCCACCGTAGGTGCGTCTGCCGACCATCCGTTTCGCATACTGCACAGGGATACGGCGTTGCGACTGTTCCACGAACACCACGCCCGCCATGGTGGCGATGCCGATGACGAGCACGACGGCGAGGATCTCGACACCCTGCTGCTGCCAGATCGACTGCAGCGAACCCGGGAAGCGGGCGGCGATCGACGTGAAGATGAGGAGGGACATACCGTTGCCGATGCCGCGCTCGGTGACGAGCTCACCCATCCACATGATGAGGCCGGTACCGGCGGTCATCGTGATGACCATCAGCATGATGGCGTACCAGGAGCTGTCGGTGATCAGGTTGCTGCACTGGGTCGTCGTGCTGTTGCCGAACAGGGCACCACTTCGTGCCACGGTGATCAGCGTCGTCGACTGGAGCACACCGAGCGCGATGGTGAGGTACCGGGTGTACTGGGTCAGCTTCGACTGGCCGGACTGGCCCTCTTTGTAGAGGGTCTCGAAGTGCGGGATGACCACGCGGAGGAGCTGCACGATGATCGACGCCGTGATGTACGGCATGATGCCGAGCGCGAAGATCGACAGCTGGAGCAGGGCTCCACCACTGAAGAGGTTGACCAGCTCGTAGAGGCCCGAGGTGCTCTGGTTCGCAGCGAGACACGCCTGCACGTTCCCGAAGTCGACGAACGGCGCCGGGATGAACGACCCCAGCCTGAACAGCGCGATGATGCCCAGCGTGAAGAGAATTTTCCGGCGGAGATCCGGAGTACGGAAGATCCTGCCGACGGCTCTGAACAAAAAAAGGCCTCCTGCTAGGTGGATACGAGACTTCTGCGGGCAGAATCCTCAACAGGAAAGAATTCCCACAGAGACTCTACTCGATACTCCTCGGGCCAAGAGGCCAAAAGGGGCGGCTGCCCGAAGGTAGCCGCCCCCGCGACGAGCGTGCTGCAGTGTTACTTGACGGAACCGCCGGCTGCAACGATCTTCTGCTCAGCCGAGCTCGAGACCTTGTCGACGGTGACGTTCAGCTTCACAGCGATGTCGCCGTTGCCGAGAACCTTAACCTTCTCGTTGTCCCGGACCGCACCCTTGGTGACGAGGTCGGCGATCGTGACGTCTCCACCGGTGGGGTAGAGCTCAGCGAGGCGGTCGAGGTTGACGACCTGGTAGTACACCTTGAACGGGTTCTTGAACCCGCGCAGCTTCGGCGTCCGCATGTGCTGCGGCATCTGGCCACCCTCGAACCCGAGGCGCACGTTGTAGCGCGCCTTCGTGCCCTTGGTACCACGGCCCGCAGTCTTACCCTTGGAGCCTTCACCACGACCGACGCGCTGGCGCGCCTTCTTGGCACCGGCGGCGGGGCGCAGGTGGTGCACCTTCAGCACCTGGTCGCGAGCCTCAGCGGGGACTGCCGTGACCTTGGTGGTCGTGACAGCCGCTTCAGTCGCGGCAGGGGCCTTCTTCGCGGGAGCCTTCTTGGGGGCCGCCGCCTTCTTCGGAGCCGCAGCAGCTGCGGACTCGGTTGCTTCTTCAGCCATTAGTCAATCTCCTCGACTTTCACCAGGTGAGCGACGTGGCGAACGTAGCCGCGGTTCTGCGAGTTGTCCTCACGCACGACGAACTGTCCGATGCGGTGGAGGCCCAGGCTACGCAGAGTGTCGCGCTGGTCTTGCTTTTCGCTGATCTTGGATTTGATCTGCGTGATCTTCAGGCTCGTAGCCATCAGGCACCTGCCTTTGCGAGAGCTGCGGCCGAGTCGGCGTCAGCCTGTGCACGAAGCAGGCGTGCGGGCACGACCTGCTCGAGCGTCAGGCCACGACGTGCTGCCACGGCGCGCGGCTCTTCGAGCTGCTTGAGCGCCTCGACGGTCGCGTGGACGATGTTGATGGTGTTCGACGAACCGAGCGACTTGCTCAGCACGTCGTGGATGCCGGCGCATTCGAGCACGGCACGCACGGGACCACCGGCGATGACGCCGGTACCGGCAGCTGCCGGACGCAGCAGGACGACGCCTGCGGCGGCCTCACCCTGGACGGGGTGCGGGATCGTGTTGGCGACGCGGGGGACGCGGAAGAAGTTCTTCTTCGCCTCCTCAACGCCCTTCGAGATCGCAGTCGGCACCTCACGGGCCTTGCCGTAGCCGACGCCCACCAGACCGTTGCCGTCACCGACGACGACGAGAGCAGTGAAGCTGAAGCGACGACCACCCTTCACCACCTTGGAGACGCGGTTGATCGTGACGACACGCTCGAGGAACTGGCTCTTGTCGGAGTCACGCGCCCCACGGTCCTTGTTCGGGTTGCGCTCACGGCCACCACGACGAGCCTCGCGAGGCTCGTTCTGTGCAGCAGCAGTGGTCTCGGTTGCGGGAGCCTCAGTCGAGGCCTCAGTGCTCGTAGCGTCTGCCACGGTAGCTTCCTTTGCTTTTTCGTCGGTCACAGGTCCAGACCACCCTCTCGGGCGCCGTCGGCCACAGCCGCGACACGTCCGGCGTAACGGTTGCCGCCGCGGTCGAAGACGACCGCTTCGATGCCGGCAGCCTTGGCACGCTCGGCGACCAGCTCGCCGACCTTGCGGGCCTTGGCGGACTTGTCACCGTCGAAGACGCGCAGATCCGCTTCGAGGGTCGACGCCGACGCCAGGGTGAAACCCTTGCTGTCGTCGACGACCTGCACGAACACGTGGCGGGCCGAACGGGTGACGACCAGGCGCGGACGCACCTCGGTGCCCTCGATCTTCTTGCGAAGACGGTCGTGGCGACGGCCGCGTGCTGCGGCCTTGCTCTTGCCTCTAGTTCCAGTAGCCATGATTACTTACCGCTCTTTCCGGCCTTGCGACGAACGACCTCGCCGGCGTAGCGCACACCCTTGCCCTTGTAGGGCTCAGGCTTCCGCAACTTACGAATGTTGGCAGCTACTTCGCCAACAGCCTGCTTGTCGATACCGCTGACAGTGAGCTTGTTGACACCCTCCACCGTGAAGCTGATGCCCGCGGGCGGCTCGACGGTGATGGAGTGGGAGTAACCGAGTGCGAACTCGACGTTCGCGCCCTTGGCGGCAACGCGGTAACCGGTTCCGACGACCTCGAGGCCCTTGGAGTAACCCTCGGTGACACCGATGATCTGGTTGGCGATGAGCGTGCGGGTCAGGCCGTGGAGCGAACGCGACTCGCGCTCGTCGTCCGGACGGGTGACCAGGATCTGGCCCTCTTCGACCTTCGCCTCGATCGGAGCCTTGACGGTGAGCGTGAGCTCACCCTTCGGGCCCTTCACGGTGACGAGCTGGCCATCAATGGCGATGTCGACCCCTGCAGGGATCGGGATGGGGAGTCTGCCGATACGTGACATCAGTGATCACCACACGTAGGCGAGGACTTCCCCACCCACGCCCTTCTTGGAAGCCTGCCGGTCGGTCAGCAGACCGGACGACGTTGAGAGGATTGCGACGCCGAGCCCACCGAGAACCGTGGGGATCTCCGTCGACTTTGCGTAGACCCGAAGGCCGGGCTTCGAAACGCGCTTGATGCCCGCGATCGAACGCTCACGGTTCGGGCCGAACTTGAGGGCGAGGGTCAGCGTCTGGCCGACCTCTGCGTCTTTGACATCCCACGAGGCGATGTAGCCCTCGCTCTTGAGGATGTCTGCGATGTGCGACTTGAGCTTCGAGTGCGGCATCGACACGGTGTCGTGGAATGCCGAGTTGGCGTTCCGCAGTCTGGTCAGCATGTCTGCGACCGGATCTGTCATTGTCATGGAGGTGGTGCCCTTCTGGCCTGGTTTCGACACCCTGTGCAAGGATGCCGACCTGTGGTCTCGACCGGCTCAGCCGAATTGCTGAGCCGGGGTACTGCTGGTGATGCTGGCGATGCTGAGAACTAGTTGTTCTCTGCGGTCTTGAACGGGAAGCCGAGCGCCTTGAGCAGCGCGCGACCCTCGTCGTCGTTCTTCGCGGTGGTGACGACGGTGATGTCGAAACCGCGCACGCGGTCGATCCGGTCCTGGTCGATCTCGTGGAACATCGACTGCTCGGTCAGACCGAAGGTGTAGTTGCCCGATCCGTCGAACTGGCGGTCGGAGAGACCACGGAAGTCACGGATGCGGGGAAGCGCCAGCGAGAGCAGGCGGTCGAGGAACTCCCAGGCACGGTCGCCACGAAGCGTGACGTGTGCACCGATGGGCTGGCCCTCGCGCAGCTTGAACTGGGCGATGGACTTGCGGGCCTTGGTGACCTGCGGCTTCTGGCCGGTGATCGCCGTGAGGTCCTTGACGGCCCCATCGATGATCTTGCCATCGCGGGCTGCCTCACCGACACCGGTGTTCACGACGACCTTGATGAGGCCGGGAACCTGGTGGATGTTCGTGAAACCGAAGTCCTTCTTGAGCTGGGACATGATCTCGGTCTGGTACTTCTGCTTCAGGCGCGGCTGGATTTTGCCAGCGGGCGCTGCAGTTGCAGTGTCAGTCATTACAGGTCCTTACCTGACTTCTTGGCGTAGCGAATGCGGACATTCTTGGTGACGCCGTCTTTGGTGACCTGCTCGACGCGGAAACCGACGCGGGTCGGCTTCTTGGTCTCGGGGTCGATGAGCGCCACGTTCGACACGTGGATCGGGGCCTCGACGGTCTCGATGCCACCGGTCTTGGTGCCGCGCTGGGTCTGGCCGACGCGAACGTGCTTCTTCACGAAGTTGATGCCCTCGACGATGACGCGGTTCTTCTCGACCTGCACCTCGATGACACGACCCTGCTTGCCACGGTCTCCGCCGCGCGCCTGGCTCTTGCCGGTGATGACCTGAACGACATCACCCTTCTTGATATTCGCCATGATTAAATGACCTCCGGTGCCAGCGAGATGATCTTCATGAAGCTCTTGTCGCGAAGCTCGCGGCCGACCGGGCCGAAGACACGGGAGCCGCGGGGCTCCTTGTCGTTGGCGCGGAGGATGACCGCTGCGTTCTCGTCGAACTTGATGTAGGAACCGTCGACGCGACGGGTCTCTTTCTTGGTGCGCACGATGACGGCTTTGACGACGTCTCCACGCTTGACTGTTCCGCCGGGGATGGCGTCTTTGACGGTGGCGACGATGATGTCACCGAGGCCGGCGTAACGGCGTCCTGAACCACCGAGTACACGGATGGTCAGCAGCTCTTTGGCGCCGGTGTTGTCGGCGACCTTGAGCCGGGATTCCTGCTGAATCACTTCTACTCCTTACGTAAGTAAGCGCGCGGGCGCTTACTTGGCCTTTTCGAGGATCTCGACCAGGCGCCAGCGCTTGGTGGCGCTCAGCGGACGGGTCTCGGAGATGAGCACCAGGTCGCCGATGCCGGCGGTGTTGGCCTCGTCGTGCGCCTTCACCTTGGACGTGCGGCGGATGACCTTGCCGTACAGCGGGTGCTTCACGCGGTCTTCGACCTCGACGACGATGGTCTTCTCCATCTTGTCGCTCGTGACGTAGCCACGACGGGTCTTGCGGTAGCCGCGCTCCTGGACGGGCGCGGCAACAGTCTCGACGGGGGCAGCAGCTGCTGCTTCAGTCTTAGCCATTACTTGGCCTCCTCAGTTGTGTCGGATGCTTCGGGGACGACGACCTTCGCGTCGGCTTCGGGAGCTTCCTCAACGGGAGCGGCCTTCGCCTTGCGGGTCTTCTTGGGTGCAGCCTCGACCGGAGCGACCTCGACCGGAGCCGGAGTCGCACGGATACCGAGCTCACGCTCACGCACGATCGTGTAGATGCGGGCGATGTCGCGCTTCACGGCACGCAGGCGGCCGTGGCTCTCGAGCTGGCCGGTGGCCGACTGGAAGCGCAGGTTGAACAGCTCCTCCTTGGCCTTCCGCAGCTCTTCTGCGAGACGTGAATCTTCGAATGTGTCGAGCTCGACGGGGGTGAGCTCCTTAGAACCGATCGCCATTATGCGTCGCCCTCCTCGCGCTTGATGATGCGTGCCTTGAGAGGCAGTTTGTGAATGGCACGAGTCAGGGCCTCGCGGGCCACGACGTCGCTGACGCCGCTGAGCTCGAAGAGCACACGACCCGGCTTGACGTTCGCGATCCACCACTCGGGGCTACCCTTACCGGAACCCATGCGGGTCTCGGCAGGCTTCTTCGTGAGCGGGCGGTCGGGGTAGATGTTGATCCACACCTTCCCACCACGCTTGATGTGACGGGTCATCGCGATACGAGCGGACTCGATCTGGCGGTTCGTCACGTAGGCCGGGGTCAGGGCCTGGATGCCCCACTCGCCGAACGACACCTCGGTGCCACCGGTGGCGTGACCGCTACGGGTGGGGTGGTGCTGCTTGCGGTGCTTGACTCTGCGTGGAATCAACATGGTTATGCCTCAACTCCTGCTGCTGCCACGGGCGCAGCGTCTGCCTTGGGGGAATCTGCACGAGGCGCGGCCGAACGCGGCGGGCGACGGTCGTCGCCACCACGGCGGTCGTCACGACGCTCCGGGCGCGATGACTTCTGGTTGGCCTGCTCGCGGGCAAGCTCCTTGTTGGTGATGTCGCCCTTGTAGATCCAGACCTTCACACCGATGCGACCGAACGTCGTACGAGCCTCGTAGAAGCCGTAGTCGATGTTGGCGCGGAGCGTGTGCAGGGGCACGCGGCCCTCGCGGTAGAACTCCGAACGGCTCATCTCAGCGCCGCCGAGACGGCCGGAGACCTGGATGCGCACACCCTTGACACTCGGCAGGCGCTGCGCGCCCTGGAGACCCTTGCGCATCGCGCGGCGGAAGGCCACACGGGCGCTCAGCTGTTCGGCGATGCCCTGGGCGACCAGCTGAGCTTCGGCTTCGGGGTTCTTGACCTCGAGGATGTTCAACTGGATCTGCTTCTTGGTGAGCTTCTCGAGGTCGGAGCGGATGCGCTCGGCCTCGGCGCCGCGGCGACCGATCACGATGCCCGGGCGGGCGGTGTGGATGTCGACACGGACGCGGTCACGGGTGCGCTCGATCTCGATGCGGGCGACGCCTGCACGGTCGAGGCTCTTCGTGAGCAGGTTCCGGATCTTCACGTCTTCGGCGACGAAGTCGCTGTAACGCTGTCCTACCTTGGTGCTGTCAGAGAACCAACGCGACACGTGGTCGGTCGTGATGCCCAGACGGAAACCGTAGGGGTTTACTTTCTGGCCCATTACTTCTTCCCTGCCTTCTTGGAACCCTGAGCGGATGCTTCGACCACATCGGGCGTCGAGAGGACGACCGTGATGTGGCTCGAGCGCTTCAGGATCTGGAATGCGCGTCCCTGTGCACGGGGCTGGAAACGCTTGAGGGTCGTGCCCTCGTCGACGAAAGCCGCCGAGACGAACAGGTCCTGCTCGTCGAGGTAGCTGTTGTCCTTGTCGGCCTTGACCTTCGCGTTCGCGATCGCAGACTCGACGAGCTTGTAGACAGGCTCGCTTGCGCCCTGCGGGGCGAACTTCAGGATTGCCAGGGCCTCCATGGCCTGCTTGCCGCGAATCAGGTTGACGACGCGACGAGCTTTCATGGGGGTGACGCGGATGTGACGCACGCGTGCGATCGACTCCACCATTTCTCTCCTCCTTCCGTCACCGCGTTAGCGGCGACGACCCTTCTTGTCGTCCTTCACGTGGCCGCGGAAGGTACGGGTCGGCGAGAACTCGCCGAGCTTGTGACCGACCATGGTCTCCGTGATGAACACGGGGATGTGCTTACGACCGTCGTGGACGGCGATCGTGTGACCCAGCATGGCCGGGATGATCATGGACCGGCGTGACCAGGTCTTGATGACGTTCTTGGATCCAGCTTCGTTCTGTACGACGACCTTGCGGAGCAGGTGGTCGTCAACGAAGGGCCCCTTCTTGAGACTGCGTGGCATCTTCTCGACTCCTACTTACGCTTCTTGCCGACGTTGCGGCGACGAACGATGAGCTTGTCGCTCTCTTTGTTGATGTGGCGGGTGCGGCCCTCTTTCTGGCCCCACGGGCTGACCGGGTGACGTCCACCGGAGGTCTTGCCCTCACCACCACCGTGCGGGTGGTCGACCGGGTTCATCGCGACACCACGGACCGTGGGCCGGACGCCGAGCCAGCGCTTACGGCCGGCCTTGCCCCAGTTGATGTTCGACTGCTCGGCATTGCCGACCTCGCCGATCGTCGCGCGGCAGCGAGCATCCACATTGCGGATCTCACCCGACGGCAGACGGAGCTGCGCGTAGGGGCCGTCTTTTGCCACGAGGCGAACGGATGCTCCGGCGGAACGCGCCATCTTGGCGCCCCCGCCCGGCTTCAGCTCGATCGCGTGGATAACGGTACCCACGGGGATGTTGCGGAGGGGCAGGTTGTTGCCCGGCTTGATGTCAGCGCCGGCGCCCGACTCGATGATGTCGCCCTGGTTCAGCTTGTTCGGGGCGATGATGTAGCGCTTGGTGCCGTCGACGAAGTGCAGGAGCGCGATGCGAGCCGTGCGGTTCGGGTCGTACTCGATCTCGGCGACCTTGGCGTTCACGCCGTCTTTGTCATTGCGCTTGAAGTCGATGACGCGGTACTGGCGCTTGTGGCCACCACCGATGTGACGGGTCGTGATGCGGCCGGCGTTGTTGCGGCCACCGGTCTTGGGAAGCGGGCGGAGCAGCGACTTCTCGGGCGTGGTGCGGGTGATCTCAGCAAAGTCTGAGACCGACGAGCCACGACGACCGGGAGTGGTCGGCTTGTACTTGCGAATAGCCATGTTTTTATCCTCTGGATTCCGACTCAGCCAACAGCCGTGAAGATGTCGATGGTTCCGGACTTCAGGGTGACAATGGCACGCTTGGTGTCTTTGCGCTTACCCAGGCCGAACTTGGTGCGACGGGTCTTGCCGATCTTGTTCATCGTGTTCACCGAAGCGACCTGGACGTTGAAGATCTTCTCGATCGCCAGCTTGATCTCGGTCTTGTTCGACGTGGGAGCCACGATGAACGTGTACTTTCCCTCGTCGATCAGGCCGTAGCTCTTCTCGGAGACGACCGGCGAGATGATGATGTCGCGGGGGTCCTTGTTGTTGCCGCTCATGCTGCAACCTCCTCAGTGGTCTTCTTGGTCTTCGAGGCGATGAAGCCGTCGATGGCGCCCTTGGTGAAGACGATGTCGTCGCTCACCAGGACGTCGTAGGCGTTGAGCTGGTCGTAGGTCAGGACGTGCACCTCGGGGACGTTCCGCACGCTCTTCACGGCGATGTCGTCACCGCGCTCGACGACGACGAGGACGTGCTTGGACGTCGCGATCTTCGTCAGGAGCTCGATGGCCGTCTTGGTCGACGGAACCGGGCCGAGCGTCAGAGAGTCGACGACGTGGACGCGGCTGCCGCGGGCGCGGTCCGAGAGAGAACCGAGCAGAGCTGCCGCGATCATCTTCTTCGGGGTGCGCTGGTCGTAGCTGCGCGGGGTCGGCCCGTGCACGATGCCACCACCGGTCATCTGGGGAGCACGGATCGAGCCTTGGCGGGCGCGACCGGTTCCCTTCTGCTTGAACGGCTTGCGGCCGGCACCGGAGACCTCGCCGCGGCCCTTGACCTTGTGCGTGCCCTGGCGTGCGGCAGCGAGCTGCGCGACGACGACCTGGTGGATGAGCGGCACGTTGGTGGCGACATCGAAGAGCTCGGCGGGGAGCTCGACGGTGCCGGCCTTGTTGCCCTTGGCGTCGATGATGTCGACAGTGGTGATGTTCGCGTCAGTCATGGACTACGCCCCCTTCACTGCGGTGCGGACGAATACGAGACGGCCACGGCCGCCGGGAACGGCGCCCTTGACGAGGATGAGGTTCTTCTCGGCATCGACCGAGTGGACCACGAGGTTCAGCACAGTGACGCGCTCGCCACCCATGCGACCGGCCATGCGCATGCCCTTGAAGACACGGCTGGGGGTCGAGGAGGCTCCGATGGAACCGGGCTTGCGGTGGTTGCGGTGCGAACCGTGCGAGGAGGAGACACCCTTGAAGTTGTGACGCTTCATGACACCGGCGAAACCCTTGCCCTTGCTGGTGCCGACGACGTCGACCTTCTTGCCGGCCTCGAACACGCCGTCGACAGTGAGTTCCTGTCCGATCGTGTACTCGGCGGCGTCAGCGGTGCGGATCTCGGTGACGTGACGGCGAGGCGTGACGCCGGCCTTGTCGAAGTGACCGGTCTCGGGCTTGTTCACCTTGCGGGGATCGATCTGGCCCGCGGCGATCTGGACGGCTTCGTAGCCGTCCACCTCGGGCGTGCGGATCTGGGTCACGACGTTCGGGGTGACCTGGACGACGGTGACGGGGATGAGACGGTTGTTCTCGTCCCACACCTGGGTCATGCCGAGCTTGATGCCGAGCAGGCCCTTGGAGGTCTTGGTTGATGTAGTAGCCATGTCGTCGCTCCTACAGCTTGATCTCGATGTTGACATCGGCCGGGAGGTCGAGGCGCATCAGCGAGTCGACAGCCTTGGGCGTCGGGTCGATGATGTCGATGAGGCGCTTGTGCGTGCGCTTCTCGAAGTGCTCGAAGCTGTCCTTGTACTTGTGGGGCGAACGGATGACTGCGATCACGTTCTTCTCGGTCGGCAGCGGCACGGGGCCGACCACGGTTGCTCCTGCGCGAGTGACTGTGTCGACGATCTTGCGCGCCGAGCTGTCGATGACCTCGTGGTCATACGACTTAAGTCGAATGCGGATCTTCTGTCCCGCCATGTGTGACTCATCTCTCTTGTCTTGCGTCTTACGCTCGGGAGATTGTCCCTCGTCGCATTGGACGCGATTATCACTCTTGTTCTGTCAAGACCCGCCAGGACGCACAGCGAAGCGCTGGGTTTCTGAGAGGGTATTTCAAGCCGTGTCCTGCTACCCGCGGCCTAGCCCTACAAGATCGAGGATCTATAGCTATGCACTGCCTGGTAGTGATGCGGGCACACTTCCACCCGTATTACTGAACTAGAAGAGTCTGCCACACGGAATGGCCTCGTGCAACCCGGGCGTGTCGCGACGGCGTGTCGCGTCGTTACTGGGGAAGAGCGCCCCTCACCCGTCACTCCGTCGCTGTCGTCGAGAGCTGCTTCCGGGCCGACATGTCCAGTAGGGTCGCGCGTATCCCCACACAGAGCGGGGTGAGTTGGCGCCGGTCGAGTTCAGGCCAGAAGGTCGATGAGAGACGCAGATCCAGAGGCTGCAGCGACGCCTGTGGGGATGACCCCAGCGCGACATGGGGACGACGTCTGGCCAATTGCCGGAAACTCCCGAGCAGCGCTGCGACGGATGTACCAGCCCCACTCGCGAGGATTTTCGTGCCGTGCACGGGTTCGCCCGTGGCGATCGCCTCCCGCCGCGCCCTCTCGAGGCTGTCGCAGACCAGCAGCGCACAGTCGTCGACAAAGAGATAGTCCCGCACGGTGTCAAGGGGAACGAAGATCGACGCAGGGCGCGGGGAGAGCTGGGCGAGAGCGAGATGAGAGATCAGCCCCTGCGGTTTGCTGAGTTTCTGGCCGGGACCATAGAGGTTGGCGATCCGGCCGACCACAGTCGAGACCCCAGCTGTGGCGGCGGACTCCTCGAGCCAGGCTTCCATCCGGAGCTTCGCGCGGCCGTAGGCGGCGAGGGGCGCGGGCACGCTCTGTTCCGTGAAGGGCGGGCCCTCCGACCCGGCGTACACACCACCGGCCGAGGAAGCCAGGAAAACGACTCCGCGGTGGCCCATACCCTCGGCTTCGACTGCCGCGAGAACAGTGGCGAGTGCGGACTCGAACACGCTGGCTTCGAGCGCGAGCCCCTCTTCTCCGCTCGCCACGACACCCGCGCCGGCAACCCAGATGAATGCCCACTCCGAATCGGCCCCCGATACCGCCTCACCGAAGCGGCGCGCGAGTCGCGCGACTGTTGGCACGATCGCCGGTGTGTCCGACCACGGCAGTGACTCAGCCGCGAAGAGTGTCCACTGCGGCCTGCGGGCGACCTCCCGCAGGACCGCCTGGCCGAGCAGGCCGTGCGCGCCCACCACCCATGCCAGCACGACTACCCGCCACCCCGGTTGGCCTCGCGCAGGGATGTCGCGCTGATTCTGCCGAGCGGCCCATTCAGCGGGTCTCCCGTGATCAGGTAGGGAGGTTTGCCCATGGCCATGTTGACGCTCACACCGACATATTCCGCGATGATCCCCAGCGAGATGAGAATGGCACCTATGCCGAACAGCAGCACGACGATGGTCGAAGTCCATCCTTCCGGGACGGCGTTCGACACGACCCTCCCGACGAGGAGCACAATCGCGACAATCGTTCCGACCAGAGCGAACCCCGCCCCCAGCACACTCACCGCCCGCAGCGCACGGGTGCCGCTCGAGAGGATCATCCGCCAGAAGTGCGAGAAGAGGCCGGGGATCGAGTAGCCCGACCGCCGGGTCGACCCTTCCCTCAGGAGAACGTCGGTGGTGGCGACGGATGCGGAGAGCCAGCCCACGGCGACATCGAAGTAGACCCCCGATCCCGCATAGGCGGCGACACTTCGACCGGTACTCCCCAGCATCAGCCGGAAGCTGTTGAAGTGCGTCGTGCGGGTGCCGGAGAGCTGCGCGAGCGCGAACTTCGCCAGCCGCGATGCGGTGTTCCGGACTGCTCCGTGGGGAGGCGGGTTCGTGGGTCGCGCGTAGACGACAGCCACCTGCTCGTCGATCGCCGTGTCGAGCAGCCGGGGAACATCGGCCGGATCGTGTTGACCGTCTTCGTCGAGGGTCACGATCCAGTCACCGCCCGAGGAGGCCACACCGGCCAACGTGGCCGGGTGCTGGCCGAAGTTGCGACTGAGCCAGACGGTGCGGACGAACGGATGGGACGCCTCGAGCTGGCGCATGACGCGAGCCGAATCATCAGGGCCGCAGTCATTCACCAGCACCACCTCGGTGACACGGAACGGATGGCCCTCGGGTGATCGCTGCGCGCGCGTGAGCGGCTCGATCTCTTCGATGAGCAGAGCGAGCGTGCGCTCGCCCTGGTAGACGGGGATGACGATCGAAACCGTGTGTTCGGGGAAGGCCGTGTGCTCGGGAGGAGGAGGTTGGAGAGCAGCCATAAAATGAGGATACCATGTTAATGAGCAATGCTTATCTTGCTCGATCGTGCGAGAGAGAGAGCCCAGTGAAACGCCTACTGCAAGCGGAGCCCGTTCGCTTCCTTCTCGTGGGCGCTGTGAACACGGCGCTGGGCTTCGCCCTCTTCACCGCGCTGTGGCTCTCGATCGGCAACCGGATCGGCTATCTCGCGTGCCTCTACCTGTCGTACGCCGGCGCGATCATCGTGGCGTACCTGCTCTATCGCCGGTTCGTGTTCCGCTCGGCAGATCGGGGCGCCCTGCCGTTCCTGCGGTTCTCCTCCGTCTACGTCGTCTCTCTCGCGATCAACACCGTTGCGCTGCCCGCCCTGGTGATCGGCTTCGAACTGCAGCCCCTCATCGCCCAGGCTGCGGCCGTGGTGGTCACCACAGCGTGCAGCTATCTCGGTCACAGGTTCTTCACCTTCCGCGCACAGAAAACGAAATGAAATCCATGCCCTTCCCCGCACCTTCCCCAGCTCCCTCCCGCACGCGAGAACTGGGCCTGTATGCGACGGTCGTCGCTGTCACCCTCGTCGTCATCGCCGTGACGCTGAGGCTCTGGCACATCGATCTGCGCGTCCCGCTGAACTACGACGGGGATGCACTGCTCATCTCCTCGCACTTCAAGACCATCATCGAGACCGGGTGGTACCTCGAGCAGCCCCTGCTCGGAGCACCCAGCGGGCAGGAGTATTTCGACTGGAAGATCGCGGACAACCTCGGGATGTTCTTCGGTCTTCTGATGAGGCCGTTCACCTCCGACTTCGGCGTGGTGCAGAACCTGTACTACCTGGTCGGATACCCGCTCGCCGCCGTCACGGCGACCTGGCTGCTGCGCCGGGTGGGGGTCTCACGGCCGATGACCGCAGCGCTGGCCGTGCTGTTCGCGATCGCGCCGTACCATTTCGTGCGCGCCGAGGCCCACATGTGGCTGGCCTCCTACTACCCGATCCCCCTGGCCATCGGAGTCGTCTACGCGATCATTCGCGGCCGACCGATCTGGGCATGGAAGACAGGCGGTCTTCACCTGGGCCGGCTGCGGATCCCGCCCGCCGTCGGCACCGCGGCGATTCTCCTGCTCGTGTCGGTCTCCAACTCCTACTACGCCTTCATCACCCTCCTGCTGATCGCCATCTCCGGGGTGTTCACGATCCTGCGCACGCGCGCCTACCGGCGATTCTTCGGCGCAGTCGGCGCCGGAGTCGTTGTGGCCGGAACGCTGGCGGCCGGTCTCATCCCGTCGACTCTCTACGCTCTCATCAACGGCACGAACTCCTCTGCCGTGTTGAGGCTGCCGATAGAGGCGGAACTGTATTCGTTCAAGTTCACCCAGCTCCTCCTTCCCGCCCCCCAGCACCGTGTGGCAGCGTTCCGCGCCCTGCGTAACTACTACGACAGCGTCTACGGCTCCCCCGCGGAGACACCGTCGCTGGGTCTGGTCGCGGCGGCGGGGTTCCTGGCGCTCCTCGGTTGCGCGTTCCTTCTCCTGGTGTCGTTCGGCCGCCGACGCCCTCTGATCGCCGACGGCCTCATCTCGAAGACTGCAGCCCTGTCCTTCCTCACCATCGTGTGCTTCCTGTTCGGCACCGTCGGAGGCTTCGGCACGATCATCTCGTTCTTCACCAGCGATCTCCGGGGCTGGAACCGGATCTCGATCTTCATAGCCGCGCTTGCACTCGCTGGCTTCGGGCTCCTGGCAGATGCCTGCCTCCGAAAGCTCTCCGGCGGGCTGGCCGCGTCAACCGGCCAGAGGACGCTCTGGGTCAGCGTGCTCGGAGCATCGCTTGTTCTGCTCGTGGGAGTGTGGGACCAGACCGGACCCCTGCTGATTCCCAACTACGCCTCACTGAACGCCAGCTATCAGGCCGACCAGGCGATGGCCGACGAGATCGAGGCCGCCACCTCGCCCACGGCGATGATCCTGCAGCTTCCCTACCATCCGTTCCCTGAATCCATGAGCGCGCAGGGTGTGCTGGACTCCAACCAGTTGAGGCCCTACCTGCACTCGCACACCCTCCGGTTCTCGGGTGGAGGGGTGAAGGGTCGCCCGGCCTCCGACTGGGTCCAGGCCGTCGAACGGTTGTCTGCGCGAGACGTCATCACCACTGCGGTCGCCGCCGGATTCTCCGGCATCTTCATCGACAGCGCCGATCTCTCCCCCACCGGCACGACCCTCGCATCCCAACTGCAGGCCGAACTCGGGTCGCCTACAGTCACGAGCCCCGACGGCCGCTACCGGTTCTACACCCTCGCATCGGCCGCCACAGCGCTCCGCACCGAAGCGGACGAGTCCGCCTTGAGCCGAATCGGCGAGATCGCCGTGTCGCCGGTCATCGCGCAGTTCCTGCCCAGGTTCGATTCCTACACAGGCCTGCAATTGCTGCAGCCCTACAAGCCGCGAATCTCGCTGGACAACGATCGGACGGAGCCCGTGGAGGTGCGCCTGAAGTTCACTCTCTCGTACACGGTCGGTGCTGCATCCATCACTGCAACCCTGCCCGACGGAAGCCGGACCTCCCTGGCCGCAAGCTCCGGCGGGACAGCCCAGGAGCTCACCGTGACCGTTCCTCCCGGAGTGACCGACGTGTCCTTCACCGCCACCGAGGGTGCGCCAGTCGTTCGCTCGGGATACAGCCCGGGGCCGGTCATCGCCTCGAACATCGAAGTCCTGGATGTCGAACTGGGCCGCCTGCTCGAGGGCACAGCACCGGTCGCTCCAGCTAAGGGGTGATGAGCTCGCGGGCGCGCACCCGGAGCCGCCAGTCCCGCACAGCGAGCACGCCGACGGCGAGGGCCAGCACACCGACGATCGGGGAGACGATGTCAACGGATGCGGCCAGTCCGAGGCCGGTTGCCAGGACTCCCGCCCCGACCGCCGTCACGGCTTGGAACAAGTACGAGAAGAGGTAGAGCGCCGAGAGGGTTGCGCCCCTGTGCTTCGGCTCGGTCGCTCTGGCAATCAGCGCAAGACCACCCATGAAGACGAGTGAATATCCGACTCCGCCGACGACGCACCACAGCAGGAAGAGGGCGATGGATCCCGACGAGGCGCATAACTCGAGCAGCACGAGGCCGGCGATCGACACGATGGAGCCGACGACCACTGCGACGTGGGAGTGGATGCGCTGCAGCACGATCGCGGTCGCGCCGATCATCACCGACGAGATCGCGAGGAGCGCCCCGATCACAAGCAGGTTCGTGGCGCCGGTGAGTTCGCGCGCGATGGAGGCACCGAGGGAGAGGAAGACCGCGCCCACCGAGTAGGCCAGCGAGACGGCGAGCGTGGAGACGACGAAAACCCGGAGCGCGGGGCGGGGCACGTGCAGCGCCTGCGGGCGCCAGGGGGCGGGCCGGGCATCCAGAGCCTGCCGGGGCATCGCGAGCACGGCGACGAACACGACGCCGCTCAGCACCACAAGCACCCAGTAGGTGAGCTGTTCGGGCAGGGGCGCGTACTGCGCGAGCGTTCCCGAGACGAGGAGCGCGAGCGTGAGGCCGAGGGCGGTGGATGCCGCGGTCAGCGAGCTCGCGAGCCGGGGGTTCGACGAGGTGTTGTTCTCGACGAGCGAAGCGCTGGCCGCCCCGATCGCGAGCCCCGCGCCGGCGCCCTGGAGCGCCCGTCCGATGTAGAGCCACGAGACGTCGGGCGCGAGCGCGAACACCACGCCCGAGACGAGGATCAGCGCCACGCCCATCAGCATGGCCCGGCGTCGCCCGACCGTGTCGGAGATGCTGCCGAACACGAGAAGCACGGCCAGGAGCACAACCGGATAGGTCGCGAAGATGGTGGTGATCACCACGGAGGAGAGCTGCCACTCGGCCGCATAGGTCGGGTAGAGCACACTGGGCGCTCCACTCGCCCACAGGCAGAGGGCGAGCACAGCTGCGGAGGCCCAGAAGGAGCCGCGCCGGGAGAACCTGCGGAATCGAGTGGTCATGACCCCACCCTACAGCCCTGAATTGGAATTGCAGATCTAGGTGGGAGGATCTACGCTGGCAGGGTGACCACTTCGGCGAAGACACCGGCGCAACCCCTCAAGGAGCACGCCTGCTCCATCCACCGCAGCCTCGACATCGTGGGTGAGAGGTGGTCGCTGCTGATCATCCGGAACGCCTTCCGGGGCCAGACGAAGTTCTCGGAGTTCCGCGACTCGCTCGGCGCGCCGAGCGACATCCTCACTGCCCGGCTTGCGACCCTCGTCGACGCCGGTGTGCTCGAACGGCGCGCCTACCGCGAGCCGGGAGCCCGGGAGCGGTCGAGCTATCACCTGACGCCTCAGGGGCTCGCCCTGAAGACGGTCCTTGTGGCACTGCAGGAATGGGGTGACGCATACACCCCCTGGCCAGCGGGACGCGTGTCACTCGTCGAACGGTCGGACACCCACTCGCCGGTAAGCCTGGCGTTCGTCGACGAGGCCGGGGCCACGGTGCCCGCAGACGACGTGCGGCTCGTGCCGGGCCCCGCCGCCCGCGCCACGTGGTGAACGGTTAGACGCCGCCGGCCTTCAGCCTTCCAGCGACAGGTCGATCTCCGCGACCAGAGATGGTCCCAGCCGAAGTGCGGCCGCGCGCCGTGCGGTCGCCACCCAGTCGTGGCTCCACGGTTCCACGATCACCACTCTGCCTTTCGCCATTGCCCATGCAATACAGACAGCAGCTACGGAGACACCCAGATCGGTTGCGACCCGTCCGAATGCTCCCGTCTTCGGCACATGACGAGGCACGGTCATCGCGACGACGTGACCACTCTGCTCCACGAGGTCGGCAACTCGACAGTCTGCAGACCATCTGCCGCAGCCCACCCTGATCAAAGACGGCCTCCAGCCTTCGTCGATTCCTTCAAGCAGTTCGGGGAGCGGGAATTCACCGGTGACCCTGAGTCCCAGTGACGCAGCCCCGACCGCCTTCGCTCGCGTGCCGAACTCCTCCCACCGGGATCGAGAGCTCTCAGCCGCAAGGGAATCGAGTTCCATCGTCAGCAGATCGAGTGAATAGTCACGCCTGTCCTCCGATCGTCGCGACGGATGACCGTTCGTCATCGCTGCGCTCGACCCGAGGAGGAAGAGGCCCGCTCTCTTCACGCGCCCGAGAGCCAGCGCATCTGCCACCGCACGACCACCTTCCCACGGGGAGGACAGATCAATGAGCGTGATGTCGAACCGTGTTGCGGTCTCCACAAGTCGCCAGCCCAGCAACTGAGCGCTGAAACCGATTCCGAGCTGGGGAATGCGCATACCATCAGGCAGTGTCAACTCCGGAATCATGTATGTGATTATTGCTCATCGCGTGTCGTGTCGGTAGCCTCGAGGAACAATGAACCTTCGGCTCTGGCAGTGGATGCATGATTGCACCATCTCCCTGTCCGAAGAAGACCTGGCGACTCGCACGCGATCGTTCCTCGTCGATTGCGCCTGGGAGATGGGGATGGCTGCCCCGCTTCGCCACTGCCGCCTGGAACTGCGGAGCGTCTCGCTGTGTCGACTGAGTATCGCAAACGACGGAGAAGTTTCGTTCGTCGAGTCCGACTTCATCGCCGGACACGAATTCACCGTTCTGACCGCCGCGCTCGACGACGACGAGATTACTCTGCGAGTGACCGGCGACGTGGAGCTCGACGGCGTGCGACACGGATTCGGGTTGCTCGAACTGATCTACGACCACGACTACGTCATGGCGCCTCCTCGCGATTCCCTGCCGTCAGCCGAACTGGTCACACTGCTCGACAAGGCGGCGGCGCGCCACTGGGCGGACTGAGTCCGTCAGAGGCTCACTCGAAGAGGAGGGCGCGGAGCTCCGACTCCGCTGACGCGAGGCGGGTCGGATCGATCGTCAGGCCCTCGGTGTACTTGTCGACGAGACGCGGGTCGACGTAGCTGGTCTTCGCAATCGTGGGGGTGTTGCTGAGCACCGCCGCGGCGTCCCGCATGCTCTGGGCGAGCGCGCGCTTGCGCTTGTACTCTGTCGGTTGCGGTCCCGCCTTCGCGAGACTGATCGCGGCGGCCAGGGTGCCGTGCAGTGTGCGGAAGTCCTTCGCAGTGAAGTCCCCGCCGGTCTGCTCCTTCACATACGAGTTGATCTCGAGGGCACCGAGCGGATGCCAGCGTCCCCGCTCATCCCGGAAAGCCAGCAGATGAGCGTTCGGGCCCCGACGCTTCAGCGCTGAGACGATGCGCGCCAGTTCGGCGTCACGGATGTCCGAATCCCACGCCTGCCCACTCTTCGCCGGGAATGCGAGGTGCACGACATCGTCCCGTACAACCACATGCGCGCAGAGGAGGGTCGAGAGGCCGTAGCTGCCGTGCTCTTCGGCGTACCTCTCACTCCCCACCCGGAGCGAGCCCTGGTCGAGCATCCGGAATGCCGCAGCGGCCGCCCGCTCACGGTCTGGATGCTCGTGCCGGAGATGCATCGTCACCTTCCGCCGCGCGGGCGGCAGCGACTCGGCGAGGCTGAGGGCCCTGTCGAACTTGATACGGTCCTTCTGCTCGCGCCAGGTCGGATGGTAGATGTACTGGCGGCGCCCAGCAGCGTCGGTCCCGGTGGCCTGGATGTGGCCGTTCGCGTGCGGCGCGATCCAGACATCCGTCCAGGCCGGCGGAATGGCGAGGTGCTCGATACGAGCGCGCAGCTCCGGATCCCGCAGCGTGGTGCCATCGACATCCTGGTAAGTGAACCCCCTGCCGGCCCGGAGCCGTCGCAGCCCCCGCCCGCTCGAATCGCTGCGCCGCAACCTGACCATCCCCCGACCCTACCCCGGCCCTCCAGATTCTCCCGAGGGATTGACGACCGTGCTGAGCGCTGCGATGCAGCGGTCCAGTGAACGGGCAGAGTCGACTCCGCCTGCTCCAGTACGCGCGTGTTTGACGATCACGAGAGGAGCGTCGGGAAAACCGTAACGTGCCGTGTCGACGCGGATCTCGTGCAACGTGATCCCAACCAGCCGGTCATCGTCAACGACATCCGTGAAGGTCACAGCAACGACCACCCGGCGAAATCGCCGTGCCCGAAGCATCCTCAGCAACAAGGCGGACCTCGGCGTAGTCCCGATGGCAGCGCTGACAACCAGCAGCGCAATTTCCGCGCGATATTCCCCGGCGGCGAGCCCGCGTACGACATCGTCATAGGCCCAGGTATCCACCAGCACCACGTTCGCGATGCTCCGTTCCGCAAGGCGGACCCGCAGCGCTGTCGCCACTGTGGTCGCACCGTGGTCATGATCTCCCAGCGCAAGAACGGAAATCAGCTCCGCGCTGACATTATCTGACATTCCATCAGTTTATGACTCAAAAAGAAGGGCCGCACCCCCGGAGGAGTGCGGCCCTTCTGTGCTGTGCTAGGTGTCGCCTGAATGGCGAACCGTAGAGGTGTCGCCCGAAGGGCGAACCATTTACACAGGTGCTACTTGGTGACCTTGGTCACCGTGCCGGCGCCGACGGTGCGGCCACCTTCACGGATGGCGAAGCCGAGGCCCTCCTCCATCGCGATGGGCTGGATGAGCTCAACGCTGATGTCGGTGGTGTCGCCGGGCATGACCATCTCGGTGCCCTCGGGCAGCGTGATGACGCCGGTGACGTCGGTGGTGCGGAAGTAGAACTGCGGACGGTAGTTCGTGTAGAACGGGTTGTGACGGCCACCCTCATCCTTCGACAGGATGTAGGCGGTGCCCTCGAAGCCGGTGTGCGGGGTAACCGAACCGGGCTTGACGACGACCTGGCCACGCTCGACGTCTTCGCGCTTGGTGCCACGGAGAAGCAGACCACAGTTCTCGCCGGCCCACGCCTCGTCGAGCTGCTTGTGGAACATCTCGATACCCGTGACCGTGGTCTTCTGCGTCGGGCGGATGCCGACGATCTCGACCTCGGAGTTGATGGCGAGGGTTCCGCGCTCTGCACGGCCGGTGACGACGGTTCCACGACCGGTGATCGTGAAGACGTCCTCGATGGGCATGAGGAACGGCTTGTCCTTGTCGCGGATCGGGTCGGGGATGGAAGCGTCGACCGCGTCCATCAGCTCTTCGATCGACTTGGTCCACTCGGGGTCGCCCTCGAGAGCCTTGAGCGCCGACACGCGGATGACCGGTGCGTTGTCGCCGTCGAAGTTCTGGCTCGAGAGGAGCTCACGAACCTCGAGCTCGACGAGCTCCAGGATCTCTTCGTCGTCGACAGCGTCAGCCTTGTTCAGGGCGACGAGCAGGTACGGGACGCCGACCTGGCGGGCGAGCAGCACGTGCTCACGCGTCTGGGCCATCGGACCGTCAGTGGCGGCGACGACGAGGATCGCGCCATCCATCTGAGCTGCACCGGTGATCATGTTCTTGATGTAGTCAGCGTGACCCGGGGCGTCGACGTGCGCGTAGTGGCGCTTCTCGGTCTCGTACTCGATGTGCGAGATGTTGATCGTGATACCGCGCTGCTTCTCTTCGGGCGCAGAGTCAATCTGGTCGAAGTTGAAGGTCTTGTTGTACGCCGGGTACTTGTCAGCCAGAACCTTGGAAATGGCCGCGGTGAGCGTGGTCTTTCCGTGGTCGACGTGACCGATTGTTCCGACGTTTACGTGCGGCTTAGTCCGCTCGAACTTGGCCTTGGCCACTGGGTCCTCCTCAGGACTCTCATGCTGAGCGGCCGATCGAGTGTGTCGACCGGCTGCTCAGCGGGGTGTTGATTAGTTATGTTACTAGGCCCGGGAGGGGCCGGCAGGCAAGAGTGTTACTCGCCCTTGTTCTTCTGGATGATCTCGTCGGCAACTGCCTTCGGGACCTCCGCGTAGCTGTCGAACGTCATCGAGTACACCGCGCGGCCCGAGGTCTTGGACCTCAGGTCGCCGACGTAACCGAACATTTCGCTCAGCGGGACGTTAGCACGGATGACCTTCACGCCGGTGGCATCCTCCATGGACTGGATCTGGCCACGACGGGAGTTCAGGTCGCCGATGACGTCGCCCATGTACTCCTCGGGCGTACGCACCTCGACGGCCATCAGCGGCTCGAGGAGAACGGGGCTCGCCTTGCGAGCCGCCTCCTTGAACGCCATGGTGCCGGCGATCTTGAACGCCATCTCCGAGGAGTCGACGTCGTGCGCAGCGCCGTCGAGCAGGATGCCCTTGACGCCCACCATCGGGTAACCGGCGAGCACGCCGACAGCCATGGCTGCCTGCATTCCCTGGTCGACCGAGGGGATGTACTCGCGCGGCACGCGGCCACCGGACACCTTGTTCTCGAACTCGTAGACCTTCTCCGCGGTCACCTCGAGAGGCTCGATGGAGATCTGGATCTTCGCGAACTGGCCCGATCCACCCGTCTGCTTCTTGTGGGTGTAGTCGTGCTTGTCGACCGTGCGACGGATCGTCTCACGGTAGGCCACCTGGGGCTTGCCCACGTTGGCCTCGACGTTGAACTCACGACGCATGCGGTCGACCAGGATGTCGAGGTGGAGCTCGCCCATCCCCTTGATGACGGTCTGGCCGGTGTCCTGGTTCTGCTCGGTGCGGAAGGTCGGGTCCTCTTCGGCCAGCTTCTGGATGGCCAGGCCCAACTTCTCCTGGTCAGCCTTCGTCTTCGGCTCGATCGCGACCTCGATCACGGGCTCCGGGAAGGTCATCGACTCGAGCACGACCGGGTGCGCCGGGTCGGCCAGGGTGTCACCGGTGGTGGTGTCCTTCAGGCCGATGACCGCGTAGATGTGACCGGCCGTCACGGACGGGACCGGGTTCTCCTTGTTGGCGTGCATCTGGAAGATCTTGCCGATGCGCTCCTTCTTGCCCTTGGTCGCGTTGATGATCTGCGCACCCGAGTCGACATGACCCGAGTAGACGCGGATGTAGGTCAGGCGACCGAAGAACGGGTGGACCGCGACCTTGAACGCCAGAGCGGCGAACGGGTCGGTCGAGTTCGCGCCGCGCGAGATGATGATCTCCTCGTCGCGCACGTCGTGTCCTTCGACACTCGGCACGTCGAGCGGGCTCGGCAGGTAGTCGACGACAGCGTCCAGCATGGGCTGCACGCCACGGTTCTTGAACGCGGAGCCGCAGAGAACCGGGTAGATCTCGCTGTTGACGGTGAGCTTGCGGATCGCAGCCTTGATCTCGGCGACCGAGAAGTCGACATCTCCGGAGAGGTAGCGCTCGAGCAGCTCGTCGCTGGTCTCGGCGACGACCTCGATCAGCTTCTCGCGGTACTCCGCTGCCTGCTCGGCGAGGTCTGCCGGGATCTCCTCGATCTCGTACTTCGCACCGAGCTCGACGTCACCCTTGGAGTCGCCGCGCCAGGTGAGTGCACGCATCTCGACCAGGTCGACGACACCCTCGAAGCTCGACTCAGCACCGATGGGGAGCTGGATGACGAGCGGGCGGGCGCCGAGGCGCTTGACGATCGTGTCGACGGTGAAGTAGAAGTCGGCGCCCAGCTTGTCCATCTTGTTGACGAAGCAGATACGGGGCACGTCGTACTTGTCGGCCTGGCGCCAGACGGTCTCCGACTGGGGCTCGACGCCCTCCTTGCCGTCGAAGACGGCAACAGCACCGTCGAGCACGCGGAGCGAACGCTCCACCTCGACCGTGAAGTCCACGTGGCCGGGGGTGTCGATGATGTTGATCTGGTTGTTGTTCCAGAAGCACGTGGTGGCAGCGGACGTGATCGTGATGCCACGTTCCTGCTCCTGCGCCATCCAGTCCATGGTGGCTGCACCGTCGTGCACTTCGCCGATCTTGTGGGTGATACCCGTGTAGAACAGGATGCGCTCGGTAGTGGTGGTCTTGCCGGCATCGATGTGGGCCATGATGCCGATGTTGCGGACCTTGTTCAGGTCGGTAAGCACGTCCTGTGCCACGGATTTCCTCCGATTGGATTGCTACGGGTGTGGGTGCCGTGGATGCTCGGGTGAGCATCCACGGCATCGTGCTGGTGGGCCTGCGGCCTACCAGCGGTAGTGCGCGAAGGCCTTGTTCGACTCGGCCATCTTGTGGGTGTCCTCACGGCGTTTGACTGCCGCGCCGAGACCGTTCGATGCGTCGAGGATCTCGTTGGTGAGGCGCTCGGTCATCGTCTTCTCACGACGGCCCTTCGCGTAGGTGGTGAGCCAACGCAGAGCGAGCGTGTTCGCACGGTGAGGCTTGACCTCGACGGGAACCTGGTAGGTCGAGCCACCGACGCGGCGGCTCTTGACCTCGATGGTCGGGCGCACGTTGTCGAGCGCCTTCTTCAGGGTCACGACAGCGTCTGCACCGTTCTTGGTCGACACGCCCTCGAGTGCGTCGTAGACGATGCGCTCGGCGAGGCCCTTCTTGCCATCGAGAAGGATCTTGTTGACGAGCTGGCTGACGATCGGTGCGCCGTAGACGGGGTCTGCGACGACGGGGCGCTTGGGAGCGGGTCCTTTACGAGGCATTACTTCTTCTCCATCTTCGCGCCGTAACGGCTGCGAGCCTGCTTGCGGTTCTTGACAGCCTGGGTGTCGAGGGCGCCGCGGACGATCTTGTAACGGACACCGGGGAGGTCTTTCACACGACCGCCGCGGACGAGCACCATCGAGTGCTCCTGCAGGTTGTGGCCTTCACCGGGGATGTAGGCGGTGACCTCGGTACCGTTGGAGAGCTTCACGCGGGCGACCTTGCGGAGAGCCGAGTTCGGCTTCTTCGGGGTGGTGGTGTACACACGTGTGCACACGCCGCGCTGCTGCGGGTTTGCTTTGAGAGCAGGCGCTTTGGTCTTCGTGACCTTGCGCGAGCGGCCCTTGCGGACCAACTGCTGAATGGTAGGCACTACATAACTCCTTGTGTTTACTGCACGGTGACAGCTGCTACAGATGATTAGCATTCGAACGCGCCAAGGCCGGAGCCCTGTCAGTCGAGTTCATTTGGACCTACTTGCAAACACACGAGACCGAAGCCTCTGGCGCCTGTCGGGGGTAGGTATGCCGTGGGGGCCGAGTGGACGGGCCGGTGGAACCGGCACCTTCGTTCGAGCCCTGCTTTGTATGATGCATGTCTGGCCAGGAACCGCCCTCCGCTGATGGAATACAGAAGCGGGCACGGCACGAGAGCACGACAAAGCGCACACCCCGGAAATATTACCCGTTGTGACGGTCGCGGTCAAATGGCGGCGAATGTGGCGCTAGCCGCGGTGACCGGTGTTCTGCACCGTGAAGGTCTTGCTGCGAGCGCCGCCTGCGCCGACCAGGGTGATCGTGTAGGTGTGGCTCGCTGCGGGGCAGGCGAACGGGATGGAGATCGACCCCGAGGTGCTGACTTCCGAGTAGGGCTCGGCCTGGGCATCCTGCGTGTCGACGCCGACGAAGGCGGTCTGCGCTCCCTCGCTCGACCAGACGAGCTGCACGTCGGGAGACTCGGCCGTGGACCCGGCCGGACCCTCTCCCGGCACCGGGCACGAGACCGTCTGTGTTGCTGACGCGGTGCGGAGATCGGGCGTGGTGACGCCGCCCACTCCGGGGTCATTTGGAGTCGCGACCGGGGCCGGCGTGGTGGTCGGTGTCCCCGTCGGCATGGAGGTGGGCGGTGCTGACGCGAGACCGGTGGGAGCAGTGGAACCGGCGACGGTCGGCCCTGCGGTCGAACCGGCACCCGACCCGACCAGAGCGAACACGACGGCGACCGCAACGCCGGCCGCCACGAGCACACCAAGGACAACCAACAGAATCTTCTTCACCGTCTGAGCTTAGCTCATGAAGTGAAGAAGATTCATTTACGCGGTCGGGGTGTACAGCGGCTCCCCCGTCGGGTACTGCGCCACCGGCGTCTCGGCCAGTTTCCTGTCGTACTCCTCCTGGGCGAGAAGGTTCTTCGCCTTGAGCTTGCGGCCGTGCGAGGCGATCCAGGCTCCCGCCCAGATCGGCACCTCCCGGGCGACGAGTGCTCCGGCGAGCGTGAGGGGATCCATCACCAGGGACCGGACGAAGGTGGCGATGTCACCGCTCGACAACGTCCACGCCTGCACGGCGAGCAGGGCGCCGAGGATGGCCGCGCCGTAGACGACGACGGCGATCAGGAAGCCGCCGAGTACGTAGGCCCACCAACCGGCCCGGTTGACGATGACGACCGTGAGGATGAGGGCGAGCGCGAAGAAGATCACGGGCACGTAGAAGGCCGGGCTCGCCGCGAACTGGCCGACCACGGAGACGAGGCGCGACCCCGGCACGGAGAAGGCGAGGATCGCGGCACCCGCCGCGGCGTACACGACGGCGAAGACGAGGGTTGCGAGAAGCGAGACCAGGATACCGAAACCGCGGTTGCTGCGGCGCTTCGGGGGCGTGAGAATCGGCACGGCGATCGCCGTGGGCGCAGCGAATCCGGGCCCGGGGTACGCGGCGGCTGCGCCGGTGCCCGTGCCTGCCGCAGCACCGCCACCCGCGGCGAGACCGGTCGCCGCGACTCCTGCCGTGGCGAGACCTGCCGCTGGCGAGGCCTGGCCCTGGGCGGCGGGTGGGGTCGCTGCGGAGGCGCCTGTCGGGGCGGCTTCCGGTGCCACCGGAGCGGCGAACGCCGCGGGCGGCGGGATGAAGGCGGCTGCCGGGTAGGCCACCGCCCCCGTCTCGCTGGGGGATTCGAGGGATGCGGGCGGTGCGGCGGGTTCCGCGGACTCCGCCGCCGCCGGGTAGCGCGGGGCAGTGGCCGGGGTGGCGGACAGCGCCGCGGGAACGACGACAGGCGCGGCCTCGGTGGCGGGCCGAACGACGGCGGCGGGGCCAGCGACAGCGGCGGGCCCATCACCCGCGGTTGGCGCAGCGAAAGCAGCAGGCTCAGCAGCAGGCGCGGCGGCAGCAGGCTCGGCGACGGCCGCAGGCCCAGCCCCCGGCGCCTCCCAGCGTGGAACGGTTTCCGGCGCGGGCTGAACGTCGAAGACTTCGGATGCGTCGGTCAGCGGTTGCGCGATGGGAGCGGGCGCCGGCGGGGCCGCAGCCGCGGCCGTGCCCGCAGCGGCAGAGGACGGCTCGGCAGCTTCGCCCTGCGAGGCCTCGCCCGCGACATCCGGAACCGGCTGACCGGGGTACTCCGACTCGGCCCACACACTGTCAGCGGAGGGCTCGCCGGCGAAGGTGGAGGCGGGCTCCGCACTCTCTGCGGGCAGTCCGACCGTCGGCACGGCCGCCTCACCGGATGCCCCGGTATCCGCCGCGGCGGGGGGCGGCGCACCCTGCTCCGCGCTGTTCGGGGCGGCGTCGTCGGTGCGGTCGTCTGTGCTCATGCGCACACTTTACTCACAGTGGAGCCTCAGCTGAGGGAGGTCACGCTGCGTCGCCTCGAAATCGCGACCAGAGTGAACGCCACCCCCACCGCGGCCACCACCACGAGGGTCACGATGACTCCCCCGACGGCCGCCCCGCCATCCGCACCCGCTCCGGTCAGGAGCCCCTGCATTCCGCGCACGGCTGCCGACAGCGGAAGGATCGTCGAGAGCGTCTGGAACCAGGCGGGGCTGAGTGCAACGGGAAGCAGCACGCCGGCCGCCACGACCTGGAGCACGAGGAACGCGAGGGAGATCATCCGGCCGACCCGGCCGAGCAGAGCCACAAGTCCCTGGTGCACCATGACGAAGGCGAGCGAGAGGCCCAGGATGAACAGGGCGCTCCCCACCGGATTCGGGGAGTTCACGCCGAGGAGCTGCAACCCCAGCACGACCGCCAGCGCCTGGATCACCGCGAGTCCGAGCGCGGGAAGCAGCGACTGCCGCAGGATGCGGAATGCCCCCGCCGAGGAGGCGAGCGCCTGTGTCGTGAACGGTGTCAGCAGAAGGTAGAGCGCGAACGCGCCGAGCCAGAGGGCCACCGGGACCATCACCGAAGCGGTCGCCACTCGGGCGCTCGGCAGGGCCTGGCTGTCGGTCACGGTGGTGACGACCGGGGTGGCCACGACGGTCGCGAGAGTCGTCTGCTGGTCGGCGGTGTACGTCGGGATCTTCCCGGCGGCCTCGCCGAGCCCGGAGGAGAGCTGGCTGACGCCCGAGGCGACGCCCGCCGTGCCCTGCACGAGCTGGGGACTGAAGCTGTTGAGTCCCTGGAGCCCTGTGGTCAGGTCGCCCGCGCCCTTCGCGGCGCCCGCGATGCCTGTCACCAGGCCGGGCATGCTGTCGGCGAGGGTGGTCGTGCCGGTCGAGATCAGGGAGTTTCCGCCCTTCAGCAGGGCCCCGGCGACCGCACCCGCGTCGAGGGAGAGTCCGACGTCGAGGCTCGACAGCGCGACATCATCGGAGAGCTTCTTGATCTCGGCCACCCGGGCGGCGACCTCGGCCGCCGTCAGCTTCGGCAGGTCGGCCGAGAGAGCCGCGATCTTCAGGTTCAGGTCGAGCTGACGCGCCTCGATGTCGTCCTGCTTCCGGGCGGTCTCCGTGATCCCGTCGGAGAGCAGCGCGCTGCCGTCCCTCGCGACGACAGCCAGCTTCGCGAGGTCGCTGGTCGCAGCGGGCAGCGGTTCGAGTGACGTCGCGGCGGTCTGGAGCCCGCTGCTGAGACCTTCCGCTCCGACGGCGAGCTTGCCCACGCCGTCGGCGACGCCCGCCCCGAGCTGCGACACCTGCCCGGCCGCCGTCGAGAGTTCGGTGCTCTTGTCGGCGACGGTCGTCAGCTGGTCGTGGATGCTCGTGAAGCCGCCGAGCAGACCCTTGACGTAGCTCTGGGTGAAGCCGGTCGCGAGCGCATCGTTCACGTTCGTCGAGAGTGCCGTCGCCAGCAGAGCGGCGACGTAGCTCTGTGCGCCATTGGTGGTGACCTCGAGCGAGGCAGCCGCCGGGGCGCTCGTGCCGGTCGAGACGTAGAGTTCGGAGAAGTTGCTCGGAATGGTGACGACTGCCGAGTACTCCCCCGAGTCGAGGCCCTGCTGCGCGAGGTCTGCGCTGGTGAGCGTCCAGCTGAAACCCGATCCGGCCTGGCCGCTGACGAGCTGGGTGGTCAGCAGTTTTCCGGCGGGAACGGTCGTCTCTGCGCCGTTGACCACGGTCTTCGCGGTGGCGTCGAGGTTCACGACGGCTGCGGGGAGGTTCGGTGCGCCCGACGCGCTCTCCGCGGTGTTCGAGAACGCGGAGACGGCGACACCGGCCACGAGCAGGGGTGTCGCGACGGCGAGCACGAGGGCGATCATCCGGGCGGCGGACGACCGGGGTGCCCGATCGGCGGATTTCAGGAGTGTCGACAGCATGCTCATACGAGGGCTCCCTGTTCGGTCTGGATCGGAGCGGCAGTGAGTTGCACGGTGACGAGGGGGCGGCCCGTCGGGGCGGTGGTCGTGGTCGCGGTCGCGCTGGACACAGCGCAGACCAGGGTGACACTCCGGCCCGCCTCGGCGGCCACCGCGGCCAGGAGGTCGCCGGCGAGCCCGTCCTCGAGGGGTCGCAGATCGATGGCGATCAGCTCGGCGGAGGAGGCGAGCGCCAGCGCAACGTCGATGCACCAGCGCGCCGCAAGACCGAGCGCCGCGAGCGGGGTCGACTGGTCGGTCGCCGGGCCGGGGAGGTCTGCACCCGACGGCGTCGCCACGACTCCTTCGAGCACGCGCAGGTACGCACCGACCCGCTCGAGTCGGCGGTGCCGCTCGGCCCGGCGGGTATCGAGCCGCACCTCGCCGAGGAGGTACTCGCCCACGGTGAGGGTCGACGGGTCGGCATCGACGCCCATCACGAGGCGCGACCGTCGACGCACGGCCGACGACTCGAACGGCTGCGGATGGCCCAGCACGCTCAGGTGGCCCGTGAAGTGGGGAAGCCGCCCCATCAGCGCTGCCAGTACAGCAGCCCCTCCCACATCGGCACCGAGCTGGGATTCGGCGCCCGGCTCCTCGACGATCAGGGCGACGCCACCGGCTTCGACCCGCAGGTCGAACGGCTGCTGGCCGGCCACGCTGAGGGAACCCGCTGCGACAGCGTCCGTGATCGCGGGGCGTTCGACGGGCGGGGCGAGCTGGGCGGCGCGGGCCGCTTTCTGCTCGTTCTTCGCCTCGATCCTCGCGGCCCTGGCGAGGGCACGCCTCTCGGCGGCAGCGGCCGAGCGGCTGACGGGCGCCGGGCCCGGGGACTCGGCCGCGACAGCCCCCACATCGGCAGCCGACGCAGCCGACGCAGCCGCGTCGACCTCGGCGCCCGGAGCGAGCGCACCCCGATCATCCAGAGCCGGCGCGCCGTGCGCGGGCGCCTCGGCGTCACCCGGCCGCCAGTCGCGGGCGGCGATCAGTTCGTGCACCTTCTCGCCCTCGATGTCCACGTTCGGCAGGTGCCGCCCGAGCCAGGCCGGCAGATACCAGGCGCGCGTTCCGAGCATGGCCATGATCGCCGGGATGAGCGTCATCCGCACGAGGAACGCGTCGATCAGCACACCCGCCGCGAGCGCGAACGCCAGCGGCTGCACCGCCGCACCGGAACCGGGAACGAACGAGGCGAACACGCTGAACATGATCAGGGCCGCCGCGGTCACCACGCGGGCGGCGGCGCTGAAGCCGTCGAGAACGGATGCCCGCGCCTCCCCGGTGCGCGAGAACTCCTCGCGCATCCGGGAGACGAGGAAGACGTGGTAGTCCATCGCGAGGCCGAACAGGACGGCCATCACGAGAATCGGCATGAAGCTGATCACCGGCCCAACCTTCTGCACGCCGAACACCTCGGCGAACACGCCGTCGTTGAAGACCAGGGTCACGACGCCGAGCGAGGCCGCGACGGAGAGCAGGAAGCCGAGGGTCGCGCTGATCGGCACGGCCAGCGAACGGAAGACCATCGTCAGCAGCACCAGGCAGAGCCCGACCACGACCAGCGCGAAGATCGGCAGGGCATCGCCCAGTTGCTGGGAGATGTCGATCGCCACGGCGGTCTGCCCGGTGACCATGTAGGTGAACCCGTTCGCTGCCTCGAAGGCCGGCGCGTCGTCCCGCAACGTCTGGACGAGCTGCTTCGTCGCCTCAGAATCGGGTGCGCTCGACGGCGTCAGCGAGACGATCGCCATGTCGAGGGCGCTGTTCGGGATGACCGGGCTCACCGTGTCCACGTCGGGAATGCCGGTGAACTGCTTTCCCAGCGCGTCGAGGGCGCCCTGAAGGTTCTGCGCTTCGACCGACCCGATGTCCGCGGTCACCAGCAGCGGGCCGTTGAAGCCCGGCCCGTACCCCTTGTCGAGCAGCTCGTAGGCGACGCGGGACTGGCTGCCCGGGGCGTCGTAGCCCGCGTCGGGCACGGTCAGTGCGAGGTGGAGCGCCGGGAAGGCGAGCGCCAGCAGGGCGAGCGGAACGACGATCACCGCGATCAGCGGCCGGCGCGTCACGAGGCGCACCCACCGGCGACCGAGAGTGGGCTTCGTGTCGTGCCTCGGGTTCTGCAGCTCGCGTTCGCGCCGCTCGGTGCGGGAGCCGGGCTTCGGCACCAACGTGGTGTTGAGCAGGCCGAGGATGGCGGGAAGCAGAGTGACGGCCGCGGCGACGGCCAGCAGCACGCCGAAGGCAGCGCCCAGACCCATCACCGAGAGGAACGGGATGTTGACCACCGACAGCCCGATCAGCGCGATGATCACGGTGATGCCGGCGAAGATGACGGCGCTGCCCGCGGTGGACGTCGCGATCGCGACGGACTCCCGGGCCGGTGTGCCCGCGGCGAGCTGGGAGCGGTGCCGGGCGACGATGAACAGGGAATAGTCGATGCCCACGGCCAACCCGAGCATCTGGGCCAGGATCGGAGCCGACGACGAGATCGTCACGAAGTCGGCGATGATGGTGATCGAGGTGGTCGAGATCGCGACCCCGAAGAGCGCGGTGATGAGCGGCATGCCTGCGGCGAGCAGCGAGCCGATCGTGATGGCCAGGATGATGAGGGCGATGACCATCCCGCCTGCCTCCTGGCTGTCGTCGGCCGCGGCCTCGGGTGCCTTCACCCCGGCGTAGGCGACGGTCAGTCCGTCATCCGTAATGCTGTCGCCCATCGCCTCGAGGGCTTCGGTGTCGGCATCGGTGAGGTCGGTGGCCGGCACCGTGTACGAGATCGAGATGTACGCCATCGAGTTGTCGGGGGCGATCTGTGCGGCGGCGGCAGCAGCGACGGCGGGAGCTCCCGAGGTGTCGAACGGGTCGGTCACGTTCGCCTGGTTCGGCAGCGTCTTCATCTTCGCGGCGACACCGGAGATCTGCGATTCGAAGCTCCGGATGCTCTGCCCCTCGGGCGCGACGAAGATGACCTTCGAGCTGCCCCCGTTGGCTGCCGGGAAGCGGCTGCCGAGCAGATCGATCGCGGTCTGCGACTGCGTGCCCGGAATCTCCACCGCAGGGGAACCCTTGCCCGGGAAGGCGATGGCACCGGAGATCGCGGCGACCACGATGAGCAGCCACACCCCGATGACCAGGAAGTGCCGGCGAGCGGCGAAAGCGCCGATCCGATACAGCAGTACAGCCATCATGGCCCCCGTCAGATGGCACCCAGCGAGGGTCATACCAGGCGATGACTACGGTAGTCGGGATGCTCAACGCTCAAGATAGCGGAGAGACAAGTCGGGGCGCAAAATCATCTGGGGAGGTTCACCCGAAGGTGGGGGCGAGACCGGCTGCAGACCCTAGGCTGGTGCGGATGATCCCCCCGGTGCACCGCCGTCTCCGCCTGAGCGGTCTGGCCGCCGAGCTCCGTGCAGACGACATCGGCGGCAGCGGCTTCACCCTCTACATCGGCGGTGAACAGCAGTCGCACGTGTTCACCGGCGATCCGCGTTCGCTGCGGTTCGACTACCTGCGGCGCATCGCGAACCTCGCGGATCTGCTCGCCCCGGCCGGCGCACCCCTCCGCGTGCTGCACCTCGGCGGAGGTGCTCTCACCCTGGCCCGGTACATCGCCGCGACACGGCCGGGCTCGCCGCAGACCGTGATCGAGTTCGAGGCCGACCTCCTCGACCTCGTGACAGAAGTGGCTCCCCTGCCCGAGGGCATCGACCTCGGTGTGATCATCGACGACGCCCGGGCGGGGCTCGACCGGGCATCCGAATCCGCCCCGTTCGACCTCATCGTGGCGGACGTGTACCTCGGGTCAGCGACACCAGCGCACCTCGCGAGCGTCGAGTTCTACCGCGAACTCGTCGCGCTGCTCGGTGATGCGGGGGTGCTGGCGGTCAATGTGGCCGACGACCGCGATCTGCCGGTCGCGCGGGCGGCCGCGGCGAGCCTGGCCGAGGTCTTCCCGCTCGTGCTGGTCGCCGGCGCCCAGGCTCTCACCGAGGACCTCGACGAAGGCAACGCCGTTCTGTTCGCCTCCCGCTGGGCCGGCCTCGTCTCGCTGGCGGCGGCGCTGCAGGCGGCGGGGCCGCATCCGAGCGGATTGGTGGGAACCGAGCGGCTCACGGCGTTCATCGGCGACGCTCGTGCGGTGCACGACATTGCTCCGGATGCCCGTGGCTGACCCGCACTCCGCCGATGCACCCGATGCGGCTCTCCCCTCGCACGCCCGGGTGGTGATCGTCGGCGCCGGGCAGGCGGGGCTCTCGGTCGCCCATCACCTGGCGCGCCGCGGTCTCACGCCCGGTGAGGATCTGGTCGTGCTCGACCGTTCCCCCGCTGCCGGCGGCGCGTGGCAGTTCCGCTGGGAGTCGCTGCGACTCGGCACGGCGCACCGGGTCAACGACCTGCCGGGCATGCGGGAGCTCGGCCTGAGCTTCGACACGGCCGACCGGGGCCGTGCCGCCCGCGACGTGGTGGGCGAGTACTACGCCGCGTACGAGCAGCACTTCGGGTTGCAGGTGTTCCGGCCGGTGACGGTGACGGGGGTGCGCGAGGCGGCTCCGGATGTCGCGTCCGGCCGGTTGCGCGTCGAGTACCTCCGCGGGGTGGTCGCCGGCGTGATGGCCCCAAGCACGACCGCAGACGCTGCTCGTGGCGCGATCACCACCGCCATCCTGGTGAACGCCACCGGCACATGGGGCGCGCCGATCCGCCCGTACGTCCCCGGCATCGAGACGTTCGCCGGGCGCCAGCTCGCGACCCCCGAGTACCGATCGGCCGCCGAGTTCAGCGGCCTCCGGGTCATCGTGGTCGGCGGCGGTACCTCCGCGGTGGGCTTCGTGCTCGAGCTGGAGGGGATCGCGGCATCCACCACCTGGGTCACCCGCCGACCGGTCTCGTTCGCAGGCGACGAGCCGGGTGAGGCGAGCGCGAGCATCGAGGGCCGGCTCGCCGCGGTCGCCCAGCAGAACGACGCGGCGGCGGCCGGGCGCGTGCTGCCGAGCATCATCAGCGGAACCGGTCTCCCCGCAACGGCCCGCAACCTCGACGCTCTGCGGCGCGGGGTTCTCGTGGCGCGACCGATGTTCACGAGCATCGAACAGGGCGGAGTTCGCTTCGCCGACGGCAGCTTCGAGCCGGCCGACGCCATCATCTGGGCGACCGGATTTCGTTCGGAACTCGGCCACCTCGACCCGCTCGGTCTCCGCGAACCGGGCGGCGGGGTGGCTGCAGCGGAGGGGCGCGCACTCCGCGACCCACGGGTGTTCCTCGCGGGCTACGGGCCGCAGGCGTCGACGATCGGGGCGGACCGGGCGGGGCGGCTGGTGGCGATGCAGGTGCTGGAGGCACTGGAGCAGCGAGATGCCGAGGATGACCCCGGGCATCCGGAACCCGCCTGAGTCAGCCCACCTGAGTCAGGCGGGTTGAGTCAGCCCACCTGCACCGATCCGCCGAGCTCACGGGCCTTCACCCGGCGGTTCCGCACGATGCTCGACAGGAACCCGGCGCCGATGAAGACGATGCCGACGAGCCCCGTGACGACATCGGGGATCTCCAGTCGGATCGAAATGAGGAGGATGACCGCCAGCGCCCCGACGGCCCAGAGGGCCCCGTGTTCGAGGTAGACGAACTGGCTGAGCGTGCCTTGACGTACGAGGAAGATGGTGAGCGACCGGATGAACATCGCCCCGACGCCGAGACCGATCGCGATGACGATCGGGTCTGAGGTGATGGCGAAGGCGCCGATGACGCCGTCGAACGAGAAACTCGCATCCAGCACCTCGAGGTAGAGGAAGAGGAAGAACGCCGCGCGGCCGACGACGATCTTGACCTGCCGACCGGGCTTGACGGGGTCGATGTCCTCCCCGCCGCCCTCCTCGGCCGTCTGCTCGAACACCTTGCCGAGCGCCGTGACGAGCAGGAACGCCCCGATGCCGATGACGCCGCTGAGCAGCACGGTGCCCGGGTCTTCGGCGACGAACTGGGAGACCAGCACGAGCACGATGATCGACACGATCGTGCTGGCGCCCGGAACCCGCCCGACGATCTGCAACACCTTCTCGACAGGCTTGATCCAGAGGACGTCGCGTTCGTCGAACATGAAGTCGAGGAACAGCATGAGCAGGAACATGCCGCCGAAGCCGGCGATCGCGGGGTGTGCGGCGTTGAGGATGAAGCCGTAGGTGCCGGGGACGGCCGGATCGCCCTTCTCGAACGCCAGCTGCACGGCCTGCACCGGGCCGAGCCCGGCGGTGACCGCCACGACGAGGAAGGGGAACACCAGCCGCATCCCGAAGACGGCGATGATGACGCCGACGGTGAGGAAGATGCGCTGCCAGGCCGCGTTCATACGCTCGAGGATGGTGGCGTTGACCACCGCGTTGTCGAACGAGAGCGAGATCTCGAGCACGCTGAGCACGATCACCAGTACGAGGGCTGTCGGTCCGCCGTAGAGGAACCCGAGGGCGAGGCCCACGAGCAGCACCACGAAGGACCAGCCGAAATTCTTCAGCATGAGCATCCTGAGAGAGTCATCAGGCAAGTCTAGGCGCGCCGCGGCACCTCCCCGACACGGAAGAAGGGCCCCCTCGCCGAAGCGAGAGGGCCCTTCTGGTCACGCGGTCAGTGCCTAGTTGTAGGTACCGGGCGTGTAGTCGTCACTCGAGAAGCTGTCGAAGTCGACGAACGACAGGTCAGCCTCCGAGAACACCGCGTCATCGGTGAAGATGCGGTTCGGGTAGCGCTCGGCCTTGGCCTCCTCGGTTGCCTCAACGGTGACGTTGCGGTACTTCTGGAGTCCGGTTCCGGCCGGGATGAGCTTTCCGATGATGACGTTCTCCTTGAGTCCGACCAGCGGGTCGCTCTTGCCCTCCATGGCGGCCTGCGTGAGAACACGCGTGGTCTCCTGGAAGGAAGCGGCCGACAGCCACGACTCGGTCGCGAGCGAGGCCTTGGTGATACCCATGACCTCCTGGCGGGCCGAAGCGGTCTTACGACCCTCGGTGAGCGCCTCGCGGTTGAGGATGTTGTAACGCTGGCGGTCGACGAGCTCACCGGGGAGCAGGTCGGTGTCACCGTGGTCGACAACAGTCACCTTGCGGAGCATCTGGCGGACGATGACCTCGATGTGCTTGTCGTGGATCGGCACACCCTGCGAGCGATAGACGCCCTGCACACCACCGACGAGGTGCTCCTGCACGGCACGCACACCGCGAACCCGGAGAACCTCCTTCGGGTCGATCGCACCGACGTGCAGCTGCGTTCCGAGCTCCACGTGGTCGCCGTCCTCGATGAGGAGGCTGGCACGCTTCAGCACCGGGTAGGCGATGGCCTCGTCACCGTTGTCGGGCGTGAGGATCAGCTTGCGGCTGCGGTCGGTGTCTTCGATGGTGATGCGGCCAGCAGCTTCTGCGATCGGCGACGCACCCTTGGGGGTACGCGCTTCGAAGAGCTCCTGCACGCGGGGCAGACCCTGCGTGATGTCGTCGGCCGATGCGGAACCACCCGTGTGGAAGGTACGCATGGTCAGCTGGGTTCCGGGCTCACCGATCGACTGTGCGGCGATGATGCCGACGGCCTCTCCGATGTCCACCAGCAGACCGGTGGCGAGCGAGCGGCCGTAGCAGGCAGCACACACACCGACGGCCGACTCGCAGGTCAGCACCGAGCGCACCTTGATGTTCTCGACACCCGCCTCGACCAGCTTGTCGATGAGAACGTCACCGATGTCCTCGCCGGCTTCGGCGATGACGGTGCCGGAGGCATCCACCGCGTCGGCAGCGAGGCTCCGTGCGAACACGGAGTTCTCGACGTTCGAGTCCTTCACCAGCACACCGGCAGCGTCGTGCGCCGCGATGGCCAGGTCGAGGCCCTTGGTGGTGCCGCAGTCGTCTTCACGGATGATGACGTCCTGCGAGACATCCACCAGACGACGGGTGAGGTACCCGGAGTCGGCGGTACGCAGCGCGGTGTCGGCGAGTCCCTTGCGAGCACCGTGCGTCGCGATGAAGTACTCAGCAACACTGAGGCCCTCACGGTACGACGAGATGATCGGGCGAGGGATGATCTCACCCTTCGGGTTGTTCACCAGGCCACGCATACCCGCGATGTTGCGGATCTGCAGCCAGTTACCACGAGCACCCGACGTCACCATGCGGTTGATCGTGTTGTTCGCCGGGAAGTTCGCCTGCATGGCCTCCGCGACGTCTTCGGTCGCCTTGGTCCAGATCTGGATCAGTTCCTGGCGACGCTCGGCGTCGGTGGTGAGGCCCTTCTCGTACTGCGACTGCACCTTGGCGGCGAGCTTCTCGTAGGTCGCAACGATCTCGCGCTTGTTCGGCGGGGTCAGAACGTCGGAGAGAGCAACGGTGACGCCTGAGCGGGTGGCCCAGTAGAAACCGGCATCCTTGATGCGGTCGAGAGCAGCAGCAACCTCGACCTTCGGGTACCGCTCGGCGAGGTCGTTGACGATGGCCGAGATCTGGCCCTTGTCTGCGACGGCTTCGACGTACGGGTAGTCGGTCGGCAGCGTCTCGTTGAAGAGCGCGCGACCGAGGGATGTCTCGACCAGCGTCACACCGGGGGCGTGGTTGCCCTCGGCCAGCACAGCGTTCTCGGGAGCTTCACCCTCAGCGAAGGTGATGTTCTCGAGGCGGATGCGCACCTTGGCATTGAGGTCGAGGGTGCCCTGGTCCTTCGCCAGGATGGCCTCGGCAACGCTGGAGAACGCGCGGCCCTCGCCGACGACACCCTCACGGAGGGTCGTCAGGTGGTGCAGGCCGATGATCATGTCCTGCGTGGGCAGGGTCACCGGACGGCCGTCGGACGGCTTCAGGATGTTGTTCGACGCGAGCATCAGGATGCGCGCCTCGGCCTGCGCTTCCACCGACAGCGGAAGGTGCACGGCCATCTGGTCACCGTCGAAGTCCGCGTTGAACGCGGTGCAGACGAGCGGGTGCAGCTGGATCGCCTTGCCCTCGACGAGCTGGGGCTCGAAAGCCTGGATGCCCAGTCGGTGGAGCGTGGGTGCACGGTTCAGCATCACAGGACGCTCGCGGATGATCTCCTCGAGCACATCCCACACCTGGGGACGGCTCCGCTCGACCATACGCTTCGCGGCCTTGATGTTCTGGGCGTGGCTCAGGTCGATCAGGCGCTTGATCACGAACGGCTTGAACAGCTCCAGGGCCATCTGCTTGGGCAGACCGCACTGGTGCAGCTTCAGCTGGGGACCACCGATGATGACCGAACGGCCCGAATAGTCCACGCGCTTGCCGAGCAGGTTCTGGCGGAAACGACCCTGCTTGCCCTTGAGCATGTCGCTCAGGGACTTCAGGGCGCGGTTGCCGGTACCGGTGACGGGGCGACCACGGCGGCCGTTGTCGAACAGTGCGTCGACGGCCTCCTGCAGCATCCGCTTCTCGTTGTTGACGATGATCTCGGGAGCACCGAGGTCAAGCAGACGACGCAGGCGGTTGTTGCGGTTGATCACGCGGCGGTACAGGTCGTTGAGGTCGGAGGTCGCGAAGCGGCCACCATCCAGCTGCACCATCGGGCGGAGCTCCGGCGGGATCACGGGGACCACGTCGAGAACCATCGCGGCCGGCGAGTTGCCGGTGATCAGGAACGAGTTGACGACCCGGAGGCGCTTGATGGCGCGGATCTTCTTCTGGCCCTTGCCCTCGGAGATCTGCAGGTGCAGCGTGTCCGACTCAGTGGCGAGGTCGAAGGCTTCGAGGCGCTTCTTGATCGCCTCGGCACCCATGTAGGCCTCGAAGTACTGGCCGTAGCGGTCCTGCAGCTCGTGGAACACGGAGTCTTCGGGCTTCAGCTCGCCGACCTTGAGGCTGCGGAAGTCTTCCCACACGCGCTCGAGCTGGGCGATCTGCTCGTCGAAGGACTTGCGGGCCTGGCCCATCTCCTTCTCGGCGCCGTCTTTGGTACGACGCTTCTGGTCGCTCTTGGCGCCTTCTGCCTCGAGGGCAGCCAGATCGTTCTCGAGCTTCTGGAGACGGTCGGCGATACGGCTGTCGCGCTGGTCGCTGAGGGCCTTGATCTCGAGCCGGAGCTCGTTCTCGAGGCCGGGCATGTCTTCGTGACGGCCATCCTCGTCGACCGAGATGATCATGTAGGCCGCGAAGTAGATGACCTTCTCGAGGTCCTTCGGAGCCATGTCGAGCAGGTAGCCGAGGCGGGACGGAACGCCCTTGAAGTACCAGATGTGCGTGACGGGGGCGGCGAGCTCGATGTGGCCCATGCGCTCACGGCGCACCGACGACTTCGTGACCTCGACACCGCAGCGCTCACAGACGATGCCTTTGAAGCGCACTCGCTTGTACTTGCCGCACGAGCACTCCCAGTCACGGCTCGGCCCGAAGATCTGCTCTCCGAAGAGGCCGTCCTTCTCGGGCTTCAGCGTGCGGTAGTTGATCGTCTCGGGCTTCTTGACCTCACCGTGCGACCACTTGCGGATGTCGTCAGCCGTAGCGAGACCGATCCGCAGTTCGTCAAATGTTGTAACGTCGAGCAATTTTTTCTTCTCTCCTGGAGTAGGAAGGTAGCGAAAGTTGGGTTCTAGCTAGCGCAGAGGTTCGGCTTAGATGTCGTCGATAGACGAGTTCTCGAACCGCGTGGAGATGTTGATGCCGAGCTCTTCTGCAGCGCGGAAGACCTCGTCATCGGTGTCGCGCAGGCTGACCGCAGTGCCGTCGGCAGACAGCACTTCCACGTTCAGGCAGAGCGACTGCATCTCCTTGATGAGCACCTTGAAGGACTCGGGGATACCCGGCTCCTGGATGTTCTCACCCTTGACGATCGCTTCGTACACCTTCACGCGGCCGAGGATGTCATCCGACTTGATCGTCAGGAGCTCCTGCAGTGCGTATGCGGCGCCGTAGGCCTCGAGCGCCCACACTTCCATCTCACCGAAGCGCTGCCCACCGAACTGTGCCTTACCACCCAGCGGCTGCTGCGTGATCATGGAGTACGGACCGGTCGAACGAGCGTGGATCTTGTCGTCGACGAGGTGGTGGAGCTTCAGGATGTACATGTAGCCGACCGAGATGGGCTCGGGGAACGGCTCGCCGGAGCGGCCATCGAAGAGCGTCGCCTTACCGGTGCCGTTGATCAGGCGGTCGCCGTCGCGGGTCACGAGGGTCGAGTCGAGCAGACCACCGATCTCCTCTTCGAGCGCACCGTCGAACACGGGGGTCGCGACCTTCGTGTTCGGGGCAGCCTCGTGTGCGGCCTCGGGGAGACGGCCGGCCCACTTGTTGCTCTTGCCCTCGACCTTCCAGCCCTGCTTGGCGATCCACCCGAGGTGGATCTCCAGCACCTGGCCGAAGTTCATGCGGCCGGGGATACCGAGCGGGTTGAGCACCACGTCGACGGGGGTACCGTCTGCGAGGAACGGCATGTCTTCCACGGGCAGGATCTTCGCGATGACACCCTTGTTGCCGTGGCGGCCGGCGAGCTTGTCACCCTCGGTGATCTTGCGCTTCTGGGCGATGTAGACGACCACGCGCTGGTTGACGCCGGAACCGAGCTCGTCGTCGTTCTCGGCAGAGAACTCCTTGACGGCGATGATGGTTCCACGCTCACCGTGGGGCACCTTGAGGCTGGTGTCGCGCACTTCGCGGCTCTTCTCGTTGAAGATCGCGCGGAGCAGTCGCTCCTCGGCGGAGAGCTCGGTCTCACCCTTGGGTGTCACCTTGCCGACGAGGATGTCGCCGGGGCGGACCTCGGCACCGATCCGGATGATTCCACGCTCGTCGAGGTCGGCGAGCAGCTCCGGGCTGACGTTCGGGAGGTCACGCGTGATCTCCTCCTTGCCGAGCTTGGTGTCGCGAGCATCGACTTCGTACTCTTCGATGTGGATCGAGGAGAGCGTGTCGTCCTTCACCAGGTTCTGGCTGAGGATCATCGCGTCTTCGAAGTTGTAGCCCTCCCACGGCATGAACGCCACGAGGAGGTTCTTGCCGAGCGCGAGCTCACCGTTCTCGGTGGCGGGACCATCGGCGATGACCTCTCCGACCTCGACGCGGTCACCCTCGTTGACGATGACGCGCTGGTTGTAGCTCGTGCCCTGGTTCGAGCGGTCGAACTTGCGGAGGTAGTAGGTCTCGACCCCGCCCTCGTCGAGCAGAACGGAGACGGCGTCAGCCGAAACCTCCTGCACGACACCGGCGTGCTGGGTGGTGACCACGTCACCGGCGTCGACGGCCGCGAAGCCCTCCATACCGGTACCGACCAGGGGGCTGTCGCTCATCAGGAGCGGCACGGCCTGGCGCTGCATGTTCGCACCCATGAGGGCGCGGTTCGCATCGTCGTGCTCGAGGAACGGGATGAGCGACGTCGCGACCGACACCATCTGGCGGGGCGAGACATCCATGTAGCCGATCGTCTCGATCGGGAAGAGGTCGACCTCGCCACCCTTTTTGCGTGCAAGCACGCGGGGCTCGGCGAAACGGGCGTCCTTCGTCAGAGGCGCGTTGGCCTGGGCCACCACGTACTCGTCTTCTTCGCTCGCGGTCAGGTAGTCGATGGTCTCGGTGACGACGCCGTCGACGACGCGACGGTACGGGGTCTCGATGAAACCGAACGAGTTGATGCGGGCGAACGATGCGAGCGAACCGATCAGGCCGATGTTCGGGCCTTCCGGGGTCTCGATCGGGCACATGCGGCCGTAGTGGCTGGGGTGCACGTCGCGAACCTCGACGCCGGCACGCTCACGGGACAGACCACCCGGGCCCAGCGCGGAGAGTCGACGCTTGTGCGTCAGGCCCGCGAGGGGATTGTTCTGGTCCATGAACTGCGACAGCTGGGAGGTACCGAAGAACTCCTTGATCGCGGCGACGACGGGGCGCACGTTGATCAGGGTCTGCGGGGTGATCGCCTCGATGTCCTGCGTGGTCATCCGCTCGCGAACCACGCGCTCCATACGGGACAGACCCGTACGCACCTGGTTCTGGATGAGTTCGCCGACGGCACGGATGCGACGGTTGCCGAAGTGGTCGATGTCGTCGATGTCGAGACGGATGTCGACGGACTTGCCACCACGGGTGCCGGGAAGCGTGGTCTGGTTCTCGTGGAGGGCCACGAGGTACTTGATCGTCGCGATGATGTCTTCGTTCGTCAGAACGGAGTTCGACAGCTCGCTCTCGATACCGAGCTTGCGGTTGATCTTGTAACGACCGACCTTCGCGAGGTCGTAGCGCTTCGGGTTGAAGTAGAAGTTGTCGAGCAGCGCACGCGCGGCCTCGGCAGCAACCTGCTCGCCCGGGCGGAGCTTCCGGTAGATGTCCTTGAGGGCCTCTTCCTTCGTCAGGATGGAGTCCTTCTCGAGGGTCGCCTCGATGGAGGAGTAGCCCTTGAACTGCTCGAGGATCTCCTCGCTCGTGAGGCCGAGGGCCTTCAGGAACACGGTGACGCTCTGCTTGCGCTTGCGGTCGATGCGCACACCGACCTGGTCGCGCTTGTCGATCTCGAACTCGAGCCAGGCACCACGGCTCGGGATGACGCGGGCCGAGTAGATGTCCTTGTCGGAGGTCTTCTCGAGCTGGCGGTCGAAGTACACACCCGGGCTCCGCACGAGCTGGGACACGACGACACGCTCGGTGCCGTTGATGATGAACGTGCCCTTCTCGGTCATCAGGGGGAAGTCGCCCATGAAGACGGTCTGGGTCTTGATCTCACCGGTGAGGTGGTTCATGAACTCAGCCTCGACGTAGAGCGGGGCGGCGTAGGTCTTGCCGCGCTCCTTGCACTCGTCGATCGTGTACTTCTCGGGCTCGAGGAACGGGCTCGTGAAGCTGAGCTGCATGGTCTCGCCGAGGTCTTCGATCGGGGAGATCTCCTCGAAGATCTCATCGAGGCCGGAGTGCTCAGGAAGGTCTTTGCGACCCTGCTCCTTCGCTTCAGCGACGCGTGCCTTCCACACGTCGTTGCCCACGAGCCAGTCGAAGCTCTCGGTCTGCAGTGCAAGCAGATCGGGAACAGTCAGGTTGTCAGAAATTTTGGCGAACGAGAGTCGCGATGCTCCGCGACCGTTCTTGGGTGTGGTGGTGGTTGCGTTGCTCGCAGCAGCCAAGGAAATAACCTCCGTGGACCCCGTCGGGTCTCAGTACTGGGTTTACTTTTGGTCGAACTCGCCAGACCCTCGAACAAAACCCGCCTGCCGGTGATATGCACAGGGGTTCTGGAGTGATGCTGCGGTTCCATCTGACGAAGAAGAAACTGCAGCGCGAGCCGACCGCAATATGAAGGCATAGGAGTACTGGGAGCGCAAAGAACAACTATATGCCGCTCCTGGCCACTTGTCCACTCGAATCTTGACCATTTTCGCGCTCTGAGGTATAACCGCGACTCCGCGGCTGCTGCGCCGGGGTTTAGGGTCGGAGGGTGAGCGAGAGAAACGGCAGGCGACGCGGGGGCGACGGGGAGCATCCGGCGGTCACGCTCGGGAACGGGATGCGGGCGGTCGTCGAGGCCGACCGGCACCAGCCGGGGGCGTTCACGCTGGTGGTCGACGGCACGCCGCAGTCCCACGTGGCGCTCGACGATCCGACCTACCTGGCCTTCGAGTACGTGCGACGCATCGGGCACGGGATCGACCTCGTGGCGCCGGACGGCGAGGCGATCACGGCGCTGCACCTCGGTGGAGGTGCGTTCACGCTCCCCCGTTACGTCGCGGCGACGCGGCCCGGGTCGCGGCAGCAGGTCGTCGAGCTCGAGAGTGAGCTGGTCGACTTCGTCAGGGAGCAGCTCCCGTTTCCGCAGGGGGCGCAGATCCGTGTGCGGCACGGCGATGCGCGGGAGGTGCTGGCGAAGCTGCCGCACGGACTGAGAGGCACGGTCGACGTTCTGGTGGTCGACGTGTTCTCCGGCGCCCGGACCCCAGCGCACGTGACCAGTGTGGAGTTCTACACCCTGGCATCCGCGTTGATGAAGGAGACGGGCATCCTCGCCGCAAACGTCGCCGACGGGGCGGGGCTCGCTTTCGCCCGCAGCCAGGCCGCGACCCTCAGCGCGGTGTTCGCGCACGTCGCGGTGGTCGTCGACCCGCAGGTGCTGAAGTCCAGGCGGTTCGGCAACGTCGTGATGTTCGCGTCGGATGCTCCGCTGCCGTTCGAGCGGATGCCGCGCCTCGTGGCGAGCGACCCCACCCCGGCGAAGGTCGTCGACGGGCGGGAACTGAAGGCTTTCATCGCGAGCGCACCGGTCGTGACGGATCAGACGGCCATGCCCTCGCCGCCGCCCGCACGCAGCATCTTCCAAGTGAAACCGGGCAGTGTGGGCTAGGACCGCAGTTCCGCTGAGCGACCGGAGGCCGACCGATGACGAGAGTGGCGAGCGGATGGCCGGTGGGCGCTCGGCGGGTGGATGCCCGGGTGAGGCGTCTGGGGTGGGGCGCAGGGTGGCGGGGAGCAGAGCGGCGGGGAGCACGGCGGCGGGGAGCTTTCGGCGGTGCCGCGGGATTCGGGGTGGCCGTCGTGCTGGCGGTCAGCGGATGCACGGGTGCGTCGGAGGCGGGGCCGGGCGCGGGCGGGACCGCGAGTGCGGCGCCCACGACAGTCGGGCCGAGTGCCGCCGCGACGGCGCCTGCCACGGACGGAGCGAGCGCGGGCGCCGCGAATCCGTGGGGCGGCGCGGGAACGGGCGGCGCCGGCGCGTCGGTGACGGGAGCGGTGCACCCCGAGGGCGACCCCGCGACCGTCGCCGATGAGCTCGACGCGCCGTGGTCGATCGTGACCCTGCCGGGCGGGACGGTTCTCGTCGATGAACGGGGCACAGGGGTGGTGAAGGAGATCCGGGCGGATGGGAGCGCCGGAGCGATCGGAACGGTGCCCGGAGTGGCGGCCGCCGGCGAGGGCGGGCTGCTGGGCCTCGCCGCCTACGTCGACACGACCGGCGTTCTCGCAGGCACGAGCGCAGCCGCGGACGGCGGCGCGGGCGGCGCGGGCGCAGCCGCGACATCCGGAGCCAGCGCGACCAGCGCGACGACCGCAGCCGCCGCCACCTACCTCTATGCGTACCTCACCACCGCGAGCGACAACCGCGTGGTGCGGATGCCGCTGGAGGGCGGCCCCGGCGCGTTCAGCCTGGGCGCTGCGAGCGACGTGCTCACGGGGATCCCGAAGGCTTCGAACCACAATGGTGGACGCATCCTCTTCGGGCCCGACGGGATGCTCTACATCACGGCCGGCGACGCGAACCAGTCGGCGAACGCGCAGCGGGTCGAGTCGCTGTCGGGGAAGATCCTCAGGGTGACTCCGACGGGGGCGGTTCCGGGCGACAACCCGTTTGCCGGGTCACCGGTCTACAGCCTCGGGCACCGCAACTCGCAGGGGATGGCGTGGAGCTCGGACGGCACGATGTACGCCGCCGAGTTCGGCCAGAACACGTGGGACGAACTCAACGTCATCACCCCGGGCGCGAACTACGGCTGGCCCGGTGTCGAGGGGTTCGGCGAGGGCGGGCCGGGCGGAACCGTGCACGGTTTCACCAACCCGATCGTCGAGTGGTCGACGGATGAGGCGAGCCCGAGCGGGCTCGCCATGGTCGGCGGCACCCTCTTCATGGCGGGGCTCGGCGGTGAGCGGCTGTGGTCGATCACGCCCGGCGGCGACACTCCGGCGCTCAGCAGCACGCTCGTCGTGAGCTACTACGCGGGGACGCTCGGCCGCATCCGGGATGTCGTGGCCACCGCCGACGGCACCGGGCTCCTTCTCCTCACCAACAACACCGATGGGAGAGGTTCTCCACAGGCCGGGGACGACCGACTGGCCCGTGTTGCTCTCTCGCCGGGCGCATCCTGAGCCGTAAGCTGGAACAGAACCGAACCAGGAGCGTCACCCTTGAGCATCATCACCGGCTACGACCCGAAGACCCTGCGCGAGACCGTGGATGTGGCCGCCGCAGAGCAGCGGCTCACCGAACTCGGCTCGCTCCGGAGCCTGTCGGCACTGAACGAGAAGCTCAACCTGCTGCGCCTGCTCGGTCGGCTCGATGAGGCCTGGGACATCGCCAACGAGGCGCTCCGCCAGGCCCGGTTCTCGGGCGATCGGGAGCAGGGACTGGCCGCCCGCATCCGCCGCGCCCAGGTGCAGCAGTACCAGGGCAAGCTGGTGCCTGCCCTCACCGACCTGACCATCTGCGCCGAGGAGGCGCACGGCCACGAGTGGACCTCGCTCGAGGCGACCGCCCTGCACAACCGCGGGCGGGTGCTCTTCGACCAGCGCGAGTACCGGGAGGCGCTGGCCGACTTCAAGGCGGCTGTCGTGCTCTGGGAGAAGGCCGGGGCATCCATGGACCAGCTCGAGAGTTCGCTCATCGCGATCGGTGTGGCCGAGGCGTTCCTCGGCAAGTAGGGCGCGGCTGTCGGCGGCGTGAATTAGGCTTCTGGCGTGGCAGATCTACACCGCGTGCGAACCTGGGCCGAAGCCCTCATCGCGCTGCACCTCGACACGCTGCACCCAGATACTGATGCGGCGCGCGGAGCGTGGACGTTCGGTTTCGACAATGCGAAGACCCGCGCCGGCCAGTGCAACTACTCCCTGAAGAGGATCACCGTCTCGCGCTACCTCGCGGCACGCTACGAAGACGACGAGATCCACCAGGTGCTGCTGCACGAGATCGCGCACGCCATGGCGGGTTCGCGGAGTGGACACGGGCCGAAATGGCGGGCGATCGCGAAGGAGCTGGGCTACGAGGGCAAGCGCCTGCACCAGGGGGCCATAGCCGACGAACTCGCGCCATGGATCGGCACCTGCCCGAACGGCCACCAGCACTACCGCTACCGGAAGCCCGCGCGGGTGTTGGCCTGCGGTGCGTGCTCGAAGCGTTTCGACCGGGCGTTCGTGATCCAGTGGGTGCACCGCGAGATCCCGGCCGCGTCGAGACGGCTGGCCGGGAGCCCGCGGTAGAGCACGCTACTCGCTGACGTTCACTTCTTTCCAGAACGCGACGTAGTTGCTGAAGTCCTTGCCGACGCGGTCGATGCCCGACGAGTAGGGCGTCGGGTAGCTCCAGGCGCGATCCTTCAGGGTCTCGTCGCCGTCCTTCACGCTGAAGTACTGGCACTCGCCCTTCCACGGGCAGGTGTAGGGCGTGGCGCTCTCGACGAGGTAGTCGCTCTTGACGCTCGACGGCGGGAAGTACCAGTTGCCTTCGATGGCGATGAGGTCTTCTTTCGGAGCCTCGGCGATGACGGTTCCGTTGATGACGGCTTTCATGGGTTCCTCCACATCGATCGCGGACCGGTTCGGCCGCACAGACTATGCAACCACCGTGGGCTCGGAATCGATACCGCTTGCGCCCGGGCCCTCGGCGTCGATCTCGCTCGCGTCGGCGACGACGACGGCATGCCCGGCCGCGACGAGCGACCTCCCGGCGACGGAGGCCGTGAGGAGGTGGCCGACGGCGCGTTCGAGTCCGGTGAATGAGGCGCAGGCCACGGCCGCCTCCGGGGAGGCGAAGTCGATGCCGCGCGCGGCGAGTGCGTCGATCACGGCGCCGGCGGCGAGGGTGTCCTCGACGGTGTCGTCCGCCGCTATGACAGCGACCGAGACACGGTCACCGGCCAGCACCTGCTGTTCGAGCATCCACCCGGCTGCGGCCGAGCGCGTTCGGAGGTCGGCATGGATGACCTGCACCCCGTGGAGCTCCGGCGTGACCCGCTCCGCCAGGGGCTGGCCGGCGGCCGGGACGTCGGGGAGGGCATCCACCCAGATCGCCACATCGGCGAGGCGCGCGACCGTCTCGAGAGCGGATTCACCGCGACCGAATCGCACCTGGTAGTGGGTCTGGGCGGCGTTCGGGGCCGGGTCGCTCGTGTTCACCCGACAATCGTAGTGCTGTCAACAGGGCGCGCCGGGAGCCCTGGTGCGTGAGACTGGGAAGCATGAAGGTGATGCTGAAACTGACTCTGGACTGCTCCGTCGACGCCGCATGGCGGGCCCTGCAGAGCCCTGCCGTGTTCCGGGAGGTCTCGGCGCCACTGATGAAGATCGTCTCGCTGGAGGAGGGCGGCTTCCCGACGACGTGGCCCGAGGGCAAGAACCGCGTCGAGATCGAGGCGCTCGGGCTGGTTCCGATGGGTCGCCAGGTGATCGACATCGACCGCTCGCGCACGCAGCACCCGGGGGTGCGCATCATCCACGACAAAGGGTACGGGGCGTCGGGTTCGCTGAAACTGTTCACGACATGGGACCACCGGATGGCCGTGTCGGCCGACCCATACGAACCGGGCAAGACGCTGTACCGTGACCGGCTCGTGATCGGGGCGGGCGCACTGACACCGGCGCTCTGGGCGGGCATGTGGGCGTTCTGGCAGCTTCGCGGGGTGCGGTTGCAGCAGCTGGCGCCGACCTGGTCGTTCGAGCCGAAGCACGCGGCGGCCGTGGTGGACGAGGTGCCGGCGGATGTCGCGGCGGCGCACGTCGCCGACGCAAATGTCGCTGCGGCCCACGTCGCCGGGGCGGATGACGCGGCGCAGGACGGCGGTGCGCGCTGATGGCCGACGCACGCACAGCGATCGAGACGCTCGACTGGCGCCTCCGCGTGTTCGACATCTATGCCGAGACCCGTCGGCTCGCAGCTGGCCCCGGCACCGGGATCGGCGCGCACGTTCCGTCGCCGGCCGTCGAGGCGCACACCTTCTGGCGAGGCGCACGGGACGAGCTGTTCGGGTCGCACCCGCAGACTCCGCTGCTGCCGGAGGACCGCGACGGGTTCGCCGGCCTGCCCGTCGCCGACTACGACCCCGCCTGGCGGTTCGAGGTCGAACTCGTAGCACCGACCGAGCCGGCACGCTTCGACTTCGAGACCGGGACCGACGGGGTCGTGCCGTTCGAACTGGTCGGCCGCGCCGAGGTGCCCGGGGTCGGGTCGCTCGACGTGTGGCGACTGCAGTCGTACGGCGGTGGGCTGTTCATACCGGTGCGGGATGCGCTGGCCGGGCATCCGGGTGGCACCTACGGAGGCGGGCGCTACCTGCTCGACACGATCAAGGGGGCGTTCCTCGGCGAGGGCGAGGCGCCCGGCTCCCTCGTGCTCGACTTCAACTTCGCCTACAACCCGTCGTGCGCGTACGACCCGGCGTGGGCGTGCCCGCTCGCCCCGGCCGGCAACCGCGTGGCGCCGGAGATCCCGGTGGGCGAGCTGTACCACTGAGGGGTGGCTGTGCGTGCAGCGGGCTCCGTGCGCTAGACTGTAACCACTTGCGAGCGCAATCGCGCGCTCCCTGCGTCGTAGAACGCACCTCTCCGTCACACAAGATCGTCAGAAGACGATCGTCACGGAGATGAATTCTCACGGCGAACGGATGTGCCCACCGGCACCTTCGCCACACTTCCACCGAAGTCCGGCCACAGAACGTGCGCCCAGCCCGAGTGCTGAGGCCCGAACGGCCGGAATGAGATCGCGCAGACGCACCTCGCCACGCAGCTCCGTGCTGTTCGGCACGCGCAGGTCTCCGATGGAACCGATGCCTGGAAGGCACCGAAACCCCCATGACTATTGCTCCTCCCACCACTGCGGCCGCGGCATCCGAAGCCACCGGCCCCTCGTTCGCCTCGCTCGGCGTTCCCGCCCCCATCGTGGCCAAGCTCACGGCTGAGGGCATCACCAGCCCGTTCCCGATCCAGGTCGACACCCTGCCCGACACCCTGAACGGGCGCGACGTGCTCGGCCGCGGCAAGACCGGCTCGGGCAAGACGCTCGCGTTCTCGATTCCGATGGTCGCCCGCCTCGCCGGCGTGCTGGCCGGCGGAAAGCGCCGCCCGGGTCGCCCCGTCGGCCTGATCCTCGCGCCGACGCGTGAGCTCGCCACCCAGATCTCCGCTGTGCTGCAGCCGCTCGCCGACGCCTACGGCCTGAAGTCGACCACCATCTTCGGTGGCGTCTCGCAGGGTCGCCAGGTCGCCGCCCTCAAGGCCGGCGTGGATGTCGTCGTCGCCTGCCCCGGTCGCCTCGAAGACCTGATGAAGCAGGGCTTCGTCTCGCTCGACGCCGTGGAGATCACCGTGCTCGACGAGGCCGACCACATGGCCGACCTCGGCTTCCTGCCCGTCGTGACGCGCATCCTGTCCAAGACTCCCGAGCACGGCCAGCGCCTGCTCTTCTCGGCGACGCTCGACAACGGCGTGGACAAGATCGTGAACCGGTTCCTCCACAACGAGGTTCTGCACTCGGTGGATGAAGCGAACTCCCCCGTCGCGGCCATGACCCACCACGTGTTCGAGGTCAACGATGCCGAGGCGAAGACCGCCCTCGTGCGGAAGCTCGCCTCCGGCACCGGGCGTCGCATCCTCTTCATGCGCACCAAGCACCACGCGAAGAAGCTCGCCCGCCAGCTGATCGACGCGGGCATCCCGGCCGTCGACCTGCACGGCAACCTCTCGCAGGTGGCCCGCGACCGCAACCTCGCCGCGTTCAGCGCCGGTGACGTGAGCGTTCTGGTGGCGACGGATGTCGCGGCCCGCGGTGTGCACGTGGACGACATCGAACTCGTGATCCACGTCGACCCGCCGACCGAGCACAAGGCGTACCTGCACCGTTCGGGCCGCACGGCTCGGGCCGGCAGCGCGGGTGACGTCGTGACGATCATCCTTCCCGCCCAGCGGAAGGACCTCGACCAGCTGATGCGGAAGGCAGCGATCTCGGTTGCCGTCGAGCGCGTCGCGCTCACGTCGCCGTCGGTCGATGCTCTTGTCGGCGAGGTGGCAGCGTACGTGAAGCCGTCGGATGCCCCCGTGACGCTCACCGGTGGCGGCCGTTCCGGCGGCCAGGGCGGCGGCAACGGTGGCGGTCGCGGAGGTAACGGTGGCGGTGGCGGTCGCGGCGGACGCGGCGGCCAGGGCGGCGCTGGCGGCGGTTCGCAGGGCGCGAACGCCCAGCGGAAGCGCGGCCTGCGCGATGGCGCTGCTGCCGGTGCCGGTGCCGGTGCGGGCTCCGACCGTCCCCGCCGCGGTGGTGCCGGTGCGGGTGGCGCCGGCGGTGCCGGCGGCGCCGGTGCCGGCGGCGCTCGTCGCGGCGGCGGCCAGGGCGGCGGCGGTCGCGGCGGCCAGGGCGGATCCACCACAGTGTGGTCGAGCGCCGGCGGATCGCAGACGGCTCCCCGCCCGCAGCGCTCGGCTCCGCGTCGCGCGCAGGGCTAGCAGCTCGCCGCCCGAGCCCCTCGCCGGGCTCTCGTGACCTCGAAGGGACCCAGATCGTTCGAACGCATCAGCGTTAGGACGATGTGGGTCCCTTCGTCGTGCGGGGTGGGGTGCGGGGTGCGTGGAGGGTGCGAGGACGGCGGGCGTGGGGAGGCGCGGGCGGGGTGCGGTATTTTGGGCAGCATGAAGACCACGAATGTGCTGCTCGACGTCGACACGGGGGTGGATGACGCGCTGGCGATCCTGTTCGCTGTCGCCCACCCCGGGATCGCCCTCCTGGGGGTGAGCTGCGTGGCGGGCAACGCCGCTCTGCCGCAGGTCGTGCAGAACACGCTGAAGGTGCTCGACGCGGCGGGGGCCGGCGACATCCCGGTTGCCGCGGGAGCCACCCGCCCGCTGATCGCAGCGGCCCGCGACGCCTCGCACGTGCACGGGTCGGACGGGCTCGGCGGCATCGAACTGCCCGCGACGGGTCGTCGGGCCGTTGCACAGGGCTCGGTCGCGATGCTGCGCGAACAGCTCCTCGCGAGCGACGAACCGGTGACGATCATCGCGCTCGCCCCGCAGACGAACCTCGCGCTGCTGCTCCGCACGCACCCGGAGGTCGCGGCGAAGATCGAGCGGATCCTGTTCATGGGCGGATCCGCGAGCGTCGGCAACGCCACGCCCACCGCAGAGTTCAACGTGTGGCACGACCCCGAGGCGGCCGCGATCGTGCTCGATTCGGGCATCCAGACCTTCATGTACGGTCTTGACGTGTTCAACCGGGTGTCAGTGCCGTTCGAGCAGGCCGAAGCGCTGCAGTCGAGCGGACGCCGGGCCGAACGGCTGGCAGGCGCCCTGCTCTCGCACCGCATCGGCATGGGCCCGGGTCACGAGCCGGTCTACACGGGGCTGATCGGCGACGCGGGCGCGGTCTGCGCGTTGGTCGACCCCGACGCGCTCCGGATAGAACGTCTGCCGGTGTTCGTCGAACTCGCCGGCGCGAGCCGCGGCCAGACCGTCGTCGACCGTCGCCAGTTCCCGGGCGAGGACCGGATGCACGGGCTGCACGCCGAGGTGGGACTCACGGATGTCGCGCTCGAGGTCGATGCGGACCGCTACGCCGACCTGTTCCTCCGAACGGTCGCCCTGCTCGACTAGCCCAGGCGCCCCACGGAGGCGAGGGCCGCGCGCAGCAGTGCGCCGCGACCGCCTTCCATCTCGGCGCGGATCGCGTCGCTCGACGCCTCCTCGGGCGTCATCCAGGTGAGCTCGAGCGCGTCCTGCCGCGGGTCGCACGTGCCCGTCACCGGGATGACGTAGGCGAGCGAGACGGCGTGCTGGCGCTCATCCGTGAAGGCGCTGACACCGGGCAGCGGGAAGTACTCGGCGACCGAGAACGGGATCGGGCTGGTCGGCAGCTGCGGGAACGCCATCGGCCCGAGGTCCTTCTCGAGGTGGCGGAACAGCGCGTCGCGGAGGGTCTCGCCGTACATCACCCGGCCCGAGACGATCGTGCGCGTCATGTTGCCGCTCGCCGACACACGGAGGAGCACCCCCACCTCGGTGACCTGCCCGAGGCCGTCGACCCGCACGGGAACCGCTTCGACGTAGAGCAACGGCAGTCGCCGTCTGATCTCTTCAAGCTCCTGGTCACTCAACCAGCCGGAGTTCGGGTCAGGGGTGCGAACGCTCATGCTTCATTCTCACCCATCGCGCAAGGGTTGCCGGTCACCTGGGGCCGAACAGGCCGAGTGTCAGTGGTATCGGGGAGGATGGAGGGGTGAAGAAGGCACCGAAGCCCGAGCCCACGGCCCTGTCCGTGCTCGAGAAGTTCTCCCCCGCGACCCGAGAGTGGTTTACGGGTGCCTTCGCGGCGCCCACCGAGGCGCAGATCGGCGCCTGGCAGGCGGTCTCCGAGGGGTCGCACGCACTGGTGGTGGCCCCCACGGGGTCGGGCAAGACGCTCGCGGCGTTCCTCTGGGCGATCGATCGGCTGATCAGCGAGCCGGCCAGGGTTCCGGATGCAGCGTCCTCAGCCGATGCGAAAGACTCCCCCGTCGGCACCCGCGTGCTCTACATCTCGCCGCTGAAGGCCCTCGCAGTCGATGTGGAGCGGAACCTCCGGGCCCCGCTCGTCGGCGTCACGCAGACCGCCAAACGCCTGGGCACGACTCCCCCGACCGTGACGGTGGGAGTGCGTTCGGGCGACACGACGGCCAGCGACCGGCGCACGATGATCAAGAACCCGCCCGACATCCTGATCACGACGCCGGAATCACTCTTCCTGATGCTCACCTCGGCGGCGCGCGAGACCCTGACAGATGTGCAGACGGTCATCATCGACGAGGTGCACGCGGTCGCCGCCACGAAGCGCGGTGCACACCTGGCCGTGAGCCTCGAACGGTTGGATGCCCTGCTGGAGCACCCGGCGCAGCGCATTGGTCTCTCGGCCACCGTGCGTCCGCCCGAAGAGGTGGCGAGGTTCCTGTCGGGCGGGGTTCCGGTGACGATCGTGGCGCCCGTCTCGACGAAGAAGTTCGACCTCCGGGTCGTCGTGCCGGTGGAGGACATGAGCGACCTGGGTGCAGCCCCCGCACTCGAGGGATCCGCGGCGGCCGCGACACCGCAGCAGGGCTCGATCTGGCCGCATGTCGAGGAGAGCATCGTCGACCGGGTGCTGCAGCACCGCTCCTCGATCGTGTTCGCGAACTCGAGGCGGCTGGCCGAGCGGCTGACGGCCCGACTGAACGAGATCTATGCCGAGCGGCAGGGGTACGAGGTAGACGACGACCGGTTCGTGCCGCGTGCCGACGGTGCGGGCGGTGCTGGTGCAGGCGCGGGTGCCGGTGCCGGTGCTGGTACGGGTGCGGGCTCAGCCGCGACATCCACCGCCCAGCGGAGCGCCGCGGCACCGGCGCAGGTGATGGCACAGAGCGGCCAGACCCGGGGCGCAGAACCGCTTCTCGCCCGGGCGCACCACGGCTCGGTCAGCAAGGAGCAGCGGGCGATCATCGAAGACGACCTGAAGAGCGGGCGGCTGCGCTGCGTGGTCGCGACGTCGAGCCTCGAACTCGGCATCGACATGGGCGCGGTCGACCTCGTCGTGCAGGTGGAGTCGCCGCCGTCGGTCGCGAGCGGGCTGCAGCGCGTCGGACGCGCCGGACACCAGGTCGGGGAGGTGTCGCGCGGGGTCATCTATCCGAAGCACCGGGCCGACCTCATCCACTCGGCCGTCGCGGCCGACCGCATGACGAAGGGGCTCATCGAGACGCTCGCCGTGCCGAAGAACCCGCTCGACATCCTGGCGCAGCAGACCGTGGCGGCCTGCGCACTCGAGTCGGTCGACGTCGAGGAGTGGTTCGACCGGGTCAAGCGGAGCGCGCCCTTCAACTCCCTGCCGCGGTCGGCGTACGAGGCGACGCTCGACCTGCTGGCGGGGCGCTACCCCTCCGACGAGTTCGCCGAACTCCGCCCGCGCATCGTGTGGGATCGCGACGCAGGCACGATCACGGGGCGGCCCGGAGCCCAGCGGCTGGCCGTGACGAGCGGCGGCACGATCCCCGACCGCGGCCTGTTCGGCGTGTTCATGGTCGGAGAGAAGGCCTCCCGGGTCGGCGAGCTCGACGAGGAGATGGTCTACGAGTCGCGGGTCGGCGACGTGTTCGCACTCGGAGCGACGAGCTGGCGCATCCAGGAGATCACGCACGACCAGGTGCGCGTCACCCCGGCATTCGGCGAGCCCGGGCGGCTGCCGTTCTGGCGCGGAGACGGGCTCGGCCGACCGGCAGAACTCGGCCGCGCGATCGGGGCGTTCACGCGGGCGGTCGGCGGGGCATCAGAAGACCGTGCGCTCGGGATGGCGACCGATGCGGGGCTCGACGAGAACGCGGCCACCAACCTGGTGACGTTCATCGCCGAGCAGCGGGAGGCGACGGGGCACGTGCCGAGCGACCAGACGCTGATCGTCGAACGGTTCCGCGACGAGCTCGGCGACTGGCGGGTCATTCTGCATTCGCCATATGGAATGCAGGTGCATTCGCCGTGGGCTCTGGCGATCGGGGCGCGGATCCGCGAGCGGTTCGGCGTCGACGGCGGTGTCGTGGCGAGCGACGACGGCATTGTGGTGCGGCTGCCCGACACCGAGAGCGAGCCGCCGGGCGCCGACCTGTTCGTGTTCGACGCCGACGAGCTCGAACTGCTCGTGACCACCGAGGTGGGCGGGTCGGCGCTGTTCGCGTCCCGGTTCCGGGAGAGCGCGGCGCGGGCGCTGCTGCTGCCCCGGCAGAACCCGGGCAAACGGTCGCCGCTCTGGCAGCAGCGGCAGCGGTCGGCGGCGCTGCTGGAGGTCGCCCGGCGGTATCCGACGTTCCCGATCATCCTCGAGACCGTGCGCGAGTGCCTGCAGGATGTCTACGACCTGCCCTCGCTGAAGGCCCTGGCCGGCGAGATCGAGAGCCGGCGCATCCGCATCATCGAGACGGAGACGGCCGAACCGTCGCCGTTCGCCCGCTCGCTGCTGTTCGGCTACGTCGCGTCATTCGTGTACGAGGGAGACAGCCCGCTCGCCGAGCGCCGGGCGGCGGCGCTGTCGCTCGACCCGACGCTGCTCGCCGAGCTGCTCGGGCGTGCGGAACTCCGCGAACTGCTCGACCCCGGCGTCATCGAGCAGACCGAACGCGAGCTGCAGCGGGTCGCCGCTGGGCGGCAGGCGACGGGCGTCGAAGGGGTCGCCGACCTGGTGCGGATGCTCGGACCGCTCAGCATCGACGAGCTCGCCGAGCGGCTGACCGACGGGGCCTCCGCCTCTGCGCATGTGGCGGTGCTGCTCGACGCCCGCCGCGTGCTGGCGGTCACGATCGCCGGCGATGCCCGGTTCGCGGCCATCGAAGACGCGAGCCGGCTGCGGGATGCGCTGGGAGTGCCGATCCCGTTCGGGGTGCCCGACGCGTTCATCGAGCCGGTGGAGGATCCGCTGGGCGACCTGGTCGGGCGATACGCACGCACGCACGGGCCGTTCACGGCGCCCGAGGTGGGGGTGCGCCTCGGGCTCGGCTCGGCGGTGGTGCACGAGACGCTGAAGCGGCTCGAGGCGGCGCGGCGGGTCGTGGAGGGCGAGTTCCGGCCGACGGGGGTGCCGGGAGCGCGGGGGGCTGCGGGCGCTGAGAGTGCGGGCGGCACGGACGGCACGGACGACGCAGTCGGGGCAGTCGGCGCGCGCGATGCCGTGGTCATCCCGATCGCACCCGAGTTCTCGCGGTTTGCACACGCGGCGGCGACCAGCGAGTGGTGCGACAACGAGGTGCTGCGGCGCCTTCGCAGCCGCTCGCTCGCGGCGCTCCGGCACGAGGTCGAACCGGTCGACGCTGCGGCGTTCGGACGGTTCCTGCCGGTCTGGCAGCATGTGGGAGGAAACCTCCGCGGGGTCGACGGCGTGCTCACCGTCATCGAACAGCTCGCCGGCGTGCCCGTGCCAGCCTCGGCCTGGGAGACGCTCGTGCTCCCGTCGCGCGTGCGGGACTACAGCCCGGCGATGCTCGACGAGCTGACCGCGGCCGGCGAGATCGTCTGGTCGGGCAGCGGATCCCTGGCCGGCAGCGACGGTTGGGTCTCGCTGCACCTCGCCGACACAGTGCGCGTGACCCTGCCCGAGATGCCGGAACTCGAACCGAGCGACCTGCAGGCCGCCGTGCTGAAGACGCTGGCCGGGGGCGGGGCGTACTTCTTCCGGAACCTGTCCGACGCGGTCGCCGACGAGCTCGGCAGTGCGGCCGAGAAGGCGCGGGTCGAGGCGTCCGAGGCGACCGCGGCAGCGGAACGGGCCCTCGCCGAGTCGGTGCAGCCGAGAAGTCCGCGGCGCACGCCGAAGTCGGGCATCGGGTCGGGCGGGCTCGGCACGGGTGCGGGTGGCACGGATTCGGCGGCCGTGGGCACCAGCCCCGTGCATCCGGTGCCCGTCGCCCTGCCTGCACCCCAGCCCGGCGCGGGCTACTTCACCGACGAACAACTCGTCACCGCGCTCTGGGATCTCGTCTGGGCCGGGCGCCTCACGAACGACACCCTCGCACCGCTCCGCACGCTCACCGGTGGGGGCGCGACGGCGCACACCGTCAAACGATCTGCGCCGAGGGCGCGGATGTATCGCGGCCGGGCCTACTCGCGCCCGACGATGGCCACGCGGGTCGGGCCGCCGACGGCCGGTGGGCGCTGGTCGCTGCTCCCCCGGGCAGAGCGGGATGCGACACTGCGGGCCCATGCCACCGCCGAGTTCCTGCTCGACCGGTACGGTGTGGTCACCCGCGGATCGGTGATGAGCGAACACCAGCCCGGCGGCTTCGCCCTCACCTACCGCGTGCTCAGCCAGTTCGAGGAGACCGGGCGCTGCCGGCGCGGCTACTTCATCGAAGGACTCGGCGCCTCCCAGTTCGCGACCGGCGGCACCGTCGACAGGCTGCGGGCTTTCGCGGCTGACATTCTGCGCGACCAACGGGGCGAGTCGGGCGATCCGGCACAGTCCGGGGCCGCAGGCGCAGGCGGCAGCGGTGCGGGCGGGATGCTCGGGCACGACCCGCGCGCGTCCGCGTCCGATGCCGCACCGACGAAACGGCGCGGCTCGCGTGACGTGGAGCGCACCCGGGCGCTCACCCTCGCGGCGACCGACCCCGCGAACCCCTACGGGGCGGCGCTTCCGTGGCCGCAGGGCGAGGGGCACCGGCCCGGACGGAAGGCGGGTGCACTCGTGGTGCTCGTCGACGGCGAGCTCACACTCTACGTGGAACGCGGAGGCAAGACCGTGCTGGCCTTCGCCGACAACGAGGAGGCACTCATCGAGGCGGCGGACTCCCTCGCCCAGACGGTGGTGTCAGGCCGAGTCGACAAGCTGACTATCGAGAAGATCAACGGCGAATTCTCGGTGGGATCATCCGTGGGCCGGATGCTCGAGAGTTCCGGGTTCAGCAACACGCCCCGAGGGCTGAGGTTGCGGAGTGCTTAGGGGCGGAGTGCTCGGGAGCGGAGCGCTCGAAGGCGACGCGTCGGGGGGCGAGCGTGCCTGAGGGTGACACCGTCTACCGCACGGCGGAACACCTCAACGCGGTACTCGCCGGCACGGTGCTGACCGGCTGCGACATCCGTGTGCCGAAGTTCGCCACCGTCGACCTCACCGGCGAGACCGTCGACGACGTGGTCAGCCGCGGCAAACACCTGCTCATGCGTATCGGGAAGTTCAGCATCCACTCGCACCTGAAGATGGAGGGCACCTGGCACCTCTACCGCGAGGGAACGCGGTGGCGGAAGCCGGCATACAAGGCGCGGGCGATCCTGAGGAACGCGGAATGGACGGCGGTCGGCTTCGAACTCGGACTGGTCGAAGTGCTGCCGCGCGACCGCGAAGACGAGGCCGTCGGATACCTCGGGCCCGACCTCCTCGGGCCCGGCTGGGACGCGGCCGAGGCTGAGCGACGCCTGGCGAGCGACCCTGCCCGCGAGATCGATGTGGCCCTGCTCGACCAGCGGAACCTCGCCGGGCTCGGCAACGTGTACGCGAACGAGCTGTGCTTCCTGCGCGGAGTGCTGCCGACCCGGCCGGTCAGCGAGGTGCCGAAGCTCGACGCCGTCGTCGGACTGGCGTCGCGGCTGATCCTCGCCAACCGTGACCGCGTCGAGCGCACCACCACCGGCGATCTCCGGCCGGGCCGGCAGGTGTGGGTGTACAACCGGGCGGGGCAGCCGTGCCGTCGGTGCGGGACGACGATCCTCACCGGAAAGCTCGGGGCGACCGAGCTCTCGCTGCGCGACACGTACTGGTGCCCGCGCTGCCAGACCTGAGCCGGTCGGCCCTAGTCTTGGCCTGTGATCGAAGACATCAAGAAGCGGGCGCTGCACCGAACCAGGATCCTCGAAGGCCAGCTGCGGGGGCTCGAGAAGGCGATCGAGAACGAGGACTACTGCGTCGACATCATCACGCAGTCCCTGGCGATCCAGAAGTCGCTCGGATCCCTCAACAAGCTCATGGTCGAGAACCATCTGAAGACGCATGTGAGCGAGATGTTCGACGCCGGCGGGGAGCAGCGCGAGAAGGCGATCGAAGAGCTGGTGCGCATCTTCGAACTGAGCCGCAACCGCGGCGAGTAGCACGGCTGGTAGATTCGAGCGCGTGACCGACTCCCCCCGCCGCGCAGCCATCGACGACGACGTGGTCGTCTGGTCGGTGCCGACCGACGAACTCGCCGAACGCCTCCCGACCAGCCCCTTCGTCATCATCATGCACGGCTACGGGTCGCACGAGAACGACCTCATCTCGCTCGCACCGCTGCTTCCTGAGGGCACGATCGCAGCCTCCCTGCGCGCGCCCCTGGTCGCACCTCAGCCCGTGGTCGACGGCTACGCCTGGTTCACGATCGGCCAGCCGGGCAACCCGCACATCTCCGGGCTCGACGACGCCGCAGCATCCGTTCTCGAGTGGCTCGACCGTGTCGAGGCCGTCTACGGCACCCCGCCGAGTGTCGCCACGCTCGGGTTCTCCCAGGGCGGAGCCATGGCGGTGCACCTGCTGCGCACCGCACCCGAGCGGTTCGTCGCTGCGGTGAACCTGTCGGGCTTCACCGTCTCCGGCGAGGCGCCTGGCGACCAGGTCCTGGCCGAGGTGCTGCCCCCGGTGTTCTGGGGCCGGGATGTCGCGGACCCCATCATCACCGCCGAGGCCGTCGCCCGCACCGAAGCCTGGTTGCCCGGCCACTCGACGCTGACCGCGAAGCTGTACCCGGGCATCCGGCACGGGGTGTCGCAGGAGGAGATCGGCGACGTCGCGTTGTTCCTGCGGGCGGCGCAGTCCGGCGGCTCCGGCACCAGCACGGCGGCCGGCACCGCAGCCAGCGCCGGCGCCGGCGCCACCGAACCTCGAGACTAGAGACGGTCGGGTTCTTTCACTGTGGCACGGTCGCCGCGCTCGTCACGCGCTACGCGCGCGGGTTCGTCCGACGGCCCGACGACAGCAGCCACGGTCGCCCTGGCCGCCGCGGGGGTTCCGTTCACCCCGCACGCCTACCACCACGATGCCGCGAGCACGAACTTTGGCGCTGAGGCCGCGGACGCTCTCGGCATCGAACCCGAACGCGTCTTCAAGACGCTCATGGTCGACACCGATCAGGGGCTGGCCGTCGGAATCGTGTCCGTCTCCTCACAACTCGACGTGAAGTCCTTAGCCGGTGCCGTCGGCGCCAAGCGCGGCACGATGGCCGAGCCGGCCGTCGCGGAGCGGAAGAGCGGGTACGTCGTCGGCGGCATCAGTCCCTTCGGGCAGAAGACCCCCCTGCCGACGGTTCTGGATGACCTGGCCCTCCTCTTCGACACGATCTACGTCTCGGGCGGGCGCCGCGGGTTCGACATCGAGGTCAGCCCCGACGATCTGCTCGCCGTGACGGGCGGGCAGCTGGCGACGATCCGTCGCGAGTGAGGGCGTGCTCCTTCGTCGCGCCCTGACCGACCTTTGCCCTGCTGCCGCGCCCTGCGGGCTTGCCTCCGGTGGGTGTGGTTCTGGATGCGCGTGGCCGGATCGGTGGTGCAGCCGGGGTGGGCGGAGCGCCTGCCGTAGGTGGCCGGGTGGGGTGGCTGGGATCAGGGCTTCGTGCACCGGTGTCGTTCTACCCGGTGTCGCTCTGGCGGTGTTCGAGCCACCATTCGGTCGGTGGCCGGTCGCTCGATCGAGGCTCGCCGGATCGAGGCTCGCCGGATCGAGGCTGGCCGGGTCGGGGGTCGTCGGATTGAGGGTGGCCGGTTTGAGGGTGCCCGGGTCGGGGGTCGTCGGATTGAGGGTGGCCGGGTCGGGGGTCGCTGTGGGGTGGGTCGCTGGCTGGAGGGTTGCTCGGTTGTCGGGTAGGCGGTGGTGTCGGGGGTGGGCGGTGCCGGGCTGGGTTGTGCGGGCCGGGTGGGTGGTGGCCGGTCTTCTGTCTGGCCCGGTTCTGCTGGCAGGGCCTCGGGGTTTGGGTCCAGTCGAGCCATTCCGGTGGGATGAGGTGCGGGGTTCCGTTCCGGATGGTGAGTTTCCAGTGTGTTTTGTGCACGTTCGTGTGGTGGAAGTGGCAAAGCAGTGCCCCGTTGTCGATGTCCGTCAGCCCGCCGGGGTGGGTGTCGGAGAGCCACCCGTCGACATGGTGACTTTCGCACCAGGACGGGGGTGCGTCGCAGCCCGGCCACACACACCCGCCGTCGCGTGCCGCCAACGCACGGTTCTGTGCGGCGGTGAACAGGCGGCGGGTCTTCCCATGCTGGAGGACTTGCCCGTGTTCACCGAACAGGGTCGTGATCACGTCCCCGTGACACAGGAGCGCCTCGACGGTCGAGTAGGGGACGGGGGCGGTGAGGCCGTCGATCCAGCCGATGCCGCGGCCGGTGACGACGTCTTCCAAGGAGGCGTGGAGGTTCACGGTGGGTGCGGCACCGTTCAGGCGCGGCATCTCCGGCCGGCCCGCCGCGACCTGCAGGAGGTTCACGAGCGCGTCGACGCGCTTCTGACCCGTGGTGCGGGTGTCCGCGGTCAGACCGTCGACCAGCGCGACGGGGTCGCCGTTCTTGAGGCCCGCGGGGTTGGTGGCGGAGGTGTCGGCCACGATGCCTGCTGCTGCGGCGGCGCCATCCGCGCCATCCGCGCCATCCGCGCCTGCTGCGGTAGCGGCGCCATCCGCGCCTGCTGCGGTGGCAGCCGCGCCTGCCTCGCCGAGCGCCGACGGGTCGGCTGCGTCGGATAGGTCAGGCTCGAACGCGACGATACGCGGGGACGTGTGCGGCTCCAACGCGGACGCGACGATCGCGGCCATCGACGGGGACAGCAGGCCCCGGATCGACGTCATCCCCGAACGGTGCGCCTTCAGCTCGAGGTAGCGCTTCTCGTGCAGGTCCGCCTCGCGAGGTTCTGCGCCGTCGGGGTCGAGGTGTTCTCGGCACCGGATCGCCAGATCATCCACTTGGTTCGCGGAGTACCCGAAACTACCCGACGTCTGCTGCGCCAACGCGACGAGGCTGGCCTCGGCCTCCGAGACTTCTTCGGTGAACCCGATCTTCGCGGCGGCCTCGGAGAGGCGGCGCGTGATCGCGACTGCCGCGTCCACCCCGAGATCGCCACGGGCGAGAGCGTCCGCAACCTGCGGGAACCGCGGTGGGTTCGGCAACCCCACCAACGAGATGCTCGTGTGTACCTGGGAGGCGAGCTTGATCCTGGCCTTGATCGTTTCGTCCCGCGCACCGGTGATCGCGGCCAGGAACTTCGGAACCGACCGGACGTTGTGCGACCGGGCAAGACCCTCCGCCCCGAACTCCGCAGCAGACCTGGCCGCCACCTCCCCAGCCACCTGCACACGCAACCCATCTACGATCCGGCCCAACGACTCCACCTGCACAGTCGCCGCCACTAAAGCGTCGTCGGCAAGCCCGCAGGGCGCGGCAGCCCCACCGGCACCGGCCAACACGGCGTCAAAGCCGTGCCGGGCATCCAGAACCCACGACACCACCGACGCAAAGTCGGGTGCGGGAGCAGCTGGCTGGTTCATATCTACAGTCAAACACCAACCACTGACATTGCCTCAACTATGAGGGTCCGGCCCAGCCCGGGAACCGCTAGCGTGAACGCATGACCGAGCGCACGATCATCCGGAACGCCCACATCGTCACCGTCAACGCCGCCGACGACGAGTTCAGCGACGGGTACCTGGTGATCGACGACGCGGTGATCGTCGCGGTGGGAGCGGGAGCCGTGCCGAGCGAGTGGTCGCAGCCCGCGCGAGACCAGCACACCCCGAGAATCACTGTCGTCGACGCTCACGGCCACGTGGTGACCCCCGGCCTCATCAACACCCACCACCACCTGTACCAGTGGCTGACCAGGGGTTATGCGCAGGACGCGATCCTCTTCGACTGGCTGACGGCCCTCTACCCGCTGTGGTCGATGATCGATGCCGACCTCGTCGAAGCGGGGGCGCTGGGCGCCATCGCGGTCGCAGCGCGCTCTGGATGCTCGACCGTCGGCGATCACCACTACGTGTTCCCGAGCGGGGCGGGCGACATCCTCGGCGGGATCGTGAACGCTGCGAGCACGGTGGGCGTGCGGTTGCACGCGACCCGCGGATCGATGGACCTCGGCCGGAGCGCCGGCGGACTGCCGCCCGATTTCGCGGTCGAGACGATCGACGCGATCCTGTCGGCGAGCGATCTCGCGATCGACCGGTACCACGATGCATCCCCCGGCGCGATGACGCAGGTCGCCCTCGCCCCGTGTTCGCCGTTCTCGGTGACCGCTGAGCTGCTGACGGAGTCCGCCGCGCTCGGCCGGGCGCGGGGGGTGCGGCTGCACACGCACGGTTCCGAGACGGTGGAAGAGGATGCGTTCTGCCTCGCGAAGTTCGGCCGCACTCCGACGCAGTACCTCGAAGACCTCGGCTGGCTGGGCGGCGACGTGTGGATGGCGCACTGCGTTCACCTCGACGAGCACGCGATCGGCCGGTTCGCCGCGACGGGGACGAGCGTCGCGCACTGCCCGTCGTCGAACGCGCGGCTGGCAGCGGGCATAGCGCCCGTTCCCGCCATGCTCGACGCCGGGGTCACGGTCGGGCTCGGAGTCGACGGCGCCGCGTCGAACGAGTCGGGGCAGCTGGGTTCGGAGATCCGGATGGCCGTGCTGATGAATCGGCTCGGCTCGGGGGCCGACCGGATGACCGGGCGCACCGCGCTCAGGATGGCGACGATGGGCGGGGCCCGCACGCTCGGTCGCGCGTCGGAGATCGGCTCGCTCGAGGTGGGGAAGCTCGCGGATGTCGCCGTGTGGAAGGTGGACGGCGTCGAGCACGCGGGGATCCTCGACCCGGTGGCGGCGCTGACACTCGGCGCGCAGCCGCCGCTGGCACTGCTGCTCGTCAACGGCGTGGCGGTGGTGCGGGACGGCGCACTGACCCGCGCGGACGAGGGTGTCATCGCGCGCGAGGTGGCCCGGGCATCCGGAGCCCTCAGGCTCCGCTGAGGCGTGGGCGCCACGCGGGGGCGCCCACGTGGGGACTAGCGCCCCATGGAGCGCCCGGCCGACCCCAGCATCTCCGCCGCCTCGACGACCCGCGCCGCCATCGCGTTCTCTGCGGGCTTGCCCCAGGAGCGGGGATCGTAGGCCTTCTTGTTGCCGAACTTGCCGTCGATCTTCAGCACCTGGTCGTACTTCGAGATCATGTGCCCCGCGATCGAGCGGGTGAAGGCGTACTGGGTGTCGGTGTCGATGTTCATCTTGATGACACCATTGGCGACGGCCGCCGCGATGTCCTCCGCCGAGGAACCCGATCCGCCGTGGAAGACGAGGTCGAACGGCTTGTCGCGGCCGACTTCGGCACCGATCACCCGCTGGATGTCGCCGAGGATCTCCGGGCGCAGGTTGACCGCCGCGGGGTTGTACACGCCGTGTACGTTTCCGAAGGTCAGAGCCGTCAGGTAACGGCCATTCTCACCCGCGCCGAGAGCCGCCACCGTGGCGCGGGCATCTTCGACCGTCGAGTAGAGCTTGTCGTTGATCTCGTTCTCGACGCCGTCCTCTTCGCCGCCGATCACGCCGACCTCGATTTCGAGCAGCGTGTCGGCCTGCACGGATTCCTCGAGCAGACGCTTGGCGACCTCGAGGTTCTCGTCGAGGCTGACGGCCGATCCGTCCCACATGTGCGACTGGTACAGCGGCTCGAGTCCCCGCGAACGACGCTCGATGGAGTCGCGGATGAGCGGGCGGACCCAGTCGTCGAGACTCTCTGCCGGGCAGTGGTCGGTGTGCAGGGCGACGGTCACACCGTACTTCGCTGCAACTTCGTGGGCGTAGAGCGCGAGAGCCTTGGATCCGATGGCACGATCCTGCACGCGGTTGCCCGAGAGGTAGAGCGCGGTGCCGACCGAGACCTGGATGATGCCGTCGCTCTCGGCGTCAGCGAATCCCTGCAGGGCAGCGTTGAGCGTCTGGGAGCCGGTGACGTTGATCGAGGGGTACGCGAAACCGCCCTGTTTCGCGCGATCGAGCATGGCTTTGTAGGCGTCGGGAGTTGCGATGGGCATTCGTGGTCCTGTTCTGCGGGTTGGGTGAGGTCGGGAAGGGATCAGGTCGTGCCGCAACCGCACGAGTTGCGGTGCTGGAAGGTGGTGGCGATCTTGATGCGCTCGAACGGGGAATCGTCTCCGTCGATCCGCCGCAGAAGAAGGTCGACGGCAGTCGTGGCCATCAGTTCGACGTTCTGCGCGATGGAGGTGAGTCGGGGCTGGATGAGTTCCGACCAGTCGAAGTGGTCGTAGGAGACGAATGCGACGTCCGTCGGGATGGCGAGTCCGAGGTCGCGGAGGCCTTCGAGTGCCCCGATGGTCATCGAGTTGTTGAGGGCGACCAGGGCGGTCGGATACCCGGGCTGCGAGAAGAGCCGTCTGACTTCGCGCTCCGCGTCGTCCCGATGACCTTCGCCGTCGAGGACGAGGCTCGGATCGAAGGGGATGCCGTTGGCCTGGAGGGCGTCGAGGTAGCCCTGGAACCGTTCGGGCGACGACGCGATGCCCATCAGCCCGCGGAGCACCGCGACCCGTCGGTTGCCGATCTCGATCAGGTGATTCGTGAGCAGGAAGGCCGATTCGGTGTTCTCGGGCGTGATCTGGTCGCAGTCGAGGTCGAGGTTCCGGTCCACGAGGACGAAGGGAGTGCCGGCTGCAACGATCTGCGGGATGGTCGTGTGCTCGGAGTCGATCGCGGGCGTGACGACGATGCCGTCGACCCGTCGGCTGAGCAGGGCGTCGATGATGCGGCGCTCGGTGGGACCGTCGTCGTTCGAATCGCCGACCATCAGCATGTAGCCGGCCTCGGACAGCCGCTTCTCCATCGCATTGACGACGGCGCCGAAGTAGGGCGTCTGCAGGGCGGAGGTTGCCAGGCCGACGGTGAATGTCTTGCCGGCGGCGAGTGCTCTCGCGTTGAGATTGTTGCGGTACCCGAGGTCTCGCACCGCCGCCTCGACACGACTGCGCGTGGAAGCACTGACGTTGCGGGTGCCGTTGAGCACATGCGAGACCGTGGAACCTGAGACACCCGCGCGCCTGGCGACGTCGTCCATGGTTGACACTCTGCACACTCCATTGCATACAGCGACCGCGCTGCGACCGCAGATCTCGCGACGTGGGGCCGCTCGACAAATATAGCGATCATCACGATTTGATACAAGCGCTTGCGCAAGCGCTTGTCTGCGTCCTATGGTGATCCAGCGGACGAGAAAGTCCACACAATCACAGGCCAAAGGAGTCCACAGATGTTCACTCGTACCAAGAAGCGATCACTCACGGTCGGCGCGGTGCTGCTGGCCAGCGCGGTCGCGTTCACCCTCGCCGGTTGCTCCGGCGGATCCTCGAGCGGAAGCTCCACCGGCGGAAGCGCCGACGGAGTCAAGATCGGCCTCATCACCAAGACCGACTCGAACCCCTACTTCGTCAAACTGCGTGAAGCAGCCCAGGCCCAGGCCACGAAGGACGGCGCAACGCTGATCGCCCTCGCCGGCGCCTTCGACGGTGACAACGAAGGCCAGGTCGCAGCCATCGAGAACCTGGTGAGCCAGGGCGTGAAGGGCATCCTGATCACGCCGAACTCCTCGTCGGGCATCCTGACCGCCATCAAGTCGGCCCGTGACAACGGCGTCGTCGTGATCGCACTCGACACCGCCACCGACCCCGAAGACGCCGTCGACGCCACGTACGCGACGGACAACAAGGCGGCAGGGGTCACGCAGGGAAAGTGGGTCAAGGCGACTCTCGGCTCGACCGCACCGGCTCTCGTCATGCTCGACGGAACCCCGGGCGGCACCGTCGACACGTTCCGCCACGACGGCTTCCTCGAGGGCTTCGGCATCGCTGAGGGTTCGTCCGAGATCGTCGGCCAGGAGAACACGAACGGCGACCAGACCAAGGCCCAGACCGCCATGGAGAACCTCCTGCAGCGTGCTCCCGGCGTGAACGCGCTCTACACGATCAATGAGCCCGCCGCCGCCGGAGCCTACGAGGCCATCAAGGCCGCGGGCAAGACCGCGCAGGTCACCATCGGCTCGATCGACGGCAGCTGCACCGGTGTGGCGAACGTCAAGTCCGGCATCATCGGCGCCACGGTCATGCAGTTCCCGGCCAAGATGGCCGAGCAGGGCGTCGACGCCGTGGTCAAGTACGCCTCCGACGGCACCAAGCCGAGCGGATTCAACGACACTGGATCGCAGCTCATCACCGACAAGCCGGTTTCGGGCCTCGACTCGAAGGACACCACGTGGGGTGCGGACAACTGCTGGGGCTGATCCCCAGCCAACCCGTTCGCTCCCTCTTCCGGTCGCATCCGTAGCGACCTGAAGCGCTCCCTTTCACAGAATGTCGGTTCGACCCGGGGCGGATGCACGTTCATCCGCCCCGGTTCCGCACGGAGGTGCACCCTATGAGTTCAGCAACGACAGCAGGTCTGGGAGGCCGAGACCTCACCCGGGCCCGCGTCTCCCGAATCCTTCGCGAACCACTGTTGGGGCCGCTGGCCGCACTGGTCGTCGCGATCATCGTCTTCAGCATCGTCTCCCAGACGTTCCTCAACCCCTACAACCTCTCGCTGATCCTCCAGCAGTCGGTCGTGGTTGGAATCCTGGCGGTCGGCCAGACCCTGATCATCCTGACGTCGGGCATCGATCTGTCGATCGGTTCGGTCGCCGTGCTCGGCACGATCGTCATGGCGCAGGCCGCAGGTGCCGGAGGTCCGATCCTCGCCCTGGGCGCGACGTTCGCCGTCTGTGTCGTTCTCGGCGCGGTCAACGGCGGGTTGGTCACGGTGCTGCGGCTTCCACCGTTCATCGTGACGCTCGGCACGTTCACGGCCATCCAGGCCGCCACACGGCTGCTCGCCGGTTCGCAGACCTACCAGGTTCCCGACGGAGTGCTCACTCTGCTCGGTACCTCGTTCAGGATCGGCACTTTCGCCACAACGTACGGTGTCGTCGCGATGCTGCTCGTCTACCTGGTCGTCTGGTACGCGCTCTCCCAGACCGCCTGGGGCAAGCACGTCTACGCCGTGGGCGGCAACATCACCGCCTCGAAGCTCTCGGGCATCAAGTCGAACCGCACCCTCTTCTCGGTCTACCTGGCGACGGGCGTGATCGCGGCGGTTGCAGCCTGGGCGGCACTCGGTCGTATCCCGAATGCCGACCCGAACGCCTACCAGACGGCGAACCTCGACACGATCACCGCCGTGGTGATCGGTGGAACGAGTCTCTTCGGCGGCCGGGGAAGCGTCATCGGAACCCTGATCGGTACCCTGATCGTCGGAGTGCTGCGGAACGGCCTCACCCAGGCCGGTGTCGACAGCCTCTACCAGAACATCGCAACCGGAATCCTGGTCATCGTGGCCGTCGCGGTCGACCAGTTCGCTCGGAGGAGATCAGCATGACCATCACAGCAGGAACCGCCGTTCTGCAGGCTCGCGGCCTCGTCAAGAAGTACGGCAACGTCACGGCCATCAACGGGGCCGACTTCGATCTCTACCCGGGTGAGGTGCTGGCCGTCGTGGGCGACAACGGCGCCGGCAAGTCGAGCCTGATCAAGGCTCTGGCGGGCGCTCTCATCCCCGACCAGGGTGAGATCTCGATGAACGGCGAGAAGGTGAACTTCCGGAACACCCGGGATGCCCGCTCTGCCGGCATCGAGACCGTCTACCAGGACCTCGCCGTGATCCCTGCGCTCGACATCGCCACCAATGTGTTCCTGGGGCGGGAAGTGCGCCGGAAGGGAATCATGGGCAGCGTCTTCCGCCGCCTCGACATGCCCCGCATGCGCGCTGAAGCCTCGGGGCACCTCGCCGACCTCAAGATCGGTATCAAGTCGGTCAACCAGGCGGTGGAGACGCTCTCCGGCGGCCAGCGCCAGGGTGTCGCCGTGGTACGCGCTGCGGCGTTCGGCCGCGGCGTGATCATCATGGACGAGCCGACAGCCGCCCTCGGGGTCAAGGAGTCGGGCCAGGTCATCGACCTGATCCGCTCGATCCGTGACCGCGGCATCCCCGTGGTGCTGATCAGCCATGACATGCCGCATGTCTTCGAGGTCGCCGACAAGATCCACGTGCACCGGCTCGGCAAGCGCGCCGGTGTCATCGATCCGAAAGAGCGCACCATGTCGGAGGTCGTCGCCCTGATGACGGGCGCGGAACAGCCTTCGGAAGCGGAACGTGCCGGCGGTGCACGCTAACACCTCGCCCGCACGAGACTCCGAGCCCGTCGGTGTCTTCGTCGGGCTCGCCACGCTCGACGTCGTGCACCGTGTCGCGGCCAACCCGGGAGTCAACCAGAAGATCACCGCGACGGCCCAGTTCATCGCGGCCGGTGGGCCGGCTGCGAACGCCGCCGTGGTCTTCGCCGGGCTCGGTGGCACGGCCACCCTCGTGACCGCGCTCGGAGCGGATCCGGTCGCCGACCTGATCCGCTCCGATCTGGCGGCCTACGGGGTGCGGGTCGTCGATGTCGACCCGCAGCGATCCACCCCGGCGCCCGTCTCGGCCGTCGCCGTGACGGAGTCGACCGGTGATCGTTCGGTGGTGTCGATCGATGCCGTCGGAGCCGACGTCCGGCCGCCCTCAGCCCGCAATCTCGCTGACCTGCTCAGCGGTTCTGATGTGGTGCTCATCGACGGCCACCATCCGGCTCTCGCCGTGGCTGCCGCTGAGGCGGCGCACGACGCCGGTGTCACCGTGGTCGTGGATGCCGGCCGGTGGAAGCCCGTCATGGCCGATCTGCTCCCCCTCACGACAGCGATGATCTGCTCGAACGACTTCCTCGTCCCGGGGACCGCCGACTCGGATGCGACGGCTGCTGCTCTCGTCGATCGTGGAGTGCGGACCGTCGCCACGACGCACGGCGGCGGGGACGTGCTCTGGTGGAGCGACGGCGCGCTGGGAGCGGTGCCGGTTCCGCGCATCCGGCCCGTCGACACCCTCGGTGCGGGCGACGTGTTCCACGGCGCCTACGCTTACTTCCAGTCGCTCCCGCAGGCGACCGTCGCTTCAGCGATCGGCCGTGCTTCCCGCGTCGCGGCCCTGCGGTGCTCGAACATCGGGCCGCGCGCCTGGCTCAGCCAGATCCCCACCCTCGACCTCCAGGAAGTCCCACGATGATCGAACCCGCCGTCGAGGAGCTCACGCTCGAAGACGTCTTCCGTCAGGCCCGTGCCCTCGCCTCCACTGGCGGACGCCACATCCTCGGTTTCACCGGCGCTCCAGGGGCCGGAAAGTCCACCGTCGCCGAGCAGGTCGTGGACGCACTCGGACCCGAACTCGCCGTGCTCGTGCCGATGGATGGCTTCCACCTCGCCAACGACGTTCTTCTCGCGCTCGGCCGCCGGGACCGTAAGGGTGCCAACGACACGTTCGACGCCGCGGGCTACGCCTCGCTGATGCAGCGCATCCGTTCGCAGGAGTCCTCGGAGCTGACCGGAGACGACGCGATCGTGTACGCCCCGCGCTTCGCCCGCGACCTCGAGGAACCGATCGGTTCATCGCTGCCGATCCGGCCGCAGACCCCCCTGATCGTGACGGAGGGGAACTACCTCCTGCTCGATCAGGGTTCCTGGCCCGCAGCCCGCGCCTGCATCGACCAGGTCTGGTTCCTCTCACCGCTGGAGAGCGTTCGCCACGAACGGCTGGTCAAGCGGCACGAGGCGTACGGCAAGAGCCATGAGGAGGCGGAGCTCTGGGCGCTCGGCAGCGACCAGCGGAACGCCGAGCTGATCGAGTCGACCGCCGTGCGCGCCGATCGAGTGCTGAGACTGGTGTGACCGGCCCGACCGAGGGTCCCGTGCTTCCGACGGGCGCCCAGTACGAGATCATCGGCACCACCTCGTTCGGCCGGGCGGTCGTCACGGTCACGGAGGTCGCGGCATCCCTTCGCTCCTTCACCGTCGACGATGTCGACATCGTGCAGCGTTACCCGCTCGATGCTCCGCCGTCGCGAGGCGCGGGCATCATCATGTCGCCGTGGCCCAACCGCGTCGACGGCGGCATCTGGACGTACGAGGGCGACGAGCAGCAGCTCGACATCACGGACACCGAGTTCGGCAACGCTTCCCACGGACTTCTGAAGAACACGCCCTACCGCCTCCTTGCACACAGCGCATCGTCGATCACGCTCGGCGCGACGATCTTCGCCCACCCCGGCTATCCGTTCGTCGTCGACACGACCGTGACCTACACGCTGGGGCGGGACGGGCTGCACGTCACGCACACCTTCGAGAACCGCGGCGCCCTCCGCGCCCCCGTCGCGGTCGGTTCGCACGCGTACTTCAGGATCGGGGAGGTGCCGACCTCTGAGCTTGTGCTCAGCTGTTCCGCCGAGACGGTCTATGTCAACGACTCCCGCAAGCTGCCGCTGCGTCCTGTTCCGGTCTCGGGAGACTTCGACCTCCGCCGGGGAGTGAAGGTGGGCGACGTCGAACTCGACGACTGTTTCACCGATCAGAGGTACAGCGACGAACGCACCTCCACGATGCTCACGGCACCGGATGGTCGTTCCGTCACCGTCTGGGGCGACGAGTCGTTCGGGCACACCGTGATCTGCACCACCGACGTCTTTCTCGACGAGCACCGCCTGCTGGTCGACGCCATCGCGATCGAACCCCAGACCGCCGCCGTGAATGCCCTCAACAACGGCATCGGACTCACCTGGCTCGAGCCCGGCGAGAGCTGGGAGGCGAGCTGGGGCGTGACCGCCTCGCTGTGACACCGTGAACGACGGAGGGGCCGGGTCACATCAGGTGGCCCGGCCCCTTCGTCTCACTCTCAGACGGAGGCCAGGACGCCGTCTCCGACGGTCGCGTTCGTCTCCCGCACAGCAGCGGCGACCCGTTCCACCGTCATTCCGCGCGCGATGAGGGCCTCCTCCGGCGGCGCAGAGAGTCCGAACACATCGATTCCGACGATCCGCCCGGCGGGACCAGCGATGTCGTGCCAGCCGAAGCTCGCCGCCGCCTCCACGACCACACGCGCCGCGATCGCAGCGGGCAGCACGGATTCCCGGTACTCGGCCGGCTGCTCGTCGAACCACTCCCTGCAGGGCATCGACACCACCCGGAGCCAGGCCGCCTCCGGGTCGAGTTCAGCCGCGGTCGCGAGCGCCAGGGCGACTTCGCTTCCCGTCGCAATGAGCAGTGTTCGGGCATCCGCCACCTCGCGCACCACGTAACCACCCCGCCTGACCCCGGCGAGCACCTCGCTCCACGGGGTGTCGGCGACGGTGATCGGCTGGCGGCCGAGAACGATGCCCGCAGGCCCCGCCTTCTGCAGAACCGTGAGCCAGGCCGCCGCCGTCTCCGCGGCATCCGACGGGCGCACGACCGCGAAGCCCGGCATGGCCCGGAGGCTCGCGAGGTGCTCGATCGGCTGGTGGGTGGGTCCGTCGCTGCCGAGCGCAACCGAGTCATGCGACCAGAGGTAGACCACCGGCAGCTGCATCAGGGCGGCCAGACGAACGGCCTCGCGCTGGTAGTCGCTGAAGACGAGGAAGGTCCCCGCGAAGAAGCGCGATCCGTCGACCAGCGAGATGCCGTTCATGGCGGCACCCATCGCATGCTCCCGCACGCCCCAGTGCACGTTCCGCCCGGCTCTGCCGGTGGTCTCGCCCTCCTCCGGCAGGAAGGAACCACCACCGTCGATGGTCGTGCGGTTGGGCTCAGCGAGATCGGCCGACCCGCCCCAGAGTTCGGGCAGTACGGCGGCCAGCGACTGGATGACTCGGCCCGAGGCCGCACGGGTGGCCAGGGTCTCGCCCGGCGCGAAGACAGGCAGCGAGGCCTCGAGGTCGGCCGGCAGTTCCCTCGCCATCGCCCGGGACCATTCGGCCGACAGCTCGGGCTGCGTGAGATCGTAGGCGGCGCGGCGCGCATTCCATTCCTCGACCAGCAGGTCGCCACGGGCGCTCGCCTCCCGTGTGAAAGCGAGAACCTCGGCGTTCACGTCGAATGGCTCGTTCGTCGAGCCGAGCGCCGAGCGGGTGGCGGCGACCTCGGCCGCGCCCAGAGGCGATCCGTGCGAGGCAGAGGTGTTCTGGGCGTGCGGCGCAGGCCACGCGATGACCGACTTCAGGATGATCAGGCTGGGCCGGCCCCGGTACGCCACGGCAGCCGCCATCTCCCGGTCGAGCCGCTCGGTGTCGACCTCCCCCGTCTCGGAGAGCGGCACCGTGACGACATTCCAGCCCTGGGCCCGGAATCTCGCGGCCGTGTCCTCGCTCGTCACCAGGGTCGCGTTTCCCTCGATCTGGATGTCGTTGTCGTCGTAGACCACGACGAGATTGTCGAGCTGGTGGCGGCCCGCGAGCGCTCCCGCCTCATACGAGATGCCCTCCTGCACATCGCCGTCTGAGCAGAGCACCCACACCGTGCGGTCGAAGACCGACTCGTCCTGGTCGGGGTCGTAGAGACCCTTCTCGTGTTTCATCGCCATGGCCATGCCGACGGCGGTCGCGAATCCCTGGCCGAGCGGGCCGGTCGTCGTCTCGACGCCGGGCGTGTGCCCGAACTCCGGATGCCCGGGGGTGCGTGACTCGTGAGCACGGAAGGTCCTGAGGTCGTCGATGTCGAGCCCGTAGCCCGTCAGGAAGAGCTGCGTGTAGAGCAGGATGCTCGCGTGGCCGCAGGAGAGCACGAATCGGTCGCGGCCCGACCCAGTCGGGCTGCCCGGGAGCGTGGCGGAGGTGCTTCTGGAACAGGAGGTGCGCCACCGGCGCGAGGGCGATGGCCGTGCCCGGATGCCCGGAACCGGCCCGCTCCACGGAATCCATGGCCAGCACCCGTGCCGTGGTGATGGCGCGCCTGTCGAGGTCGCTGAGGCCGGGGCGGTCGGGGCTTTCGACGGCACCTGGACGGTCGGGATGTGTCATGACGACTCCACTTCATCGGGGACGCACCGACAACCGTCGACGCGGTGTCCCCGACGCTAGCCTCCGGCCGGAGTCGTCATACTGGCCTGAGACGACTTGACTCCCGCACCAGACTGACGAGTGAGAGAAAGACCCCGGGCCCCGTGACCACCGCCAAATACGTCGCCGTTCGTGAACAGCTGCGCGCCCGCGTGAGCGGCCTGGCCGCGGGAACGCTGCTCCCCGCGGAGCCTGCCCTGTGCGCCGAATACGGCGTGAGCCGGATCACGCTCCGGCATGCTGTCGACGATCTCGTGTTCGAGCGCTACCTCACGCGACAGCACGGCCGCGGCACCTTCGTTCTCGAGCCGCTCCAACGCAACCGCTATCGCGAGCGTTTCGGAGGCGCGATCTCGGGCTTCCACGCGCGGCAGACGGCCGAGGGGCACACCGTCACCACGAGGGTGCTCAGCCAGCGTCTGGTATCGGTGAGCGCATCCCTCGCCGACGATGCCGCGGCGGCCGCGCTGGGGCTCGCGTCCACCGACCAGGTGGTCGCACTCGCACGACTCCGGTTCGTGAACGGCACCCTGCACCACCTCGTCGAGACGATCGTTCCACACGGGCGTTTCCCCGGGGCCCTCGACCAGGACTTCGAGCAGGACTCGCTCTACGGTTATCTCTGCGGAGCGTACGACCTCTCGCTCGAACGCAACGACCTCGTCGTCTCGGTGCAACCTGCACCCGCCGCGGTAGCCGACGCACTCGGCGTCGTCACGGGCGAGAAGCTGCTGCGGGTGGTCTCGACGATGTTCGACCAGACCGGTCACGGTGTTGCCCACGGTGTCAGCCATTTCACCCCCGCCAACAGTTCGGTGTCGTTCGGGTTGCACACGTGAGCGTGACGAGCAGGCCGAGGATCCCGAGGCACGCCTGGCCGGGGCTCATCCTGCTGACGCTCGCCACGTTCGCGGCGATCACGACGGAGCTGCTGCCCATCGGTCTTCTCACGCCGATGAGCTCCTCGTTCGGAGTCGACGAGTCAACACTCGGGCTGATGGTGTCGGTGTACGCGCTCGCTGTGACGGTGCTGGCCCTGCCTGTGACCTTCGCCACGACACGGATGCCGCGGAAGCGCCTGCTCGTCGGCACTCTGCTGGCGTACGCCGTCAGCAACCTCGTGATCGCCGTGGCGCCGTCGTTCGCGCTGGCCGTCGTCGGGAGGGGGGTCGGAGGGCTGGCACACGCCCTGTTCTTCTCGGTCGTCACCGCCTACGCGTCCCACCTCGTGCCCCCGCACCTCGTGGGGCGCGCGCTGGCCACGGTCTACGCAGGTTCCTCTCTCGGCAGCATCCTGGGCCTGCCTCTTGCCACCTCGGTGGGCACCACCTTCGGGTGGCCGACAGCGTTCGTCGCCGTCGGAACAATGACCCTGCTGCTCGGCGGCCTCGCCGTCGTGCTGCTGCCCTCCGCGCCGGGCAATCCGCTTCACGCACGGAGTTCTCTCCGGACGTGGTGGCGCCGCGGACTCGTCACGGTGGCCGGTGCGAACAGTGCGGTGTACCTCGGGCACTTCACGCTCTACACGTTCGTGACACCGCTGGTGCTCGCCGTCGGTGTGCAGCTGGACCTGCTCGGGCCGACCCTGCTGCTCTTCGGAGCGGCCGGAATCCTCGGTCTCTGGACAGCGGGGCTGTTCGTCGACAGGTACCCCCGGCGAATCGTCCTCACTCTGACCGTGGTGCTGATGGCCAGCCTCGCAGCGCTGGCGGTGATGGTGCCGGTCATTCTGGGAGCGGGCGGAGCGGGCGTCTCGGCCGGGGGCGCCGGGCTCGTGGCGGTTCTGGTGATCGCCAGCTTCTGGGTGCTCACGCTCGGAGCCCTCCCCTCCCTCTTCATGACCTCAGCCATCCGCACGCACGGCGCACCGCCCGACATCGTCGGAGCGGTGATCAACATGGCATCGAACATCGGCATCACCCTCGGCGCCGCCCTCGGCGGAGTGGTGTTCGCGAGTGCCGGCATCGGAGCCCTGCCCGCCGTCGCCCTGGTCTTCGTCGCCATCGGGTTCGCGCTCATGGTGCTCGGCCGACGCGGGTTCCCGCGCGGGGCGCCCCGGCTCAGCCCGGCTGAATGACGACCCAGCCGTGCGGCGGCACGGTCACCACGGTGGAGGTTCCCGCCACCACGGCCCAGGCAGCGGATCCGGCGACCACGCTGCAGGCGCCCGGGAGCGTCTGCGTGTAGTCGGAGTCGGCGAGGTTCAGCATCACGATGAGCCGCTGGGCTCCAGCCCCCTCATCAGCTGCGCCCGTCGCCGCGGACACCTCGTAGGCGAAGAACTCGTTCGTCAGGGTGATGTTCGTCGTGCGGGCGGTGTGCAGCCAGGGGTTCCGGCGGCGCAGGCCGATGAGGTTCTGGTGCAGGTGGTAGACCGGCCAGCCGCCGGGCGGCAGGGCATCCGGACCCGCCGCATCGAATTCGGGCCGGATCGCGTCGTCGCCGCCCTCGCGTTCCTCCTTCGCGGCCGCGAGGCCCTGCTCGTCGCCGTAGTAGACCGTGGGCGTGCCGCCGGCGGTCATCAGCACGACGAGGGCGTGCGCGCGGTGGCGCTCGTCGGCGATCGAGGTCGCGAGCCGGTTCACGTCGTGGTTGCCGACGAACGTCACCGGAACGAAGCTCTGCAGGAATCCGTTGTGGCGTTCGAGTGCCGCGCTGAGCTCCCAGAAGTTCGCATCGGAGACCGCGCTCCAGATCGCCTTCCACAGTTCGTACTGGGTCAGCGAGTCGAACGTCGACTCCCGCACGATTCCCGGGTAGTCGCCGTGGATCACCTCGCCGAAGACGAAGGCCTCCGGATGCTCGGACCTGACCCGCGGCAGAACGCTCGCCCAGAACGCCGGAGGGACGGCGTACGCGGCGTCGAGACGCCAGCCGTCGGCTCCGCGCCCGAGCCAGTGGGTCATGACCTCTGCGACGAGATCGACCACAGCGGGCTCGTCGTGGTTCAGCAGTACGAGGGCGTCATGGCCCTCGAAGTTCTCGAACCGTTGGTGCGACGGGTCGCCGATCGCCCGGAACCACCCGAATTCCGGCGCCGCCGGACCCTCCGCCAGTGCCCGGCGGAACGGTTCGAAGCTCCGTCCGACATGGTTGAACACGCCGTCGAGCACCACGCGGAGCCCGCGGTGGTGCGCCTCCCGGATGAGCACGTCGAAGCTGTCCTCGCCCGATGGGCCGGCAAGCCGCGGGTCGAGCCGGAAGTAGTCGACCGTGTCGTAGCCGTGGGTCTCCGAGGCGAAGATCGGGCCGAGAAGGATGCCCGACATGCCCAGTTCGACGGCGTAGTCGAGCCAGCCCACCAGACGGTCGAGCGAATGGGTGCCGTCTGCGCCATGGGAGGGTACGGCATCCTGAGCCTCGACCGAGACCGGAGCGCCCGTGAACCCGAGCGGGTAGACCTGCCAGAGGATGGCATGGGCGACCCAGCCGGGCTCGCTCACAGCCCGGCCACGTCGATGAGCACCTTGCCGACCGCGCCGCCCTCGACCGCCTCATGTGCCGCCGCGGTCTCGGCGAGAGTGAACCGGGTGAGCGGCAGGCCGTGGTCGTCGTCGACCTCGAGCGCGCCGGCTGCCGCCGCAGCCGTCACCGCCGCGACCGCATTGGCCTTCTCGACCTCGCTCGTCGTGTAGGTGAGCACGAACTGCAGGCGCACGTTCTTCACCATGCTCGCGCGGGCCGGCACCGGGATCTCATCCGGCTCGTCGGCAACGTAGATGGCGACCGTGCCGCCCCGGGTGATGACGGCGATGTCGTCGGCGATGTTCGCGAGCGGATTCACCTCGACCACGATCTCGACGCCGCGCGGGGCGATCTCCTTCACCCGGGCGACGACGTCTTCGCTGCGGTAGTTCACGATGTGGTGGGCACCGGCCGCCGCGGCCAGGTCAGCCTTCCTGGCGCTGCTCACGGTGGTGATCACCGTCGCTCCGGCCCAGACGGCGAGTTGGATGGCGGCGTGGCCGACCGCCCCCGCGCCACCGGTCACCAGCACCGTCGTACCGACCAGCGAGCCCGGCGAAAGCCGCGCCGGGCCCGACTCCCGCGCCGTGAGCGCCCGGTGTGCGGTCAGGGCCGGAATGCCGAGCGACGCCCCGACGTCGAAGGAGACCCCGTCGGGCAGCGGATTCACGAGATGGTCGGGCAGCACGGTGTACTCGGCCGCCGTGCCGGTCGGGCGCTGGAACGCGGAATCCCGCAGCCACACCCGGTCGCCCACCGCGAAGCGCGTCACACCCAGACCGATGGCGTCGACGACACCGGCGCCGTCCTGGTTGGGCACCTGCTCGGGGTCGACCTCCACCGCTGCGCCCGAACCGCCCGCGGCTCCCGAGCGTGACTTCCAGTCTGTTGGGTTGACACCCGACACCGCGATCCGCACGCGCACCTCGCCTGCTTCGACCGCCGGGAGCTCCCTGTTGACGAACTCCAACACCTCTGGCCCGCCCGTGCGGGAGTAAACAACGGCTTTCATGGCCTGCCTTTCGTTCAGCGCTTCCCACCGAACTTACGCCTCCGCGCCTGGGCGGCATTGGCGGCGTCCGACTGCTTCTTCTTGCGGGCGGCCTGCGTCGCAGCAGGCTTCTTCACGCCGGCACGCTTGGCCGACGCGGCCTCCGCCTCGGCCGCGGCCCGCGCTTTGGCTTTCGCCTTGGCCACCGGTCCGAGCTTCTTCACCCGGGCATCCGGGGCCGTCTCCTCGGCCTCCCGCGACGGGGCCCGTGAACTCGACGCCGAACGCCCCCGCACGATGCCGACGAACTCCTCGATGTCGGCGGTGGTCTCCTCGGACAGCCAGGCCAGCGCGATCCGGGTCTCCGCGACATCCGTCACCGGCCGGTAGACCACGTCTTTGCGACTGGAAAGCCGGGCGATGGCCTGCGGCACAATCAGGATGCCGACACCCGCCGCCACCTGTTCGACGGCGTCGTCGATGCTCTGGATGCCGCGCAGCGGCCTCCGCGAACCGTCGACGATCTCCGCGGCGACGTCGCGCCATTCCGGCACCAGGTCAGGATCTTGCAGCAGGTGCTCGTCGGCGAGGTCGGCCACGGTGACAGCGTCGAACACCGACGCGGGGTGGTCTTTCGGCACGACGACGACCTGCACCTCGCTGTAGAGGGTGATGACACTGAGCCCCTGCTGTTCGACAGGCAGGCGAACGAAACTGACGTCGGCGGAGCGCTCGTGCAGCACCGCGACCTGCTGATCGGCCTCCGCGCGGAAGACCTCGAGCGGCGTCCCGGGGCGGCGTTCGGCCCACAGCCGCGTCCACTTCGTGACGGTGACGCCGGCGGCGAAGGCGATGCTGAACGGCCGGATGCCCGGGGCGGCGGGCTCCGTCACCGGAGCGGCGGCGGACTCGCCGGAGTGCTCGTTCGTCATGGTCACGCCCCGATCATCCGCCAACAACACTGGTCAGGATACGCTGGCCTCATGACGCCCGCGAAATCACCCCAGACCATGAAGCCCGCCACCGCGGCGAAGAAACTGGGAATCTACCTCCCCGCCGCGCCGGCCGAGTTCCAGGAGGGCGACGTGACGCGCGCCGAACTGAACACGTTGCTCGAGACGCCACCGGAGTGGCTGGTGGAGCTGCGACTGAACGGACCGTTCCCGCGTCAGGAGGTCGCGCGGAAGCTCGGCGTCTCGATCTCGGGCCTCACCCGTGGGGGCGTCGACGACGCGTTCACGACGCCGGAGATCAAGGCGCTGCTGGAGGCTCCGCCGGAGTGGCTCGTCGTCGAACGTGCCCGCCAGGCCGGTGTGATGGAGGAGAACGCCCGCATCAAGACGGAGCGCGCCGAGAAGGCCGCGCAGAAGGAGCGGGCCGAGCGCCACGCGCGCACGAACCCGAACTCGATCGCGCCGAAGCCGCGCTGAGCGGCGCCCCGCACGGGCGGAGCCGGCTCCCCGGGATAATGGGAGCATGAGTTTTGACCCGGCGACCCGCGCCAGCAGCCCGGCGGCCGCCGCCAAGCCGCGCGCATCCGACATCCGGCGCTGGCGGCAGTACCTGGCCGACGAACGCGCCGAGGCCGCCGTCTACCGCGACCTGGCCGAGCGGCGCACGGGTGAGGAACGCGCCATCCTGCTCGCCCTCGCCGAAGCCGAGGTGCGGCACGAGGCGCACTGGCGCGCGCTCCTCGGCGACAACATCGGCAGCACGCATCGCGGTGACCTCCGCACGCGCATCCTCGGGTTCCTGGCCCGGCGGTTCGGCTCGGTCTTCGTGCTGGCGCTCGCGCAGCGCGCGGAGTCCCGCTCGCCGTACGCGAACGACTCGGATGCGACGCCCGCGATGGCGGCGGATGAACAGGTGCACGCCGAGGTGGTGCGCGGACTCGCCGCCCGCGGCCGCAACCGCCTCTCGGGCACGTTCCGCGCCGCCGTCTTCGGAGCGAACGACGGCCTCGTCTCGAACCTCGCGCTCGTGATCGGCATCTCGGCGAGCGGCGTGCCGAATGCGGTCGTGCTCGTCACGGGACTCGCCGGGCTGCTCGCGGGCGCCCTCTCGATGGGGGCCGGCGAGTACGTGTCGGTGCGGTCGCAACGGGAGCTGCTCGAAGCCTCCACTCCGAACCCCGAGGCCACCCGCGCGGTGCCGCACCTCGACGTCGACGCGAATGAACTCGCGCTGGTCTACCGGGCGCGAGGCATGAGCGTCGAGGAGGCCGAGGCACACGCCACGGAGGTGCTCCGCGGGCACGCCGTGATGACGGGGGCCATCGTTCTCCCGTCCCTCGCGAAGGCGGCGCCGGATGTCGCGGCCGACGTGCCTGCGGGCGACCCGCTCGACCCGGCCACCGCCAACAGCAGCGCCGACGACCCCCGCAGCACCGGCGGTACCGGCAGCACCGCCGACCCGGCCGGCACCGCCAGCATCGCCGACCCGGCCGCCCACGAGGAGGTCGACGAGCACGAAGCCGTCGGCACGGGCCTCAGCGCCGCCGTCTCGAGCTTCTGCTTCTTCGCGTCGGGCGCGATCATCCCGGTGCTCCCCTATCTCTTCGGGCTGCAGGGCCTCCCCGCGCTCATCGTCGCGGCCGTCCTGGTGGGCATCGCCCTGCTCGGCACGGGCGCGGTCGTGGGCATCCTCTCGGGCGGGCCGCCCCTCCGACGGGCCCTCCGCCAGCTCGCGATCGGCTACGGCGCCGCGCTCGTCACCTACCTGCTCGGGCTACTTTTCGGCACCGCCGGCCTGTAGCCCGCCGCCGCACCGCACGGCGAGCGCGGCTCAGTCCAGCGGGCGCATCACGTCGCGGAGGAAGCCGCTCACCCGCGACTCGAGCCCCTCGACCTTCTGGGCGAGCACGCTCTCGGGGTCCGAGTAGTACGAGGCGTGCGGCACCTCCACGCGGATGTTGGCCGAGCAGCCGAGGTTCGCGCAGATGTATGTGCCGACCGTGTTGCCGGCGAGACCCGCCTCCCCCGCGCGTTTCGCGCTGAACAGGGAGACGCCGTGCTCCGTGTGGGTGGCACGGCACAACTGGCACATCATCATGCGGCGCCGGGAGAGCGGGCCGTCGGCCTCCCGCACGATGATGCCGACCGGCTCGTCACCGTCCCAGCGCACGATGTACCCGAGGTGCGGCGAGTGCGAGTCCCGCCAGCCGAGGAAGTCGAGGTTCTCCCAGTCGAGCTCGACGAAGTCGGAGGGAAGCACGATGTTCGCGACCTCTGCCGCCGAACCGTTGACGATCGAATGCCGAATCTGCATTCCGGTCATCCTGTTCACACGCGCTCCTCGCTGCTCCTGGTGGCGATCGGATGCTTCTAGCCTAAGCCAGCGTTCTGAGGGGTCGAACCCCCGGAGCCCGGCCCGCCCGGCGCAGGCGCGGACGCCTGCCCCGACTCGTACAGCTCCCGGATCAGCGTCGCCGCATCGTACGGCCCCGAGTGCCGTTTGCCGCAGATGAAGAACGTCGGCGTGGAGTGCACGTCCATCAGCTCGGCGTCGATCGCGTCGTCGCGCACCCGGCTGACGACTTCGCTCGAGCGCATGTCCTCCTCGAAACGGTCGAGGTCGAGGTCGAGCGAGGCCGCGTAGCCCAGCAGGTCGTCGAGTTCGAGGGCGTCCTGGTGGCCGAACATCAAGGGGGCCAGCTCGAAGAACTTCCCCTGGTTCGCCGCCGCCTCGCTCGCCCGCGCCGCGAGCAGGGCGTGTGGATGCACGCGGGTGAGGGGCAGGTGACGCCAGACATAGCGCAGACTGTCGCCGAAGTGCGCCCGCACCTCGTCGATCGACCCCGTGGCGCGCGAACAGAACGGGCACTCGAAGTCTCCGTATTCGACGAGCGTGAGCGGAGCATCCACCGGCCCTCTGATGTGGTCGCGGGCGGGGTCGACGTCGCGGGCGAGCACGAGGCTCATGCGCGACGGGGGCTGTACCCGGTCGACGATGCGGAAGACCGCCCAGCCCAGCAGGAAGGCGATCAGCGACGCGGCGAGCACGCCGACGCGCGCTTCGTCCTGCAACTGCGGGTCATCGATGGCGAGGTCGATGATGAACAGGGAGATCGTGAAGCCGATGCCCGAGAGCGCAGCGCCGCCGCCGACCCGGCCGAGCGTCAACCCGGGTGCGAGAACGCCGAGCTTCATGGCGCGGATCAGCGCGGTGATGCCGGTGATCCCCACCAGCTTGCCGACCACGAGGCCCGCGACCACGCCCCAGGTGAGGGGCGAACGGATGGCCGCGCCGAGCGTCTCCGGGCTGAGATGCACCCCGGCGTTGGCCAGCGCGAACACCGGCAGGATGAGGTAGCTCGTGTACGGGATGTAGAGCGTATGCAGACGGTCGTTCACCGAGACCGAGTTCAGCAGGCCGCGCACGGCCGCCTGCGCGTAGACCGGGTTGGGCGACTGGCGGAACGCGCGGCTGAGCTCCGCGGCACGCTCGACCTCCCGGCGTCTCGGGGCGTAGACCGGGATGAGCAGCGCGATCGCCACTCCCCCGAGCGTCGGCTGCACTCCCGACGCGAGCAGGGCGACCCAGACGGCGATCGAGAGCACGACGTAGAGCGGACCCTGCGCGACGGTCACGTATCGCATCGCCCAGATGCCGACGAGCGCCACGGCGGCGACGATCAGGGGGATGATGTGCACCTCGTCGGTGTAGAAGATCGCGATCACGGCGAGCGCACCGATGTCGTCGACCACCGCGAGGGCGAGCAGGAAGGTGCGGAGGTGACCGGGCAGGCGTGGCCCGACGATCGCGAGCGCGCCGAGGAGGAAGGCCGTGTCGCTTGAGATCACGACGCCCCAGGCGTGGCTCGACTCCCCGCTGCCGTTGATGAGCAGGAAGATCACGGCGGGGATGGCGAGACCGGCGATCGCGGCGCTGACCGGCACCACGGCCCGCGACCAGGTGCTGAGCTCACCGAGGGCGAACTCGCGTTTCACCTCGAGCCCGACGACGAAGAAGAAGAGGGTCATGAGCCCCTCGTTGACGAGCGACCGGAAGTCGAGTCCGAGAGTGTTCGTGCCGACCTGCAGCGAGACGGTCGAGTGCCAGAAGTCGTCGTACGAGCTGCCGAGCGGGAGGTTCGCCCAGACCAGCGCGAGCACGGTCGCGACGAGCAGCAGGGCGGCCGCGGTCTTCTCGCTGTCCGAGAATCCGCGGCGGTGGCTCACCAGCTCCCGCAGGCGGGGGAAACGCGGCGACCTGTCGCCTTCGGTCACCTCAGGAGCGGAATGTGTCTGCTGCATCGACCCAGTGTTGCAGGATGCGGGGCCGTACCGCATCGCCTCCGGCGAATCGCCGTCGCCTTACACTGGGGGGGCAGACCAACGAGGGAAGGCGGGCCGTGAGCGATCAGCGGGGAGGTTCACCCACCCTCGAAATGGTGGCCGCCCTCGCGGGGGTCTCACGGGCCACCGTCTCGCGGGTCGTCAACAACTCCCCCAAGGTGTCGGTCCGTGTGGTCGAACGGGTGAACGAGGCGATCGCGTCGCTCAACTACGTGCCCAACCGGGCCGCCCGCACCCTGGCCAGCCGCCGCACCCGCACGATCGCGCTCGTGATGCCGGAGTCGACCGCGAAGCTGTTCTCGGACCCGTTCCTGGCCAGCGTGACCCAGGGCATCGCCCTCCACCTCGCCGACACCGACTACACCCTGACCATGCTGATCGCCTCCGACGACACCCCCGAGAAGACCCAGCGCTACCTGCTCGGCGGCAACGTCGACGGGGCCCTCGTGGTCTCGCACCACAGCGGCGACCACTCCCTGGGCGAGGTGAGCCGCACGCTCCCGGTCGTGTTCGGCGGGAGGCCGCTCGCAGCGGGCGGCGCCCTGACCTACTACGTCGACGTCGACAACTACGGCGGGGCGCGTGCGGCGACCGAGCACCTGCTCGGGCGCGGGCTCCGGCAGCACGGCACGATCGCCGGTCCCCAGGACATGCCGCCGGGCCTTGACCGCCTCGCCGGCTGGCGCGATGCCCTGGATGCCGAGGGCCTCGACTCCACCCTGGTCGAGTGCGGAGACTTCACACCCGAGTCGGGTGCGGCCGCGATGATCCGGATGCTCGACCGTGGCCGCCCGCTCGACGCTCTCTTCGTGGCGAACGACCAGATGGCTGCGGGGGTCTACTCCGTGCTCCATGAGCGCGGGCTGGCGATCCCCGCCAACATCGCCGTCGTCGGATTCGACGACAACTTCTACGGCGCCACCGCCACACCTCCGCTTACCACCGTGCGGCAGCCGTCCAACGAGATGGGGGCGAAGATGGCGGAGGTGCTGGTGCGGGTGATCGAACAGCGCGACGTTCCGCGGGTCACCGTGCTGCCGACCGAGCTGGTGGTGCGGGGCTCGGCAGGCTGAGCGGGGGCCGCTCGGCCGGACGGCCCCCAGCGGTGGAGGCTCAGGCCTCGGGCAGTGAACTCTCGATGAGCGAGACGATGGCCGGGTCATCCGGTTCGGTGCGCGGACGGAACCGGTGCACCGAGCCGTCGGGGGTGACGACGAACTTCTCGAAGTTCCACTTCACCTTGCCCGCCTTGCCTTCGGCGTCGGTCGCCTTCTTCAACTCGGTGTAGAGCGGGTGCTCACTCCGGCCGTTGACCTTGATCTTCTCGAAGATCGGGAAGGTGATGCCCCAGGTCGTCGAACAGTACTCGCTGATCGCCTCGGCCGAGCCGAGCTCCTGCAGGAACTGGTTGCTCGGGAACCCGAGCACGGTGAAGCCGCGCTCGCCGTAGGTCTTCTGCAGCTGCTCCAGCTTCTCGTACTGCGGGGCGAGCCCGCAGCGCGACGCCACGTTCACGATCAGCTTCACCTTGCCGTCGAACTCGGCGAGCGAGGTCTCCGTGCCTGTCGTCGTCGCGATCGGGATGTCATTCAGGGGGGTTTCGTGCAGCTCCGTCATGGCTCAGCCCTCTTCGATGTCGGAGAACAGGATGCGCACGCCACCGGTCGCGAGACCGAAGACCGACGGGAACAGTTCGCCCGCCTCAGCCGTGGCGACGGCCGCGCTGGCGGCGTCGTAGTCGTCGAAGTAGAGGTCGAGCATCCGGTAGGCCGGAGTGGCCGAACCGTCCTCCTTCGGCCACACCTTCGAGCTCTCGAAGCGGGTGATGCCGGGGAGCTTCTTCGCCAGCGCGACGTGACCATCGGCGTAGGCGGCCTCGAAGGCCTCGGGGTCGGTCGGATTGTCATAGATCACGGTGATTTTCGTTGGCATGCTCAAACGCTACTCCCGCCCCGCGTCAAATAAGCTGGTCGCGATGAATACGTCGCTGAGTACTCCCTATGAAGATCTGCTTCGCCACACGCTGGCGACCGGCGTCGCCAAATCCGATCGCACCGGAACGGGCACCACGAGCGTCTTCGGCGCCCAGTTGCGGTTCGATCTCCGCGAGGGATTCCCGCTGATCACAACGAAGCGCGTGCACTTCAAGTCGATCGCGTACGAGTTGCTCTGGTTCCTGCGGGGCGAATCGAACATCCGGTTCCTGAAAGACGCCGGGGTGACCATCTGGGACGAGTGGGCCGACGCCGACGGGGAGCTCGGGCCGGTCTACGGGGTGCAGTGGCGGTCGTGGCCATCGCCCACGGGCGAGCACATCGACCAGATCAGCCAGGTCATCAACACCATCAGGACCGATCCGGATTCACGGCGGATGATCGTGTCGGCCTGGAACGTCGCCGAGATCCCGCAGATGGCCCTCGCGCCCTGCCACGCGTTCTTCCAGTTCTACGTCGCCGACGGCCGGCTCTCCTGCCAGCTCTACCAGCGGAGCGCCGACCTCTTCCTCGGTGTTCCGTTCAACATCGCCTCGTACGCGCTGCTGACCCACCTCGTTGCCGCGCAGACCGGGCTCGAGGTCGGCGACTTCGTCTGGACCGGCGGCGACTGCCACATCTACGACAACCACCGCGAACAGGTCGCCGAGCAACTCACGCGCGAGCCGTTCCCCCTCCCCACCCTGTCGCTCGCCCGGGTGCCGGAGAGCATCTTCGACTACACGTACGACGATCTCGAGGTGGTCGACTACCAGCACCACCCGGCGATCAAAGCGCCCGTGGCGGTGTGAGGATGCTCGCGGTTGTGCAGCGCGGCGGGGGCCGACGGCTCCGGATGCCCGCGTGAGCCTCGCGCTCATCTGGGCCGAGGCGCGGGGCGGCATCATCGGGTACGACGGGGCCATGCCGTGGCATCTGCCGGAGGATCTGGCACACTTCCGCGAGCTGACGTCCGGCGATGCGGGCGCTCACGCGGGCACGGCAGACAGGGGCGCGGCCGGCAGGGGTGCGTCCGGCAGGGGTGCGGCCGACAGGGGCGCGGCCGGCAGGGGTGCGTCCGACAGGGGCGCGACCGTCGTCATGGGGCGGCGCACCTGGGAGTCGCTGCCGGAGCGGTTCCGCCCGCTGCCGGGGCGGCGCAACCTCGTGCTGACGCGGAACGCCGCCTGGGCGGCGGAGGGCGCCGAGCGGGTGGCGACGCTCGACGCAGCCGTAGCGGCGGCCGGGGCGGCCGGGGGCGGGGCGGCCAGTGGCGGCGCCGCGCGTGGCGGCTCCGCGCGTGGCGGCTCCGCCGGTCGAACGGAGGCGGGCGACGGGGCGACGCTGTGGGTGATCGGCGGCGGCGAGCTCTACCGGCTGGCGGCGGCGTCTCAGCTCGCGACCCGGCTCGAGGTCACCGAGCTCGACCTCGGCATCAAGGGCGACACCTTCGCTCCGGCGATCGACGCGTCCTGGCTCCGCGCCGCATCGACCCCCTGGCTGGAGTCCCGCACGGGCATCCGGTACCGCTTCGTCAGCTACGCCCGCTGACCCGCCCGCCCGGCCACAGCTCAGACGGCGAGGGCCAGGGCTGCGAGAACCTGGTGGAGGGTCGGCACGCCCTCCGCGCGGAAGACCTCGGTGCCCGCGGCGTTCTCCAGCACGATCGTCGGAGTCGCTGCGATGGCAGCACGCTCCGCGTCATCCGGGTGGAACGCGACGTTGACCTCGGTCACGCGGGCGGCACCCACCAGCGCGGCGGCCTGGTCGACGACGACACGTGCCTGGCTGCAGGCTCCGCAGAACGACGAGGTGTAGAGGCGGATGTTCACCCTTCCTACAGCGTCGGCGGGCATCCATCCATTCCCGCACCGCCCGGCAGGCCGATGAGCGGCGCTCCGCCCTCGAGGGCTAGAGCGGGCGGATGCCGAACGCCTGCGCCAGCTTGTCGATCTTCTGCGCACGGCCGAGGCGCGGCAGGTCGCTGCCGTCACGGATGACCCGCCCACGCGACTCGAAGTCGGCGAGGAAGTCGCGGGCCCAGGTGGCGTCCGAGCGGGTCGGGCTGATGACCTCGTTGATCACCGGCAGCTGTTCGACGTCGAGGCAGAGCTTGCCCGTGAGGCCCAGGGTCACGGCGAGCGCCGACTGCTCGCGGAGCACCGGGTGGCTCGAGCCGACGGTCGGCCCGTCGATCGGGCCCGGGAGCTTGCCGATGCGGCTGGCCACCACGAGGCGGGAGCGCGGGTACGCCATCGCGAGGTCGTCGGCGCCGGTGCCGGTGTCGCGGCGGTAGTCACCGCTCCCGAACGCGAGCCGGAACGCCCCGCGCGCCTCGGCGATGGAGCGCGCCTCCTCGATGCCGAGCGCCGACTCGATCAGCGCGATGACGGGGGTGCTGCCGCCGAGGCGGTCGAAGGTCTCGGTCACGTGCGCGCCGGATTCGGCTTTGGCGAGCATGACGCCGCGGAGTCCGGGGACGCCCTTCAGAGCATCCACATCGCCCGACCAGAAGTCGGTCGTGCGGTCGTTGATGCGCACCCAGGCGCTCCCGCCGCCCTGCAGCCAGTCGGCGACATCGCCACGGGCGGTGGGTTTGGCGGCCGGGTCGACGGCGTCTTCGATGTCGAGGATGACCTGGTCGGCCCTCGACGCAGCTGCGGCGTCGAACGTCTCGGTCTTCGTCGCGTTGACGAGCAGCCAGGAACGGGCGATCTCCGCGGAGACCTCGTCGGTCGTGGTGTCGGCGTCTCTCGCGTGCTCGGGCAGGTACGTCATGTGCAGCTTTCTCTCGCGCGGTGCAACGGTGCGGGCCGAGGTGTGGGGCCTCTCCGAGCCTACGGCAGACGGGCGCGGGGGCCCGAATCGGGGCGGTGGGCACCGCCCGGCCGAAGGGGCCGAAATCGCGCCAAGATCCCTGGCGCAGCGCGATTCGGGTCCCTTCGGAATCAGCTCTCCGGCGGTCACGGCAGAGTCAGCGAACACTCGGCCGTTCTCGCAGAAAACGGGTGTACTGTCCCTCATGAATCGTGAGGAGAACGTCGATGAGCAAGGTCTGGAAGCGGTGGATCCCCGCGGCGGTCGTGGGCGTGGTCGTGGCGGGAGCGGCCGTCGCCGTGCCGCTGTCGGCCGGGGCGGCAGGCGCGCTCCCCACGAAGTCGGCGGAGGAGGTGCTGGCGCTGGTCGCGGGCAGCTCCGTGACGGGTTTCTCGGGCACGGTGGAGCAGACGTCCGACCTCGGGTTGCCGTCGCTTCCGGCTGGCGCGGGCTCCGCGTCGGGCTCGTCTGAAGGTTCCTCCGACAGCAGTGCCGCTGCGGCATCCAGTGCCCTCGAACTGCTCACCGGATCCCATACGGCCCGCGTCTATGTCGACACCTCGAACGGGGCCGGCAACCTGCGCGTGCAGGTGCTCGACCAGCTCGCCGAGCGTGACGTCATCCGGTCGGGCGACTCGCTCTGGCTGTACGACTCGGCCAAGCAGACCGCCGTGCACGCGACGGCCGCGTCGACTTCCGCTCCGGATGCCGACCCCACCAGCCCCGCAGAGACTGCCACACCGCAGCAGCTGGCCCAGAAGTTCCTCGCAGCCGCAGACTCGACCACCGACGTCACGGTCGGCGGAGACGTGACCGTCGCCGGCCGCAGCGCCTACGACCTCGTTCTGACACCGCAGTCGGGCAGCACCCTTGTCGGGGCCGTCTCGATCGCGGTGGACTCCGCAACCGGCCTCCCGCTCCGCGTCGAGGTGACTGCGGCGGGCGCCGCCGACCCTGCGTTCTCGAGTTCGTTCACCGCGCTCGACCTGTCGACCCCGCCGGCGGACCTCTTCTCGTTCACGCCCCCGGCGGGAACGACCGTGACGGAGAAGACGGTGCCGTCCGGCGCGGCATCCACGGCACCCGCGAACCCTGCCCAGGAACAGTACGCCCACGTTCCTGACGCGTCGAAGCCCGTCGTGACGGGCAGCGGGTGGAGTTCGATCGTCGAGATCCCCGCCGGATCCGACTCCTCCGCACTCACCTCCTCACCGCTCCTCGCCCAGCTGACCACACCGGTCGCGGGCGGCAACCTGCTCTCGACCACCCTGCTGAACGTGTTCGTGGCGAGCGACGGGCGGGTGTTCGCGGGCTCCGTTCCGGCGGAGGCCCTCGAGGCCGCTGCCGCGCAGTGAGCGGAGCGGCGCCCGCGGGCATCCCGGGGCCTGGCGCGGCTGAGCGTACAGCTACCTCTGGGCCCGGCACGGCCGAGCCTGCGTTGACCTCAGGGCCCGGCGCGGCCGAGCCCACGGGCATCCGGGCGGCCGAACTCGCCATCGAGACGAGCGGCCTCACGAAGGTGTTCGGCAGGCAGACCGTCGTGAACGGCATCGATCTCGCCGTGCCGCGCGGTTCGGTGTTCGGCTTCCTCGGCCCCAACGGGTCGGGCAAGACCACGAGCATCCGGATGCTGCTCGGCCTCGCCGCGGCCACGAGCGGCGACATCAGCCTGCTCGGGCAGCGGATGCCGGCGCGCGCGGGCTCTGTGCTGCCACGCGTCGGGGCGTTGATCGAGGGGCCGGGCTTCTACCCGTTCCTCTCGGGTGCGGCGAACCTCCGCCGGCTCGACAGCGCAGACCGGTTCGCCTCCCGCTCCACGCGCACGTCCCGCGTCACCGAGGCGCTCGAACGGGTCGGTCTCAGCCACGCGGCCGGCAAGAAAGTCCGCGCCTACTCTCTCGGCATGAAGCAGCGCCTCGGCATTGCGAACGCGCTGCTCACCCCGCGCGACCTGATCGTGCTCGACGAACCGACGAACGGCCTCGACCCGCAGGGCACCCGCGAGGTGCGGAACCTCGTGCGCTCGCTGATGGCGGAGGGCACGACCGTCTTCGTCTCCAGCCACCTGCTCGCCGAGATCGAGCAGATGTGCACGCATGCGGCGGTGATGCGTGCGGGCACCCTCGTCGCGCAGGGCAGCCTCGACGAGCTTCGGCAGGCCGGCCAGGCGCGTGTGCGCGTGCTGACACCCGACCCGGGAGCGGCGCGGCAGGTGCTGGCGGGGCTGGGCCTGGTGGCTGATCCGGATGCCCGGGACGAACACCCTCTCGACGGGGAGAGCGTGACCGCCCCACTCGGCGACGGGCCGCTCGATCCCTCCCGCATCGTCGCGGCCCTGGTCGCGGCCGACGTGCGCGTCCGCGGCTTCGCGGTGGAACGTGCCACCCTCGAAGACCTCTTCGTGGCACTCACCGGGGAGGGGTTCGATGTTGCCCAGTGACGTGACCGGCTCCCCCGAGACATCCAGAGCCCCCTCGGCAGGCACGACCACCCGACGCCGCTCGGCGGGCTGGTCGCTTCTGGGGTCGGAACTCGCTGTGCTGTTCCGTCGGCGGCGCACGTGGGTGATGCTGCTGGCGCTCGCGCTCATCCCCGTACTCGTTGCGGTCGCCGTGAGGATCTCCTCAGCCGGCTCCTCCGGGCGCGGCCCCGCCTTCATCGACCAGATCAGCCAGAACGGGTTGTTCGTGGCGCTCGTGGCGCTGACGATCTGCATCCCCCTCTTCCTGCCACTCACGGTCGGCGTCGTCGCGGGCGACACCATCGCGGGCGAGGCGAACCTCGGAACACTGCGCTACCTGCTGGTCTCCCCCGTCGGGAGGGCCCGTCTGCTGCTGGTGAAGTTCGTGGCGGCGATGGCGTTCTGCCTGGCGGCGGCCGTCGTCGTCGTGCTCGCCGGGGTGCTCATCGGCGCAGCGCTGTTCCCAGTCGGGCCGGTGACGCTGCTCTCAGGCGACACCATCGGCATCGGCGAGGCAGCCCTCCGAGCGCTGCTCATCGCCGGTTACGTGACGGTGTCCCTGCTCGGGCTCACCGCGATCGGGCTGTTCATCTCGACGCTCACGGACATCCCCGTGGGAGCCATGGCCGCGACCGTCGTCATCTCGATCGTGTCGCAGGTGCTGGACTCGCTGCCGCAACTCGACGCCCTCCACCCGTGGCTGTTCAGCCACTACTGGCTCGACTTCGCCGACCTGCTGCGCCAGCCCGTCGAGTGGTCGTCGTTCGGAACGAACGCGCTGCTGCAGTTGGCCTACGTTGCCGTGTTCGGTGCGCTCGCCTACGGCCGCTTCGCGTCGAAGGATGTGCTGTCGTAGGGTGGCGGCGCGCGTCGGGGGCTGACGCGGGGTCGCGGGAGACGGAGCGGTTCGAGGGGCGGATCGCCGGGTTCGGGGTCGGGGCCCCGCCGAATACAGGGCCTGGCGCGCGGAACGGCGGGCGCACGCGCATCGTCATCGGCATGTGGGAGCGGTCGCCGTTCGGGCGGTTCGCCGACGTGATGGTCGAGAACGACGCCGGGCACCGGCTGCTGCTCGCGCCGAGCGAGGCCGTGGCCGACTATGTGGCGAGCACCTACACGTTCGACGAGGTGCGGGTGGTCGAGGTGCGGTTCGGGCGGGCGCCTGGCGCGGGCGGCGGCGGCGCCGGGTCCGGCGGTGCCAGCGGGTCCGGCGGGTCCGGCGGGTCCGGCGGGTCCGGCGGGTCCGGCGGGTCCGGTGGAAGGGGCGCCGCGGGCCGGGCGGGCGGCGGAGACGCCTCGCGGCGCATCCGGGTGAGCGCGGGGCCCCTTGTCGCGACGCTGCAAGTGGGCGGGCCGACGGCGGTCGGGCGGCTGCTACGCGGCGTTCCGCGGGCGGTGGCCGAGCATCCGGTGTGGCTGCAGGCCGTCGATCCGGTCGCGCGGATGCTCGTACCCGGCGCCCGCACGAGCGGTTCCGCGGGCGGGGGCCGGCGCGAGTTCTATGGTGTGACACGGGCTCGCGCGATCACGGCGGTGGATGCGGCGTGGGACGGATCCGCGCTGGGCGCCGTGCAGCGGCTCGAGCCTCCCGTGACGTTCGGGTTCGGGTCAGCGCCGGCGACGCCGACCCTCGTCGACATCGTCACGAGCATCCGCGAGCGCGCCTGACTTTCCGGATCGACGAGCTCAGCCACCACTGCCTCGCGGAGCGGATCGTCCGGGCTCAGGCTCGTCCGTCTGTGCTCTGGACGTCCACCCCGGGCGCGGCCACCCCGAGCGCAGGCGCTAGGCCGGAGGCGCCGCGGCGGACTGCGCGGCAGCCACCCGCGCCAGCACCTCGCGGCAGGCGATGATGCCGGGGCGGGCAGCGCTCGCGCGGCGCACGGAGGTGAATACGGTGCGGTGCGGGGCGGCCGTCAGGTCGATGAGCTGGGCCGTCGTGCCGCGGTCGGCCCAGACCAGATCGGGCATGAGGGCCACGGCATTGCCCGACTCGATGAGGCGCATCTGGGCCTGCAGGTCGGCGGTCTCGAAGCGCACATCGGGTTCGAAGCCGGCCTGGCGGCAGGCCTGCTCCGCCCAGTGCCTGGATGCCGCACCGCGCGGTTCCATGACCCAGGCCGCCCCCGCGGCCTGCTCGAGGGAGGTGATGCGCCAGAACCCGCGGCCGGCCGGGATGGCAGTGTCCGGCGCGTCGGCTGCCGGCCCGGACGCGGCCTCGCCGGCCGGGTCAGCGGGCGGCACGCCCGGCACCGCCAGCCGCAACGCATCCGTGGTCAGGTTCAGCCGGTCGAGTTCCGGCAGTCGCGGTGCGGCGTGGCCGGGGTACTGTTCGGCGATCACGAGGTCGAAGTCGCGCGCCCAGGTCTCGTAGAGGGCGGTCTCGGGTTCGCGCTGTGTCATTTCGACCCGCAGCAGCGGATGCTCGGCGGCGAGCAGGCTGAGCGCCGCCGGCATCAGGGCGAGCGCCGCCGACTGGAAGACCGCGATGCGCACAAGCCCGGTCGTCTGGCTGAACGATGCGTCGAGTTCGGATTCCGCGAGTTCGAGCCGCTCCAGCACGGCCGCCGTGTGCCCGACGAGGATCTCGGCCTGCGCCGTGAGCTGCACCCGCCGCCCGCTCTTCCGCAGCAGTTCGACGCCGACCTCGGATTCCAGCTGTGCCAGCTGTTGCGACACGGAGGAGGGGCTCTGGTTGAGCGCGGCGGCGACGCCCGCGAGGGTTCCGCGGAGCTTCAGTTCACGGAGGAGCCGGAGGCGGCGAACGTCGAGCACGGTCATCCGATCGTCGAAGCATGCAGGGCCGGAGGTGTCAAGAGATCATGGAACCTGTGGACAGATCCGGTAAGCAGAACTTATCACTACCAATAAGAAAACGTCGCTTTACCTGACGGGAGCGACGCCGGAGACTGGTCAGGACTCATGCACCTCTGACCCGTAGGAGCTCCCGATGACCGACCTCGCACCTCCCCTTGCGAACGCGGCGCATCCCGCCCAGCCCGACGCGCTGCGCGCCGAGGCGGAAGCCCTGGTCCCCGAGGTCGTCGCGGTGGTCAGGCGCTGGCTCACCGAGTCGCAGGCCGAGCCCGTCGACTCTTCCGCGACCCAGCTCGCCGGGGTGCTCAGGGATCCGAACGGCCTGGCCTTCACGGTCGGCTTCGTCGACGGCGTCGTGCGCCCCGAAGACCTCCGCGTCGCCGCTCGCAATCTCGCGGAGCTCGCGCCGAAGGTGCCGGCATTCCTGCCGTGGTACCTGAAGGCCGCTGTGCGCGTCGGCGGCGTCCTGGCGCCGGTGCTCCCCGCCATCGTCGTCCCCGCGAGCCGTACGGTGCTGCGCCGGATGGTCGGGCACCTCATCGTCGATGCGACAGACCAGAAACTGGGTGCTGCCATCGCGAAGATCAGGACACCGGGCGTGAGGCTGAACGTCAACCTGCTCGGCGAGGCCGTTCTCGGGCAGCACGAGGCCGAGCGGCGGCTGCAAGGCACGCACCGTCTGCTCGACCGTCCCGATGTGGACTATGTCTCGATCAAGGTCTCCTCGACGGTCGCACCGCACTCCGCCTGGGCGTTCGACGAGGCCGTCGACCATGTCGTGGCGAGCCTGACCCCGTTGTTCGAGAAGGCGGCATCGTTCGAGACGCCGAAATTCATCAACCTCGACATGGAGGAGTACAAAGACCTCGACCTGACCATCGCGGTCTTCACGCGCATCCTCGACCTGCCTCACCTGAGGAACCTGGAGGCCGGCATCGTGCTGCAGGCCTACCTGCCCGATGCGGTGGCCGCGATGGTGCGCCTGCAGGAGTGGTCTGCCACGCGGCGCGCGAGCGGCGGCGCGGCCATCAAGGTACGTATCGTGAAGGGCGCGAACCTCTCGATGGAGCTCGTCGAGGCGTCTCTGCACGACTGGCCCGTCGCGACCTGGAGCACGAAGCGGGACTCGGACACGAACTACAAGCGCCTGATCGGCTACGCACTCCGCCCCGAGCACATCGGCAACGTGCGGATCGGCGTCGCCGGCCACAACCTGTTCGACCTCGCCTTCGCCTGGCTTCTCGCGAAGCAGCGCGGCGTCGAGGGCGGCATCGAGTTCGAGATGCTGCTCGGCATGGCCCAGGGCCAGGCCGAAGCGGTGAAACGCGATGTCGGAGGGCTGCTGCTCTACACGCCGGTCGTTCATCCGAAGGAGTTCGACGTGGCGATCGCCTACCTGATCCGCCGCCTCGAGGAGGGTGCCAGCCAGGACAACTTCATGTCGGCCGTGTTCGAGCTGACCGAGAACGAGGCTCTGTTCGAGCGGGAGCGGCAGCGCTTCGTGAGCTCGCTCGAGCTGCTCGACGAGAGCATCCCTGAGCCGCGGCGGACACAGAACCGAGCGACCGAGGAGCACCCGACCGCAAACGTGCCGCAGCCGTTCGAGAACACCCCCGACACCGATCCCGCACTGCCGGCGAACCGGGCGTGGGGGCGCGACATCCTGTCCCGCGTCGAGGCCTCGGTGCTGGGCGTCGCGGGTGTCGCCCAGACGACGCTCACGAGCGAGGCCGAGCTCGACGCCGTGCTCGCGGATGCCCGGCAGAACGCCCCCGCGTGGGCCGGTCTCGGCGGGGCCGCCCGGGCGGTCATCCTGAACCGTGCCGCCGACCGGCTCGCCGAACGCCGCGCCGACCTGCTCGAGGTGATGGCCAGCGAGACCGGGAAGACGCTCGACCAAGCCGACCCCGAGGTCAGCGAGGCCATCGACTTCGCCCGGTTCTACGCCGAGCTCGCGCCAGAGCTCGACCACGTCGACGGGGCGACCTTCGTTCCAGCCGGCTTGACCGTCGTCTCGCCGCCCTGGAACTTCCCCGTGGCGATCCCCGCCGGTTCGACACTCGCTGCCCTCGCGGCGGGATCCTCCGTCGTCATCAAACCCGCCCCGCAGGCCGCGCGCTGCGGCGCCGTGCTCGTCGAAGCCCTCTGGCAGGCCGGTGTGCCGCGCGAGGTGCTGAAGCTGGTGAACGTCGACGAGCAGCAGCTCGGTCGCCAGCTGATCGCCGACCCGCGCGTCGACCGCGTGATCCTCACGGGTGCGTTCGAGACGGCCGAGCTGTTCCGCTCGTTCCGGCCCGACCTGCCGCTGCTCGCCGAGACCAGCGGCAAGAACGCGATCATCGTGACCCCGAGCGCCGACTTCGACCTCGCCGTGAAAGACGTGGTCTCCTCGGCCTTCGGCCACGCCGGCCAGAAGTGCTCGGCCGCTTCGCTCGTCATCCTCGTGGGCTCCGCTGCGAGCTCCGAACGGTTCAACAACCAGCTGGTGGATGCCGTGCGCGCCCTGAAGGTGGGCTACCCCGCCGACCCGACCACCCAGATGGGGCCGATCATCGAACCGGCCGGCGGCAAGCTCCTGGACGCTCTCACCACCCTCCAGCCGGGTGAACACTGGGCGGTCGAACCGAAACAGCTCGACGAGTCTGGCCGACTCTGGAGCGCCGGCCTCCGCACGGGCGTCGCGCGCGGCTCGCAGTTCCACCTCACCGAGTACTTCGGGCCGGTGCTCGGCATCATGACGGCCGCCACGATCGAAGAGGCCATTGCCATCCAGAACGAGGTCGACTACGGCTTGACCGCCGGGCTGCACTCCCTCGACCCCGAAGAGCTGCGGCTCTGGCTCGACACCGTTCAGGCCGGCAACCTCTACGTGAACCGCGGCACGACCGGCGCGATCGTGCGCCGGCAGCCCTTCGGCGGCTGGAAGAAGTCCGCCGTCGGTGCGGGCACGAAGGCCGGAGGCCCGAACTACCTGGTCGGTCTCGGCGCGTGGCTGCCTGCCGAGACGACGGATGCCGGTACCGCGTCCAGTGCTGCCGGCTCGGCCGGTGCGTCTGACAGCGACTTCCTCGCCCGCTCGCAGGCGAGCGACCGCGCAGCCTGGGACTCCGAATTCGGCCGCAGCCACGACAGCTCGGCCCTGACGGCGGAGCGCAACGTGTTCCGCTACCGTCCGCTGCCCGTCACCGTTCGGCTGAGTGACGGCGAGCCCGTCGAACTGCTGCTGCGCGTCCTCTCTGCCGCGGCGACGGCAGGGGCCCCCCTCGAGGTCTCGAGTGCGCTCGAGGTGCCGAAGGAGGCTCTCCGGAAGGTGCTCGGCGCGGCGACGGCCGATGCCCTCGCCGTGCGGGTGGAGCGCGACGAGCAGTGGCTCGCCCGGGCATCCACTCTCCGCGCCCAGCGCGTGCGGCTGATCGGTGGGAGCCGGAGCGCCCTGGCAGATGCAACAGGAGGGCGACCTGACCTCGCGATCTACGACAACCCCGTGACATCCGTCGGGCGGCTCGAGCTGCTGCCGTTCCTGCACGAGCAGGCTGTCAGCATCACGCGGCACCGTTTCGGGGCTCCGAGCACGCTGTCCGACGACGTGATCTGAGGCGCCAGGACAGCACAGCGCGGCGTAGGATCTCGTCATGGGGAGCCCACGCAGCACCACACTCGTTCTGGTCGGCCAGGGATCGGACAGGGCGCTGGGTGCGCTCGGCCAGCTCGCGAACGTCCGGGCTTCGAGCTTCCCCGACGAGAGCGACATCTCCAACGAGCAGGTCGACCGGTGGGTGAGCCAGTCCGACACGCCCTATGTCGTGCACGACAGGGATCCGCTCGGGCACGTCGCGTCGGCCTGGGTGGAGTTCTTCGACGACCAGGCCACGCTCGGCACCCTTGACCTGGAGGTGGATCGCGCCGTCGCGGGGCTCGCCGCGGGCGAGCTGAGCCTGCCCGACTACTACATCATCATCCAGCCGGAGACGCTCGCGCCGACATGGAAGCACTGGTGGCTGGGCGTGCTGCCGAAGGCGGCCCCGACGCGGGTCATCCCATGGAACGAGGGACAGACGCCGCTGTCGCGGGTGCTGCGGCAGCTCCCGGTCGGGCGCGCCTGGCCGAACCCGGACCCGTGGCTCCGTGAGGTGGCGCGCTCAGTGCCCGACCGCATCGGCCTCGACCCCGCCTAGCGCACACCACGCCCCCGCGCCTTCGCCCCCTCGCGCCCGCCTCCGCGCGCCACCGCCCCCCGCCTCCGTGGCTCGAATCGATTCGATGGGACGCCAACTGCTCCGTGCGGGTCGCTTTCGAGCAGTTGGCGTCCTTTCGAATCGATTCGACGCGCACGGGCGCGAGGCGGCCGCACGGCCCGTAGGATTGTGGACTGAGTCCATCAATCCCCCCTCAGCTCTGAGAGAGTCATCCGTGCGCCGTTTCGCCCTGCCCCTCCTCGCCGGCCTCGCCGTCGCCACCCTGCTTGCCGGGTGCACATCCACACCGGCCGCCACGAGTTCCACCCCGGTCGCCGGCGGAAAACTGGTCTACGCGAGTGGCGATGCCGAGCCCACCTGCCTCGACCCGCACGTCGGCGGCAACTACCCGCAGGCCCTCGTTGCGACGCAGTACCTCGAATCCCTCGTCTCGAAAGACACAGACGGCGAGGTCATCCCGTGGTTGGCGACCGAATGGAAGGTCTCCGACCACGCCCTCAGCTGGACGTTCACCCTCAAGCCCGGGGTGACCTTCACCGACGGAACCCCGTTCGACGCTGCCGCCGTGGCCGCGAACGTGGCGCACATCCAGAACCCGGCGACGGGCTCGTCGACCGGGTACCTCGCCCTGCAGAAAGTCGCGAAAGTCGAGGCACTGGATGCCCAGACCGCCCGATTCGACCTGTCGGAGCCCGACAGCGCCCTGCTCGACTCGCTCTCGCAGCCGTGGCTCGCGATGGAGTCGCCCACGGCGATCGCTCGCCCGCAGGCGGACAACTGCGTCTCGCCCGTCGGCACCGGCCCGTTCCTGGTGACGCAGTGGAACCGTCAGCAGTCGATCATCCTGACCCGGAACGACAACTACAGCTCGCCGCCCGCCGACGCCGGGCACACCGGCCCCGCGTACCTCGACGAGATCGACTGGACGTTCCTGCCCGACTCGACCTCCCGCTACGCGGCCCTCCAGACGTCCACCGTCGACATGATCGACAACGTACAGCCGGACATCCTGTCGCAGGCCGCCTCGAACTCGTCCGTTGTCGCGATCGACGCACCGCGGCCGGGAGCTTCCAATCGCATCGAACTGAACTCCAGCAAGGCACCGTTCGACGATGCGAAGGTGCGTGAGGCGTTCATCCGGTCTGCCGACGTCGACAGCGCCGTGAAGAGCCTCTTCTTCGGAACCGCCACCCGCTCGTACTCGGCGCTCTCCAGCGTGGAGAAGGACGGCATCTCGGAGCCCGACCTGTTCACCTACGACCAGGCGGCAGCCGCGACCCTGCTCGACGAGGCCGGTTGGACGGGCCGCGACGCCGACGGTTACCGAACGAAAGACGGGAAGACGCTGGAACTGGCGTTCCCCGTGTCGACGAACCAGTCGATCCCGGCCGAGCAGTCGCTCTTCGAGCAGCTGCAGGCCACCGCGAAGCAGGTCGGTTTCAAGGTCGACCTCGCCCCGCTCGACCTGTCGAGCTGGTACGCGGCCCTCGGCTCGAACTCGTACGATCTGGTCAGCGCGCCCTACACGAAGGTCGGGCCCGACGTTCTGCGCATCCTGTTCGACAGCTCGGGCACGGTTCCGGCGCCGAGCGGGTACTTCGCGAACCACTCGCAGGTGAAGGATCCCGCTCTGGATGCCCTGCTGACCCGTGCCACCGAGACCACCGATGCGGCGGAGGCGGCCACGCTCTACGCCCAGGCGCAGAAGATCGTGCTCGAGGGGTTCTACATCCTGCCGCTGTACGACCAGCAGAACCACTACCTGCTGCGGTCGGCGGTGCACGGGGTGCGGGCGATGCCGACGGTGTCGACACCGACGCTCTACGACGCGTGGGTGCAGCGCTAGTCACTGCGCGTTCGCAGCCGGCAGGCGTACGCTGTCGGGGTCACGATCGAAGTCGCAGTCGAAGGAGACCCATGGCATCGAATCCCTCTCTTCCGGCGCGCGGCGAGTCCGGCCGGCTCAGCGCTCTCGAGCGATCCGGCGAGCTCGACCGGCTCGACGCGCTCGTTGCTGCCGCCGCCCGACACGCGGGCACGCCCGAGGGCGACGCGCTGGTCGCTGCCGCGCGGGCACTCCGGGCGGTGAGGGTGCCGCTTCCGGATGCCCGGAGCAGGGTGCTGCGCATCACAGCGGCCCCGGGCATCCCGCTCGACAGCGTCATTGCGGCGTTCCGGACGGCGAACCCGCACGTCGACGTGGACGTCACCGTCTCTCGGGCCGGGGTGCGCGCCCTCCGCGGCGGCAGGGCCGACCTCAGCGCGGTGTGGCTGCCGCAGCACCTCCGCGGGCTGGGATCCGCGCCGTTCGGCAGAGCGCACGCCGTCGTCGCGCTGGCACCGGAAGACCCGCTCGCCGCCCTCGACCGCATCGACCTCGCCGAGCTCGGCGGGCACCACCTGCTGCAGAACCCCGACGTGGTTCCCGAGTGGCGGGAGATCGCGTCGGAACTCCGTGGACGAACGGTCGGCACGCGCAAGAGCCTCGAGCTCGGAGTGCTGGCGACTCTTGGGCAGCAACTCGACCACGTCGCCGCCGGGAACGGGATCGTCATCCTGCCGCGGCCCGTAGTGGAGGCGGAGCAGCGACCCGACGTCGTACTGGTTCCCGTCAACGGCGTGGAGCAGCGCAGGAGCGTGCTGGTGTGGGCCGGTGGATCCGCCCGCGACGATGTCGCGGACTTCGCGCGGCTCGCGGCGGGCTTACGCTGAAACGGTGACCGATCATCCTGCCGCCTCGGCGACCCCTGCTCCTCGCGCGACCAGCGACGCCCCCGCTTCCCCCACGGGTGTGCCCGGCGCGGCCGGCTCACGTGTGGACTCGTCCGCCATCCCGCCGGCCGAGCGTCCCTTCGCCTTTGCCCGCGTGGCGTGGGACGACCCGCGCGCGGTGGCGCTCCGCGCCCGGATGGACGTCGAGATGGGCGAGCGCTACCACTCCGGGCAACCCATGGACGCTGCGGTGCTCGCCGCGCTCACCGTCGACCCGACCAGCGTGCAGGCGACCGTGCTGGTGCTCGACGCGGACGGGACTCCCCTCGCCCACGCGGCGCTCCGCATCCTGCGCGGCGAATGGGAGGTCAAACGGGTCATCGTCGACGGCAGCCAGCGCGGCCGCGGGATCGGCCGCGCGCTGATGAGCGAACTCGAGCGCATCGTGCGCGAGGCGGGCCCGGATGCCCGGCGGATGATCCTGCAGACCGGTGACCGGCAACCCGAGGCGGTCGCGCTCTACACCCGGCTCGGCTACACGCCGATCCCGACGTACGAGCCGTACGTGCTGGCGATCCCGAACTCGCTCTGCTTCGAGTTGCTGCTCGGCTGAGCGCACGATGTGCGCTGGGTGATCCGCCCGGGAGGAGATGAGCGGATCCGCCGCACATCTGGGCACGGTTTGGCTGGCGTCCTCCCGGGTGGGGTCGCGGGCGCGCCGGGCGGGGGGCGGGCCGGTCAGGGGGCGATCGGCTGTCCGAGGCCGTCGATGATCTCGACGCCGGGGATCGACGTGAGGGAGCTTCCGGCGAGGAGGAGTTTGGTGCGGCGGAGGCCCGATCCGATGACGATCAGCGGAGCATCCAGAACCGCCCGGTCGACGAACACCGGCCACCCCGCCGGCAGACCGATGGGCGTGATCGCGCCGAACTCCATGCCCGTCAGCGTGACGGCATCCTCGCGGGCGAGGAAGGAGGCCTTCCGCACGTCGAGCCGGCGCTTGACCGTGTTGTTGACGTCGGCGCGGGTGGTCGCGAGCACCAGGCAGGCGGCGATGCGCTGCTCGCCCTCGCGGCGTCCGGAGACGATCACGCAGTTGGCGAGGGCGTCTTCGGGGAGGTCGTAGGCAGCCTGGGTCGCAGCAGTGTCGGAGAGTTCTGGATCGATCTCGACGACGCCGACCTCCTCGCCGAGGCCGAGTGCTTCGAGGGCGGCGGCCACTTCCGGCGAAACGAGGTCCGGTCGGCCGCCGACGGGGACGGAACGGAGCGAGCCGAGCGTGAAGGTTCCCATGCCTCCCATTCTGCCGCGCACGTCGGTGGTGCTGGTCGCTTCCGCGCCTGTTTGTCGCTTCCGCGCGTGCGCGCGCCGGCGCGGAAGCGACAAACGGCGGCGGAACGCGGAGACTGGGGGCGCGGAAGCCCGGGGACGCCGCGGCGCGAGGTCAGGGGTAGAGGGTCTCGCCGCGCTCCAGCATCTGCACGTACTGCTCGATTTTGCGCGCCCGGGTCTCCGCGCGCTTGACCGAGCCGATGCGGAACAGGATCGCGTAGCGGTTCACGCTCGAGAGCGTCTCGAAGAAGGCGGCGGCATCGGGGCTCTGCAGCAGGGCGGAGGCGAGATCATCCGGAACTTCGATGGTCTTCGAACCGGCGTAGGCGCGCTCCCACCGGCCGTCAGCCTGCGCCCGTTCGACCTCGGCGAGCCCCGCGGGCCGCATGCGGTTCGCGGCGATGAGGGCGAGCGCCTTGTCCCGGTTGATCTGCGACCAGATGCTGCGCGCACGGCGCGGACCGAAGTTCTGCAAAAAGTGGTGCTCGTCGAGCCGGTTCTTCTGCCCGTCGATCCAGCCGACGCAGAGGGCCTCGTCGAGTGCTTCGGCGTAGGTCACGCTCTCGTGCGCGCCACCCTTCTTCGCGATGGCGAGCCGGATGCCGTCGCTGGAGCTCGCGTTCTGCTCGAGCCACGCGCGCCACGCCTCCGCGTCGTCGCAGTAGACGATCTCGCGCGCCCCCGCCCCGCCCTGCTCGCCAGCCACCATCCCCCAACTCTAGCCAGCGGCCACCCCATCCAATGGGCAGTCTGGGCCCCATATCCCGCAATTTGGGGCCCAAATCGCCCACTCGACAGTGCCGCCCGACAGGGGGCGCGGGACGGGGGCGGGGTGCGGGGTGGGAGCCGCACGGTGGCGGGGTGCGGGGCTAACGGGGCCGTCCCCGGCCCGGTCAGGCACCCGCGATCGGAGCGGTGGCACCCGCGTGCTTGCCGGGCTCATCATGCTGGGCACCGGCGGGAGCCCCGGGCTTGCCGGGGGCCGCCCCCGGCCGGGGTGCGGGGTGAGGGGAGAGAGGCTGCGCGGGCCGTCCCCGGCCCGGTCAGGCGCCCGCGGTCGGAGCGGTGGCACCCGCGTGCTTGGCGGGCTCATCACGATGGGCACCGGCACCTGCAGGTGCGGCTGCGGCGCCGGCGGGAGCCCCGGGCTTGCCGGACGCGCCGGCGGGGGCGCCTCCGCCCCAGGTGCTGACGCGCTTCGGGAGCGCGAAGACGAGGAAGAACGCGGCCACCGCGAAGATGGCGCTCACGAGCATCGCCGAGGCGGCGGCGTGCGAGAAGCCGGTGGCGACGGCAGCCTGGTCGCGGCCGGTGATCACGAGTGAACCGAACAGCACGCTGCCGATGATGGCGATGCCGACCGCACTACCGATGCGCTGGACGGCCGAGATCACGCCGCTCGCGGCTCCGGCGTCGCGCTTGTCGACGGTGGCGACGATGAACTGCGCATTGGGAGCGATGAAGAACCCGTTGCCGACGCCGGCGATGAAGAGCGGCGCGATGAGCTCCCAGTTGGTGAGGTCGGACGCCGGGGTGAGCAGCAGCACGAGCCAGAGCCAGATCAGGCCGATGGCGACGAGCGCGGTGCCGAGCACCAGCACGTTGCGGCCGAGGCGGGTCGACAGGCGGTTGCTCTGCGAGGAGCTCAGGATGCTGCCGACCGCGAACGGGATCGCCACGGCACCCGATTCGAGGGCCGTGTGGCCGAGCCCGCTCTGCCAGAGCAGCGAGATCGTGAAGAAGATGCTGGTGAAGGCGGCGAAGTAGACGAGCGCGAGAATGACTCCACCGGTGAACGACGGGTGCTTGAACAGGCTCGGCGGAACGAGCGGGGACCCGCCGCGGCGTGTGTACAGCACCTCCCAGAGGCCGAACAGGGCGAGGAGCACGACCCCGCCGGCGATGGTGAGGTAGGTCCAGAGGGGCCAGCCCTCGTCCTGTCCCTGGATCAGCGGGACCAACAGCGCCACGAACGCGCCCGAGACCAGCACGAGCCCGATCCAGTCGATGCCGCGGCGCGACTGTGCACCGGCACCGGCACCCGCACCGGCCTCGATCTCGCTGCGCTTCGGCAGCAGGATCGCCGCCGCGACGAGCGTGACGACACCGATCGGCAGGTTCACGAAGAAGACTCCGCGCCAGCCGTTCTCCTCGCCGAACGCCTGGATGATCAGGCCGCCGATGATGGGGCCGAGGGCGGACGAGACACCGATGACGGCGCCCATGATCGCGAACGCCTTGCCGCGCGCCTGCGGCGGGAAGAGCAGCTGGATGAACGCGGTGACGGCCGGCACGAAGATACCCCCGGCAAGGCCCTGCACGACACGGGCGATCACGAGCTGGGTGTCGTTCGCCGCGAAACCGCAGGCGAAGCTCGCCGCGGTGAACAGGGCGATTCCGGTGAAGAACACCCATTTGTGGCCGATGCGGTCGCCGAGCCGGCCGGCCGGGATGAGCGCCAGGCCGAACGCGAGGGCGTAGCCCGAGATGATCCACGACAGGGTCGACTCGCTGGCGTCGAGGGTCTGCCGGATGGTGGGCAGCGCGACATTCACGATGGTGGTGTCGAGGAGGGCGATGCACATGCCGAGCAGCAGCACGACGAGTGCCTGCCAGGCACGTTTGGGGATGGCGGGCGCGGCCTGCGGGGCCCGCGCGGTGGTGTCAGACATGAGTGGGGGCCTTTCGAGGCGGGGTGGTGGTGTGGTCGGTCGGGTCGGTGTGCGAAGGAGTACCGGGCGGGGCTGCGTGCAGCTCCGCCGAAGGAGCCCCGGGCGGGGCTGCTTGCAGCTCCGCCGAAGGAGCACCGGGCCGCGCTGCGCGCAACTCGGCGGGCGGGATGGCGCGAACGGTGTGCTGGGCGTGCGACTTCGTCGGCAGCGGGGCTCGCCCGCCGGCGTTCCGCTGCTGCTCGTCGGCGACGATGGCGGGAACTTCTGCCAGGAGCCCGCGAAGCCAGTCCAACTCCGACCGGATGCGGTGCTCGCGGTGCTGCATCGCGAACGTCTCGCTGAGGGTCAGGTACGGCAGGGCGCGCACGTTGGCCTCTTCGGTCTCTTCGAGCAGCATCCCGAGCGCCTGGAGGCGACCTTCGATGATGTGCTGCACATCATCCAACCGGTCGCCGTCGAGCCGTGTGAGGGCCAGGTCGAACGGATCGGAGCGGAACGTCAACGTCGTCAACTGCTCGAGGCGGATGTTCGCCAACGCCTCGCGCCCGGCGTCGTTGATGGCGTAGATCTGGCGTTCGGGGAAGTTGCCCTCCCGCTCGACCCTGACGACGTCGATCAGCCCCTCGACGGCCAGTCGCTTGATGGCGCCGTAGAGGGCGCCCACGCTGATGTCTGTCCAGAGGTGCACATGCTCCTCCTCGGCCAGCAGCCGGAGCTGGTGCCCGTGCATCTCGCCGCGCTGCGCGAGCGAGCCGAGGATGTAGAGCCGAATGGATGACATGTGACTACTCTCGCAAAAGTAGTCTCACGATGTCAACCCCCCGGCTGGTCGGCCGAAGCCGAATCCGAAACCGAAACCGAAACCGAAACTGAGGCCGTGCGCTGCCACTGGTCGCCCCGCAGCTCGATCGCTCCCGCATCCGCAAAGGCCTCCAGCCAGCCCTGCATCGGCCAGGACCCCCACCGCCGGCGGTAGAGCGCGCCGTTCCGCAGGATGTCGTCGAGGTGCTGCCAGGGTGGCGAGGTCGTCGGGTGGTACTGGTGGTAGGCGTGCGCGCCGCCCACCCACCGCAGCTCGACGTCGGCCGCGCGGAGCTTCGAGGCGTAGTCCGTGTCCTCGGCGCCGTAGCCCTCGTAGACCTCGTCGAACCCGCCCACACGCCGCCAGAGCTCAGCCGTGCACGCGAAGGAGAGCGACCAGAACAGCCGGTACTCGTCAGCGGTGGCCGCCCGGGTCTCGCCGGCGGGCAGGTTCGGCCGGGCTGGATGCGGCCGCGTGTTCGCCTCAAAGTCCGCGTGCCCCGAGGGGATGACGCCGTCAGGGAGGTAGGTCACGGGCCCGCACAGCACGGACTCCAGATGCTCAGCAGCAGCCTCGGCGTACCGCTGCAGCAGCCCGGGGCCGGGCAGGCAGTCCGCGTCGAGGAACACGAGCACGTCGGCACCACCGTCGATGGCGGCGGCGGCACCCGCATTGCGACCGCGCGCGAGCCGTAGTCCGGCGGCGCCGGGCGGCTGGTGGATGACCGTGACCCCGTCGATCGCCGGTGGCAGCCCCTCATCCAGCCAGACGCCGACGACCCGCACGGGGTGCTCGGCGAGCAGGGCGAACTGGTTCTGCGCATGGTCGAGGCGCGCGGCGGAGAAGAGGGTGACAACCGCGATGCGCGGGGTGGCTGAAGTGGCCGCGGGGACGGCCTCACGGGTTGCGGGTGCTGCGGGGGAAGGAGGGTCGGCCGGCGCGGAAGCCAGTGAGCGCGCGGCAGCGACCTCGGCGATCACGGCGGCCGCGCGGGCGGCGGCACCAGAAACCTCCCACGCCGACCAGTCCGGGGCCTGGGTGCGGGCCCGCGCGAGCAGGGCCGGCCACTCCGACGGTTCCGGCCACGCGGGGACGACGACGGCGAGTCCGGCGGCATCGAGCGCGGCCGCGGTAGCCTCCTGCTCACCGAATGGGCGCGGCTGGCCGATGACGATGGCGCGGGCACCGACGGCCGCGAGGTCGGCGACGGCGTTCTGGCCGGCGAACGACACCACCACTTCTGCCCGGTGCAGCAGGTCGAACGGATCGGACCGCCAGCCCGTCGACGACACATGCTCCGTCGCCGGCAGGCCGAGCGCAGACCAGGCGGACCCTGCCGCGACCTGCGCAGCCGAGACCGGGGCGGGATCAGCCACGACGACGGCATCCGCCGCGCCGGCCACGACCCGCGCGGCGCCCGTCGCGACCGCGGCGGCCTCGACGTCGTCCGGTCCCACCGCCGATCCCCCTGCACCGCCGAGAACCAGCACTGAGCCGGACACCGGCCCGGCCTCGGGCCCGTGGATGCCCGACGGCACATCGCGCCCATCAAAACGGCTGATCCCGCCGACGTAGCGCACCGCCCCGGCGAACGGCTGCAGCGACCGCGGCGAGTAGAGCGCCGCCGGCCAGGGGGCGATGATCCGGTCGGCGACGGAGTAGGCCAGCTGGTGCGGGGAATCGTCCCGCTCCCCGGGCTGCGCCACAACCACGACCGGCACCCCGAAGAGGCGTGCCAGCAGCGTGACCTCGACCGAGACATCCACCACAAAACAGTCGAACCGCTCGGACGCGAGAGAGCCCGCAATGGTTCCAAGCCGCGAGGCGTGCCCGCTGTGGCCGAGCGGCGCCCAGTGCAGCGCGCCGCCGGCGGTCGGGTCGGCGTGCGCCGGATCGAGGCGGCTGCCGTCCGCTGTGCGTTCGTGGTTGTCGTCGCGATCGAGCACGATCCAGCGGGTGTGGTCGGGCAGCAGCGGGGGTGGCGGGAGGGTCGAGAACACGACGAGGTCGGCGTCGAGGTGACGGGCGACCGATTCGAACCGGGTGCGATGACCGGCACCCTGGTGGTGCACGTACCAGCCGACGAGGGGCCTCCGCGCTGTCATCGGCGGGCCTCGGCCGGCGTGCCGGGCGGAGTGGATGCCCGGCCGGACACATCGGGCGCACTGGATGCCCGGCCGGACACATCGGGCGCACTGGATGCCCGGCCGGACACATCGGGCGCACTGGATGCCCGGCCGGACACATCGGGCGCACTGGATGCCCGGCCGGACACATCGGGCGCACTGGATGCCCGGCCGGACACATCGGCCCCAGCGGACGCCCGGCCGGACACAGCCGGAGGGGTGGCGGCCAGCGCTGGGGGCGCAGTGGACGCAACGGGCGCAGCGGGCGCCACAGGCGCCACAGGCGCCACGGCCCGCCCCGCCGTCGCGGCAGGCAGGCCGAGCGTGCCGTCCAGCACGAGCTGTCGGTACATCGTCTCGAGTTCGAGCACCCGGGCGTCGAGCGAGAAGCCCGCCACCGCACCGGCCCGCGTGCGGCGGCGGGTGCCGGCATCCGCCTCGCCCCGGGCGATCAGGTGCCCGGCCGCGGCCGCGAGCCCCGCGACATCCCCCATCGGAACCAGCAGCGCAGAGGCACCGGCGCCAGACCCGCCCGCACCCGCACCCGCGGCGCCGGCCGCACCCGCGGCGCCGGCCGCCCCCACCACCTCGGCGACCCCGCCCGTGTCGAAGCACGCCACCGGCGTCCCCGTCATCAGGGTCTCCGCGATGATGAGGCCGAACGGTTCCTGCCAGACCGGTGTCACCAGCGCACAACTGCTCCGCCCCACGAGCCGAGCGAGCTCGGGCTGGCGCAGTTCACCCACATAGGAGGCCCCGGGGCCGAGCAGCGGACGCACCTGCTGTTCGAAGTATCCGGGGTCGCCGATGCGCCCGGCGAGCACGATCCGGCGTCCGAGCATCCGGGCCGCCCGGATCGCCAGGTGCGCACCCTTCTCCTCGACGATGCGGCCGAACCAGACCAGGTCGGGGCCGCCCGGGCCGATCGGCCAACGGTCGGCGTCCACAGCGTTGGGCACCACGGTGGACTCGATCCCCGCGGGCATCCACTCCCCCGCAGTGTGCGTGCTGACGGCGGTGAACCGGCTCGCGGGCGCCTCGGAACGCGCATGCGCCTCCACGAGTTCGGTGAGCACCGGCGTGTGCAGGGTCGACACCATCGGAACGCCGAGCCGCCCCGCCCAGGCCAGCGGCGTGCCGTGCAGGCTGTGATTGTGCACCACGTCGAACTCTCCGGCGTGCTGGGCGATGTGCATCAGGGCGCGCTCGAGCGCGGGGAGTGCGTGCGCTTCGTACCCGTGCGGATACCCGACGTCGTTCGGCACCTCGCCGGGCGCCCAGACGACGGGCGGCAGCACGAACTCGGGCGGACCGTCGGCCAGGAAGTCCGAGCCGGCCACAGCGGCGAGCGTGACCCGGTGCCCGCGACGGCGGAGGCTGTCGACCTGGTGCCAGATCGAGGACTCCAGCCCGCCCGCGTGCGGCTCGCGGATCGGGTAGCGCAACGGCGCGATGACGGCGATGCGGAGGGGGTGCGCGGTGGGCCTCATACGGCGACCGCCGCGAGCGCCCGGCGGTACACGGCGAGATGGGCGAGGTGGATGTCGCGCTGCTGCGTGATGCGCCACGCCCGCCGGTCGCGAACGAGGGCTGCGCGGCGAGCGGCGCGGTCGGCCGCGGGGTGCGCGGCACCGGCGCCGACAGGACCAGCGGCGGGACCGGCCGCCTCCATCGCTTCCACGAGCTCCAGCAGCGCCTGCGCCAGCGACTCGGCAGACCCTGGGCGGTACGACGCGACCTCCCCCGCTGCCGGGTGCTGCTCGGCGAAGAATCCCACGGTGGGGGCCGCGACGGCGACACCGAGGTCCCAGCACAGCTCCAGCCAGCCCGAATGCGTGCCGTGCCGGTAGGGCAGCACTTCGATGTCGAGGCGTGCGAGGTCTTCGGCGAGGTCGGTGTCGGTGAGCCGTGGATGCTCGCGGAACTCCACCCCGTCGAGGCCCGCCAGCCGCGTGCGGAGCGCGTCGCGCACGGCCTCGTCGCGAACCCTCTCGTTCAGGTCGACGACCACGTCGAGGTGGAGGCCGCTCTCCTCGAGCAGGGCGACCGCCGCCAGGAGCGTGTCCACCGTGCCCGCACCGTCGATGTTGGGGCGGAGGTCGCGCAGGTGCACACCGACGGTGATCGCCGGCAGGGAGGCACGAGCATCCGGCACCCCCTCGGCCAGCAGCGGATGCCCGACCACGACGGCCTCGCGCCCCCAGCGCCGCTGCACCTCCGCTGCCGCGCCCGGCGTCAGCGTGATGACCTCGTCGGCCGCCCGCACCAGCAGGTCGAGTTGCGCCTCGTGCGGCGCCTGGTCGACGAGCTGCGGGTTGGTGAGGTCGTGCACCGTGAACACCAGCGGCCGGTGCACGGCCCGGAGGGCATCCACCACTTGCTGGAGGTGGGCGAGCGGGAACGACTCGGTTCCGAAGTGGAGGTGCAGCAGGTCGAACGTGTCGGCGTTCGCGCGGATCCACTCGGGGTCGAGCGCGACCGGCGGCCACCACTGGCCGGGTGCCGCGCCCGCCGGCAGCGGATCGGGCAGCAGGACGATGCGGTCGCCGGAAACCGCAGCGGGGTCGAGCAGGTTCCGGGCGTACGGATGCCCGGCGGGCACAGCCGCGATGCGCAGGGGCGATTCGACTGCGGAAGCGGGCAGCGGCATGAGCAGAGGGGTCCTTAGCGGAAATGGAGCGCAGAGGTGGAGAGGAGAGCGGTGGGGTTGACGGTGACCCCCGCGTTCTCCAATGTATGACGTGGGCTTCCTCCGCCCGAAAGTGTAGGAGGGGGTTGACGAGAGGCAGATTCCGTCGAACGGAAAGGCACCGATGAGTGCGATCGAACCACACGGAGATGGACGGCAGGGGTCGACTGCGCCCGCCGAAGCCGCTCCGACGGCGCGGCAGCTGCACTACGGAGAGTTCTACGGCCTCGACGCGATCGCAGACGATGCTCCGATCGCCGTCGTCTCGGGCAACTGCCAGGCCGAATCGCTCCGCATCATGCTCGACGGGCCTGACATCCGCACCGTGCGCGTGCCACCCGTCTTCGAACTCGTCGAAGCCGATCTGCCGCACCTCGCTCGCCTGCTCGCCCGCGCCCGTTATCTCGTCTCGCAGCCCGTGCGCGACGACTACCACGACCTGCCGCTCGGCACCGCGCAGCTCGCACGGCTGCTGCGGCCCGGCGCCGAGGTGGTGCGGATGCCCGTGGTGAGGTTCGCGGGGCTCTACCCGTTCCACGCCATCGTGCGCCCCCCGTTCGACCTCTCGCTCACACCCCCGGTGGTGGAGTACCACGACCTCCGCACGGTGATGCGGGCGTGGTGGGCGCGGGAGGGACGGGGTGGCGGCGCAGATGCCAGCGCCTCAGCCGCGCCCGTTGCCAGCCGCAGCGCCACCGTCGCGCAGGTGCGCGCGGTCGCGGAACAGTCGATCGCCGAACTGCGGAAGCGCGAGGCGCACCACGACACCGTCGTTGTGTCCGACCTCTTCGGGGCGCCGAGCTTCGACCTGATGCGCACCATCAACCACCCCGGCAACCCGTTCTGGACGGCCGCGGCCGCCCGCGTGCGCCACCGCCTCTCGCTCACGGAGCATGTCGTCGACCCGGGTCGTCCTCTCCTCAACAGGGTGCACGCGCCCCGGGAGCGCGCGGTGATCGAGGCGTTCGGGCTCGACGCCGAGCCCCGTGCCGACTGGATCGTCGACGGCCGGACCGTCCCGGCCGAGGAGGTCGAACAGGCCCACCTCGACTGGTACGCCCGCTTCCCGGCGATCGTGGATGCTGCCCTCGCCCGCCACCGCAGCACCCTCCAGACGCTCGGGCTGATCGCCCCGGGAGTGGCGGCGTGAGCCCGGACGGCAGTGCACCCACCCACGACCGCCGGGTCGCGGTTCCGCGCCAGCTCGTGCTCGGATCAATGCGCCACGCCGTGACGAGCTACGCTTCCGAGCTCGCCGGGGCGCTCGACGAGCTGGCCGGGGCCAGCGACGGCGGCGGCGGTACCGCGGCCGTGCGGGCCGAGAGCTTCGACGGAGCGATCGAGGCGGTGGCGGGCATCCAGAGCCTGCATCTGCAGTTCACCGACCGACTGTTCGGTACGACGCCGGCGCGCGCGGCCGACCTCGTGGAGGCGCTCGCCCGCCACGCCCGCGTGACGGTCACGCTGCACGACCTGCCGCAGCCGTCGGATGGCGCGGAGAGCCTCGCCCGGCGCGCGGCGGCCTACGCCCGCGTCGCTGAAGCGGCTGACGCTGTGGCCTGCAACAGCCGGCACGAGGCGCTGCTGCTGGCGGAGTACTCTGCACCGCGACTGCGCCGGGACGTCGCCGTGATCCCGCTGCCGGTCGGGCGCGGAGCGGCAGCCGCTCCCACCGCCCCGGCGCCGGGCACGCCGGGCGAGCCGGGCGCAACGGGTGCGTCGGGCGGGCCGAACGCACCGGGCACGCCGGCGGCCGCCCGCCGTGAGGCCGCCATCCTCGGCTACTTCTACCCCGGCAAGGGTCACGCCGAACTGATCGCGGGCGTTGCGGAGAGCGGACTCGACCTCGCCGTCCTCGCCCTCGGCACTGCCGCCCCGGGGCACGAGGCCGAGCTGGCAGCCGTCTCCGCGAGCGCCCTCCGGCGCGGCGTGCGCTTCGAATCCACCGGTTACCTCGACGACCACGAGCTGCTCGAACACTGCCGGCGCGTGGCCGTTCCGGTCGCGGCGCACCAGCACCTGTCGGCTTCCGCCTCCATCAACACGTGGATCGCGGCCGGGCGGCGACCGCTCGTCCCCGACGGCCGGTACAGCCGCGAGCTGCACCAGCTCCGTCCCGGCACGGTCACGGTCTACGACCCCGACCACCTGCACGCAGCCCTCGCGACGGCAGCAGCCGCGCCGGAGTCGACGTGGCTGGCGCCCGGCACGAGCATCCGCCCGCACCTGCCCGACACGGCCGAGCGGTACCTCGCCTGGTGGGAGAGTCTCGGATGAGCGGCGCACCGACCGGCGGGCCCGCCATCCACTCGCAGCCTCACCCGGCGGCCCCGGGAGGCCAGCCAGCCCTCGGCGCCGGCGCGGGCATCCCCCTCCGCGGCAACGACTGGACCCCGCTCGACCGCCTCACCCCGGCTGAGCCCCCGAGGGTCTCCGTGATCGTCGCCCATTTCGACCAGCAGGCGGAACTAGACCGCACCCTCGCCGCCCTGCGCCGCCAGACCCACCCCGCCGACCGCACCCAACTGATCGTGGTCGACGACGGTTCTCCCTCCGCGCCTCAGGTGCCGCCCGGGGTGCTGCTGCTCCGGCAGCCCGACCTCGGCTTCCGCCTCGCGGCCGCCCGCAACCTCGGTGCGGCGTCGGCGACCGGTGACATCCTCTGTTTCCTCGACGCCGACACCTCGCCGGAGCCCGGCTACCTCAGCGCCCTCACCCGGATGCCCGCCCTCTCGCCCGACGTGCTGGCGGTCGGCCGGCGCCGCCACGCCGCCCTCGCGGGCCTGCCCATCGACGCCCCGGTCGAGCTCGCGGGCCCCGCCCACGAGCTGCCCTCCCCCGACTGGTTGCTGCAGGCCTACGCCGACTCACGGAACCTGCTGGTGTCGGATGACCGCTCCTACCGCTTCGTCATCGGCGCCGTCATCGCCTGCAGCCGCCGCCTGTTCGACCGGGCCGGCGGCTTCGACGAGACCTTCACCGACTACGGCGGGGAGGACTGGGAGTGGGCCCACCGCTCCTGGCTCGCCGGAGCCGTGTTCGCCCACGTGCCCGAGGCCGTGGCCTGGCACGACGGCCCTGAGTGGGCGGGCCGCGCCGACGACACCGCCCGCCGCACAGCGAAGAACGCCGAGACCCTGGCCCTGGCGCGGCGCATCCCGGTGCCCGGCTCCAGGCCGTTCGCGCTGCGGCTCGGCGCGGCCTCCACCCCCGCCACCCCCGCCGACATCGTCGTGCGCATCCTCTCCGCCGACTCGCTCGCCGCCCTGGTTCTCTCCGTCGACACCGTGCTCGCCGCACTCCCGGGCGCACGCGTGACGGTGCCGCCGCCGTTCGCCGACGCGCTGGCTCCGGATGACCGGCTGCTCCACCCCGGAACCGTCGCCGTGTCGCGCCTGGTCGTCGAGGTTCCGCGTCCTGTGCGCTTCGCGCCCGGCGAGCTCGGGCGTGCCGTCGCACGCGTCACCGCAGAAGGGCTCGGATCGCTGGAGCTGGTCACAGCATCCGGAGCCGGCCGCGCCGCCGGAAGCGGCACCGCCACCCGCGACGCCGGAAGCGACACCGCCGCCTCGCGCGCACCCGGCGAGGCCTGCACTCTCGCCATCGTCACCTCCCAGCGCGCCCGCGCCCGGGAGGCTGCCTGGCAGCGGTACGACCTCTTCGACCACGTCATCGAGCCGAGCGTCTCTCTGCCGATCACCGAGGAGCCCGACCTCGCAGCCTACTTCGGCGGCTGGGGGTAGCTGTCTTCGGCTGGCGCGGCGGAGACTCACAGCGTCGACTGCGTTACGCCGGGCGGACGCGCAGCGTTTTGCGCCGACGCAGCGAGTCGGGTTGGATGGTGCGGTGGCAGTCGGGTGGACGTTCAGGGCGAGCACAGCCGACGACGCGCATTGGATGGCCGAGCTGCGGGCCGACGTGATGCGGCCCGACCTGGAACGGCTCGGCAGGTACGACGAGCACCGCGTGAGGCAGCGGTTCCTCGACGCGTTCGTGCCCGGGCACACGCGCGTCATCCTGGTCGGAGGCCGTGAGGTCGGGCTTGTGGCGGTGCGTCCCGAACCGGATGCCCTGTGGATCGAACACTTCTACCTCGCCCCCTCGCCCCAGGGCCGCGGCATCGGAGCGCAGGTGCTGGCGAAGATCCTGACCGAGGGCGACGGCACGAGACCCTTCCGCCTGAATGTGCTGCAGGGCAGCCCTGCGCGCCGCCTCTATGAGCGCCACGGGTTCGTGCTCGACCACGACGATGCCATCGACGTGTACCTGGAGGCGCCGCCGCGGCCGATCGCGGTCACCGGGTGTCCCGGCCCGACCCGTCACACAGGGTGGGGCCCCGGATCGGCTGTCTAGACTGGAAGGGCATCAGAAAGCAGAGGTCCGGTCGATGACCACCACGCCCGCCACACCCGACACCGCACGAGCCACAAGCGCAGCGGCCCCGCACGCAGCGGCCACCATCGCCGCACCCTTCACCCCCGCAGAGCTCGACGTGCTGCGTGCCGACTTCCCGATCCTCGGCGAACGTGTCAACGGGCATCCACTCGTCTACCTCGACTCGGGCGCGACTTCGCAGAAACCACTCGCCGTGCTCGACGCCGAGCGCGACTACTACCTGCACCGGAACTCCGCCGTGCACCGCGGCGCCCACACGCTCGCCGCCGAAGCCACCGAGCTGTTCGAGGATGCCCGGCACGCCGTCGCGCGGTTCGTCGGAGCCGACGACGAGGAGATCGTCTGGACCTCCAACGCCACCGAAGCCATCAACCTCGTCTCCTACGCGATGTCGAACGCCAGCGTGGGGCGCGGCGGGCGGGCGGCCGAGCGGTTCGCGCTCCGTCCGGGCGACGAGATCGTCGTCACCGAGATGGAGCACCACGCGAACCTCCTCCCCTGGCAGGAGCTCGCGGCGCGCACGGGAGCGACGCTGAGGTTCATCCCCGTCGGCGACGACGGCACGCTGCGCCTCGACCTCGCCCCGGGCATCATCGGCGACCGAACGAAAGTCCTGGCCTTCACGCACGTGTCGAATGTGCTCGGAACCATCAATCCCGTCGAAGAACTCGTCGCTCTGGCCCACGCGGTCGGTGCACTCGTGCTGCTGGACGCCTGCCAGTCGGCCCCGCACCTGCCGCTCGACCTCCATGCGCTCGGCGTCGACTTCGCCGCATTCTCGGGCCACAAGATGCTCGCACCGACGGGCATCGGCGTGCTCTACGGCCGCCGCGAGCTGCTGGATGCTCTCCCGCCGTTCCTCACCGGCGGGTCGATGATCACCTCCGTCACGATGGAGGGCGCCGAATACCTGCCCGCCCCGCAACGTTTCGAGGCCGGCACCCAGCGCGTCTCGCAGGCCATCGCGCTCGGCGCCGCGGTCGGCTACCTCGAGGCGGTGGGCATCGATCGCATCGAAGCGCACGAGGCGCTCCTCGGCCAGCGGCTCGTCGCCGGGCTCACCGCGATCGACGGCGTCACCGTGCTGGGCCCTGCCGCCGGCCGCCAACGGGTGGGGCTGGCGAGCTTCGAGGTGGCGGGCATCCACTCGCACGATGTCGGCCAGTTCCTGGATGACCGGGGCATCGCCGTGCGCGTCGGACACCACTGCGCGCAGCCCTTGCACCGCCGCTTCGGGGTGACGGCCTCGACCCGCGCGAGCGCGTACCTCTACAACACCGAGTCGGAGGTGGACGAGTTCCTCGCCGGCGTCACGGACGCCATCACGTTCTTCGCGCCGCTCTCCTCGGCCCAGGATGCTCGCGCATGAGCTCGGGCGAACTGCAGGGGCTCTATCAGCAGGTCATCCTCGACCATGCGCGGGAGAAGCACGGCTTCGGGCTGCTTGCGGGCGAGGCCGCCCACTCCCACCAGGTGAACCCGACCTGCGGCGACGAGATCACCCTGCAGGTGCACCTCGCCGCCGACGGCTCCGTCGGGAAACTGGCCTGGGAGGGTCAGGGCTGTTCGATCTCGCAGGCCTCGGCCTCGCTGCTCTCCGACCTCGCGCCCGGAGTGGATGTGGCGGGGATGCGTGAGCGGATCGACTCGTTCCGCACCGCGATGCGCTCCAAGGGGCAGATCGAGCCCGACGAGGAGCTGCTCGGTGACGCCGTCGTGCTCGGCGGAACCTCGCGCTACATCGCCCGCGTGAAGTGCGCGATGCTCGCCTGGGTCGCCCTCGAGGACGCCCTGCTGCAGCTCCCGTCGGCCGCCGGCGCCCGCGCGTAACGCCCCCGTCGCGGGCGCCCGCGCGGGGCTTCGCCGCGGCCGACGCCGACGCAGACGCACACGGACGAGCCTGAGAGAAGACGACCGCCCAGGGAGAGTCGTGCAGGCCCAGGATCGTCCGTTGCGACAAGGGTTCCTCCGCCACATTCGCCCGGCGCAACCCCGGTACCCGAGGGCGGGGCGCGGGCACGTCAGCGCGCAGCGCGCTCCAGCACTGCCGCGACCGTCCGCGGGTCGGCCAGCACGCGGAAGTGGCCGCCTGTGTCCAGCCGCAGGTTCTCAGCCCCGGCCAGCGCGCTGCCCTCAGGGATGTGCGGGTCGAACACGCCGAACACGGAGAGGATCCGCGCGTTCACACGGAGGTCCCGCGCGAGGGCGGAGAGTCCGGCATCCGATGCCCGGAACGCACGGAGCGACCGCAACGGCAGGAACCGGGCGTACCGCGAGCCGCCGAACGGTGCCGCCACGGCGACCATCCCGTCGATGCGCGCGGCGGCCGGCCCCTGCAGCATCACGGACTTCCCGACCAGGCCGCCCTTGCTGTGCGCCACGATGACAACGTCCGCGAGGTCGCGTTCGGTGAGGTGGGCGGCAACGATGCGCGCTGCCTCGTCCAACGGAACCCTGTTGTTCTGCAACGCCGTGACGACGTGCACGGGATGCCCGGCGGAATGCAGCGCCTCGATCATCGGTCGCATGAATTGCCACGTCTCGAAGATGCCCGGGATGACCAGCACCGGTCGGAGCTCCCCGCCCAGGTATCGGCCGGGTTCCGCCCGCGAGAGGACCGCTCGCGCCTGCCACTCGGCGGCATAGACGTAGTCGAGCGCCCACCAGCGCGCCTCGGCGAGCGTCCGCCTGGCGCGGGCCAGCCGTGTCACGCCTGCTCGCCGTCGGCGTCCGCCGCGTTTCCCGGACACGCGGCAACCCCTCCTGGGGCCGAACCTCCCGCAGCCGGATCTCCTTCGGCAGCGCGGGACGCCGAATCCGCAGCCGGGCGCACTGGCGTGCTGGACGGCCCGGGCGCCGCGAACGCGATCACCCACGCCGCCACCACGCGCGCCGCCGTGAGGTGCACCACGTGCCGCTGCCCGCGCACCTCCACCAGCCGGCCGCCGGGCACCGACCCCGCCAGGTCGGCGCACCAGTCGCTCGGCGCGAGCCGGTCATCCGCCCCCCGCACGACCAGCACGGGCAGCCGCAGCCGCGCGAGACGCTCCAGCATCGGGTAGGCGAGCATCGGCCGCGTCTCCCGCAGGAACCAGCGGATGCCCGCCCGCACCGTGTCCGCGAACGCGATCCGTTTGACGGAGAACGGTTCCCGCAGGCTGTCCTCGGCCAGGTCGAGGGTCTGCTGCCGCAGGGTGTCCCGCTCCGGGTTCACCACCGGCCCGACCAGCACCAGGTGCGAGACGAGGTCGGGTCGCTGCAGGGCGAGCTCCACCACGATCTGCGCCCCCATGGAGTGCCCGATCAGCACGGCATCCACCAGGTGCAGCGCGTCGAAGACCCGGCCGAGCAGGGTCGCATACGCCTCGATGGTGAGCGGATGCCCGGGGGTCGCCGTCCCGCCGAAACCGGGCAGATCGAGGGAGAGCGACTCCCCGGCCAGCGCGAGCTCGTCCTGCAGGCGCGTGCCGTAGCGGTGCGAGGAGCCGATGCCGTGCACGATCACGAAGACCGGACGGCTCACCCGGCCCTCGAGCGCACTCTGCACCACCCGGAACTCAAGCCCTCCGACGGTGAGCACGCGGCCTTCAGCGTGCACCGCTCAGCTGCCCGGGCGGAAGGCTGCGTCGCCCCGCACGTCGATGCGCTTCGTGTTCGGTGCCACCTCGGAGACGTCGATGCGCGGTGCGGCGTCGCGCTCGTCGGCGCCCGGCGCGGTCAGCAGCTGCTCGCGACGCGCCGCCGCGAAGTCGCCGTCGCCGGGAGGGATGCCCGCCGGGGCGTCCGCCGGAGTGTCGGCGTCGGTCGGTTCTGTCACGTCAGGTGTCACCCCACAACGCTAGCCTGCGGAACGATTTCGCCCAGGGGGTTGCGGATCCGCCGAGCGGCGCTTCGGCCCGCGTGCCGAGCGAGCGCCAGCCCGTGCCCGGGCGGGCGTCAGTGCTCGGGCGGGCGGGCCTCGTGGTGGGCGCGGCCGTGGCTCCGGCGCTCCTCCTTCATTTCCGCCTCGAAGAGGTGCCGCCGGCCACCGACGAGAGCCTCGCGGGCGGCCCGCTCGAGGTCGCGGAACGCCGACCAGTAGTTCGCGTCGTAGTCCTCCACGATCTGGAACGTCCACCTCCCGTCAATGACGTTCCGCCCGACGAGTTCGTCGTCGATGCGGTCGGCGAGTTCCGGATGCCCGGACTCACGCAGCAACGCCACAGCCTCCCCGAGGGCGAGATCGGCCTGGCCGGTCATCCGATGGAAGCCGTACAGCAGCCCACGGGCGTTCTCGACGACTTCCAGCGCCTCGCTCAGCTTGCCGAGCGCCTCGACCGTCTTGTCATCGACACCGTCGGGTCGCCGGTGGACGGCATCGGGGCCATCGTTCATCTCGTGCCTCCAAGGGTTGTACTACCACCCTCGCCCGCTCACCGGCCCCACGGCAACCCCTTGCGACCGACCGCCGTCGACCGCAGGACGGACCGACGCTACGAGTCGCCGCCCACCGCGGGCTCGCCCACGAACGTGTGGGCCTCGCCGGCGAGCTCGGGCCAGAGCTGCTGGTCCTCCACGCGCACCCAGTCGCCGGCGCGGAGTCCCGTGGCCGCGTGCACCGCGGCGATGCCGCGCTGCTGCAGGTCGGCACCTCGGGCGGCGGGCAGTTCGACCACGAGGTCGTCACCGTGGAGGAACGCGAAGAGCGTGCCGTGCACGGTGAGCCCGTCGGCGGTCACCGCAACGCCCTCCTCATCGCGCATCAGAACGGTGAGGTTCTCGTAGCTCTCGGTTGCCGCAGCGGAACTGACCATGGTTGTGCCTCCCAGGAGATCGGTTGAACGGCGCGGCGTTGCGCGCGCCCCTCCACGCTAGAGCAGAAGGGGTCAGAGCAGAACCGTCGCCACGGGGAAGCGCACGCGATCGGCGCCGCATCCCGCGCGACGCACAAACACCTCACAGAACCCGCGGCGTAGGCTGAAACCATGACCGGTTCTTCCCAACCGCGTGGTCGGCCCCCTGCCTCGAGTCGTGAAGAGATCGAGGCGAAGGCGATCGCCCTCTTTCTCGAACGCGGGTTCGCGGCCACCACCGTCACGGCGATCGCCGCCGCCTGCGGCGTCAGCAAGACCAGCTTCTTCCGGTACTACTCCTCGAAATCCGACATCGTCTGGCTCGCCTTCGATGTGCACATCGCCCGGTTGCGTTCCCTCCTCGCCGAGTCAGACCCCTCGGTTCCAGCCCTCACGGCCGTTCGTCTGGCCGTCGTCGAAGCCCTCACCGGCGACGCAGACGAGCAGGGCATCTGGATGCGGCGGTTCCGGCTCATCGACACCTCTCCGGAACTCCGTGACGGGGAGTCGGCGCACTGGATCCTCTGGGCCGACGCGGTGTCCGACTTCCTGGTGGAGCGCATCGGATGCCCGGCCGACCATGTCGTGCCGCCGGTGGTCAGCGGGGCCGTGCAGTCGCTGTTCCTCGCCCAGCTCCGCAGTTGGCTGCCGCTCTCGGAGCCGGCGGGAATGCTCACCCGCCGGCTCGACGCGGAGCTCGGCCCGCTCTGCGAGGCCCTGCAGCCGTGGGTGGACGAGTCGTGCGGGGCACCCGTCTCCTGACGCGGCCGGTCAGCGCGGCGCGGCGCGGCGCGGGTCGCTGCGTTCGCCCCGCTCGCCCGGCGCGATGATGCCGCTCCGGATCGCCTCCTCGCGGAGAGCCACCTTCGTGCTGACATCGATGCCCGCCAGCCGGTACTTCCGGCGGATGCGCTTCAGATGGGACTTCGCCGTCTCCTCACTGATGAAGAGCGCCGCTGCAATGCGCTTCGCCGAGTCGCCCGAACTGTAGAGGGCCATGATCCGCCGTTCCTGCGCCGACAGGAGCGAGGCATCAACTGTTGTCTCGAGCTGGGCCGCCAGCCGGGGGGAGAGGAAGGTGCTGCCCGAATGGGCGGCCCGCACCGCGAGCACGATGGTCTCGGCCCGTTCGCTCTTCACGATGTAGCCGAGCGCGCCGGATGCGAGCGCCTCCCGCACCACCCCCGGCTCGGAGTACGTGCTCATCACCACTGCTCGGGCCCCGACCGTGCCGAGAGCCCGCAGCTTCACCGAGATCGGCAGGTTGTCGCGGAGGTCGAGGTCGAGCAGCACGACATCCACCGGGAACTGCGGATGCGCCAGCAGGTCTGGCCACGAGCTCACCGCGGCGACGAGCTCGATGTCGGTGGCGGCACCCCTGATCCACTCGCTCAGGGCAGTCAGGAGCATCCGATGGTCATCGACGATGGCGAGTCGGATTCCAGAAGGTCCCATGGGTGCATCCTGCCAGATCGTCACCCGGATGGGTGACAACGACGAGCTCCCCCGCTCGGCAGATCGACCCGTTCCGCGGTAGATTTCAGGGGTGACGACACGTTCCCGGGCAGAGGGCCAGCCGGGTTCCGTGGGATCGCAGACAGCCCCGGGGCGCTTCCGGCTCGGTGCCGCCTGCGCCCGGGGATTCGGGGTCGTGTTCTGCCTCTCCGCGATGCTCAATCTTGCGGTACCGGAGCTGAGCCGCGTGGCCGCGTTCGCCCCGGCACTCATCGGGCTCGTCATCATGGTCGGCGGTTTCATCCTCGTGGACAGCCGCTGGAGTGTGCTCTGGGCAGCGGTCACCTACGTTGTCGGTCTGGGCACGCTGGCCACCTTCCTGCTCCCGGGGGCCCGGGTCGACTCTGCCGCGACCGTCGCGTCGGTGACGGCTCTGGCATCGACGGCCATTCCGTCTCTGCTGGTCGCGGTCGCCGACCGGCGGTCTCTCCCCTACGTCGCCATCGCCTCCCTGCCGCCCGTCCTGGTGCTGGCGGTGATCGTGACCGCGCCCTTCGGCCGCACCCCGTTCGTCGCCATCGCCATCGTCGGCGGCTGGATCGCGATGAGCTTCGCCGGGCTCTGGCTCGCTCGGAGCGTGAAGCGCGCGGAGACAGGTCTCGAACAGCTGCAGGAGGGGTACGCGGCCGAACGACGCTCCACCGAGACTGAGGCAGAACGGCGTTACGGCGCCCGGGTGCTGCACGACACCGTGCTCGCGACCCTGACCGTGATCGCCCACTCGGGCGTCGGGGTGCCCCCGCGGGCGATCCGGGAACAGGCGGCCTCCGACAGCGCCCTGCTCGCTCAGCTCCGTACGGCCGGCACGTTCACCGCGTCGCCCTCGGGTCCTCCCGACCCGTCCCTGCCGGGTGCGGCCGATGACCTCCACCGCACGGTCGACAGATGGAGCGCGTCGCACGACTTCACCGTCACCTGGCACGGTGACGACCGGGTGGCAGCCTCGCCCACCCAGCTCGACGCACTGACACGAGCCGTCGCCCAGTGCCTCGAGAATGTGCGTCGCCATTCGGGCGAGGTCTCCGCCGAGGTCACCATCAGCCAGGATGACCGACTGGTGCGTGCCGTCGTGACAGACACCGGTTCCGGGTTCGAACGGGCTCTCGTGCCAGAAGGCCGTCTCGGGCTGGCCGAGTCGATCGAAGCCAGGATCGCCGCCGTCGGCGGAGTCGCCCGGGTGTTCTCCTCGCCCGGCCACGGCACGACCGTGCTGCTGGAGATACCGCGATGAGCGCTCCATCCGGCCGCTCGCTCACGGAACGGGGCGCGGCCAGCACCCTGTCCCAGCTCGCCGCGGCCCAGAGTGGAGGTCCTGCTGCGATCAGCCGGCTGCGCACCCGCATCCGACAGGACCGGAACGTGAGCGCCGGCTACCTGGGCCTCGGGTTCGCTGTGCTCGGCGGCCTGCTGATGGTGCGGGGCCTCGCCTCGCTGGCGTGGTCGTGGTCGGACGGGCCGCTCCGCTGGCTGTCCCTCCTCGCGTGGGGGCTCCTGCTCGTCACCTTCGTCGCTGCGGTCGTGGCCGCGAAGAGGAGCGGGGGAATCATCCCGAGCCGGATCTCGGGGCTGATCATCTGGGTGGGTGTGCTGGCCATCGCCCTCGACCTCAGCGGATTCGCGGTCCACGACGAGGCGACGCCCTTCTATCCCACGGCGACGATCGGATTCGGGGCGTGCCTCATGGCCTGCCTTCCCCTGCAGCCGCTCCGGCGGAGTGTGGTCGGCGCCCTCTGCCTCGCGGTGACCGGAGGAGCGGCCGTGCTGGCCGGATACGTCTCGGACCCGTCGGGCCTCTCCCCCGGGGTCACCGGCATCCTCCTCGGGCTCACGCCGGTGGTGGCCGGAATCTCGATGATCGGCGCTTCGGACCATTTTCTCGGCCAGAAGATCGACCGGGCGGTCACGGAGAGCCTGGTGACGGCACCCCCGCTCGGCCACGGCATGGGAGCCGTCTCAGAACTCCGGCGCCTCGACGGGGACGCGGAGCACCTGCTGGCGTTGGTCTCAGAACTCCCCGTCGACCAGCCCATCGACGACGCAACGGCCGCCCGTGCGGAGGTGCTGAGCGACGACCTCCGGCTCGCGCTCGTGGCCGATCACGAGCAGACCTGGCTGCAGATCGCGGTCTCGGAATCGGAACGGCTCTCCCGAACGGTCACCGTCGTCGACCCCGGAGCACTCGCCGGCGGCCTCGAACCGGCGCGCCGCCGGAACCTGCTCGCGCTGACCTGGCTCTGCGCATCCACCGCCACAGCGCCCGTGCTCGAACTAGTCTTCTCGCAGACAGAGGCGCCGGATGCCCCTCCGCGCACCACGGTCGTCTTCTCGCTCACGGACACGCGGCGACGCGGAATCGACCCCGCGGTGTGGCCGCTGTTCGCCCGGCTCGGCCGACACACCATCGATGTGGCTGCCGACCGGGCGCGGGTGTCGGTCGATCTGACCTGACGCTCCGATCCGCGGCTCAGCCGACCTGGCGCCGGATGCGCAGCTCAGCGCCCTTCGAGGAACGGCACGCAGAACCCGCCGACCGTCACGACGACCATCCCGATGCCGACAGCGATGCCCGTGTGCAACCGCTTCCGGCCGGACTCACCCCGGGTCGTCCCCCACATGTAGGCGCTCACGTGCACGCGGTGCGCCTCGTCGACCAGCGCCTGCGTTCCCGGCAGGGTGAGGTCGAGCGACCCGGCGGTGACCTGCGCCTCGATGCGCGTCGCCTCCTCCAGCGTCATCAGTTCGTTCCTGCTGCGCTTCATGCCGTCACCGCCTCTCCCGGATGCTGGGCACTCTCTAAAAGACCAGGCTCTGGATGCCCTCCCTCAGCCTAGGCACACCCGAACCTCAGGCACCACCCCTCCGTCAGGCCGCGCGGAGACTCGTCGCGGCCGCCCGCCGCACCGCCACGGTCAGACCGTCGAGTAGAGTCGACGCCAGGTTCCAGCGCTGCCAGAACAGTGGCACGTCGGCGGGCAGGTGCGGGGCCAACTCTTCGAGGTCGCCGCGGCCGAGCTCCGCCCCGCACTGCTGCTCGGGCAGCATCCCCCAGCCGAGCCCCGCCACGATCGCGCGGGCGAAGTCGGCCGAGGTCGGCACATAGTGCCGCGGGGCAGGGAGGGCCGGGGCATCCGGAACCAGCTGGCGGAGGAACCCCTGCTGCAGGTCGTCCCGGCGGTCGAAGTCGAGATGCGGCGCGGTCGGCAGCCACGAGGCGAGGCCGCCGTCGCCCCTGAACCTCGCGAGAAACGACGGGCTCGCCACCGCGCGGTAGCGCATCACTCCGAGCGGCGTCACCGAGCAGCCCTGCACCGGCTCCGGAGTCGACGTGACAGCCGCCATCACCGAACCCGAGCGCAGCATGGCCGTCGTGTAGCCCTGGTCGTCACGCCGCACGTCGAAGACGACATCGAGGCGCTCTGCGGCCGCGGCGAGCGCCGGGAGGAACCAGGTGGCGAGGCTGTCGGCGTTCACCGCGATCGGGATGACCGGCCTCGCCGTTCCCTCACCCACCCCCGCCTGCCCGAGTTCGGTGAGGGCCTCGGTCTCGACCAGCTGCACCTGGCGCGCGAGGCGCAGCACCACGTCGCCCGCCGGCGTCGTTCGCACCGGATTGCTCCGTTCGACGAGGATCTGGCCCGCGCGCTGCTCCATCGCCTTGACCCGCTGGGAGACGGCAGAGGCGGTGATGTGCAGCCGGCCCGCCGTGGCCTCGAACGTGCCCTCGTCGACCAGCACGACGAGGGTCTCGAGTTGGTCGCGCGCGAATCCCGTCATAAGCAGATCTTAGGAGGCCTGAAAAACTTTAGCTGGATTCACTTTCTCCGTGCGCTTAGGGTCAGACCGTGCCTGCATCCGAGACCCTCCTGCCCGCCCTCCTCGGCCTCCTCACCGGGCTCTCGCTGATCATCGCCATCGGCGCGCAGAACGCCTTCGTGCTGCGGCTCGGCATCGAGGGGCGGGGCCGGATGATCGCTGTCGTCGTCTCGATCTGCGCCCTCTCCGACGCAGTCCTCATCGTCGCAGGAACGCTCGGCATCGGCGCCCTGATCGCGGCGGCACCGGCCGTGCTCGTGGTCATCCGTGTCGTCGGCTCGGGGTTCCTCATCGTGTACGGCCTCTTCGCGGCGTACCGCGCCTTCCACCCGAAGGCGCTCGTCCCGGACGCAGACGGCGCAGCCGGTGCGGACGGCGCAGCAGGCGCGCCCCGCGCGCGTCTCTCGACCGCCGTGCTCACCGCTCTCGCCCTTACCTGGCTGAACCCGCACGTCTACCTCGACACCGTGATCTTCCTCGGCTCCGTGGCGAACCAGCAGGGTGTCGCTGAGCGCTGGTGGTGGGTCGCCGGGGCGATCCTCGCCAGCTTCCTCTGGTTCTTCGGCCTCGGCTTCGGCGCGAGACTCCTCCGCCCCGTCTTCGCCCGCCCCGGCGCCTGGCGTGTGCTCGACGCGCTGATCGCCGTCGTGATGCTCGGGCTCGGCATCCGGATGGCGCTCGGCGCCTGACCCCCCCTCCCGGCCAGGGCCCCCAGGGCGGCAGTGAACGCCGGGGATTCGGCGAACGGGCGGCCTCCGCCGGATCCGCCGCGCTATCTGCGGGGGATCGCGGTGAGGCCGCCGATTCGGGGATGCGCGGCGCGGTGGCGCTGCTCGATCGAGCGGCCCCACGCCGTGCCGGCGAGGATGAGCGCGATGCCGGCGTACCCTGCGGGGGTCAGGATGTCGTGGGCGAGCGTGATCCCGATGAGGGCGGCCCAGATCGGTTCGGTGCCGAGCAGGAGGCTGACCCTCGACGGAGAGGTGCGCCGCACGGCCCAGGTCTGCACGAAGAAGGCGAACACGGTGCAGACGAGCACGAGGTAGAGGAGCAGCACGCTCCGCGCGGGGTCGAGCCGCGCGAGGAACTGCGGTACCGAGTCGCCGGCGAACAGGGATGCTGCGGAGAAGAGTGCAGCGCAGGTGGCGACTTGCACGGTCGTGAGGTGCAGCGAGTCCATCGTGCGGCCGGCGGTGAGCTTCGACATCGAGGTGACGTGCACAGCCCGGATGATCGCCGCCACGAGCACGAGCAGGTCTCCGGCGCTGGGCGGGCGAAGCGCGCCGTTCCCGGCGAGCAGCGACACTCCGACGACAGCGATGACGGCGGCGAGGAAGAACCTCCCGGGCAGGCGCCGACCGGAGACGGCGGAGTCGAGGAGGGGCGTGAACACGATCGTCAGGCTGATGATGAGCCCGGCATTGGTGGCCGAGGTGTGGGCGATGCCGAACGTCTCGAAGGCGAACACCGCGGCGAGCAGCATCCCGAGCACCACACCGACACGCACCTCGGCGGCAGTGACCCGACGGCGCCGACCGGCCACGACGACCGCCATGACCCCGGCGGCGAGCAGCATGCGCACCGCGAGCAACGCCACAACGGAACCCGGCGTGACCAGCTCCTTGGCCGCGAGGTAGGTCGAACCCCACGATGCCGCGACGAGGAGCAGCAAGAGGTCGACGCGGAAGCGGTTCAGAAGATCGGTCACCCGTTCATGTTCCGGCGTCTCAATCCATAAGACAAGACAGCAGTATCAGCACCGGTACGTTAGCTTGAACTTATGGAACTGGGCCAGCTGCGTGCGCTGCGTGAGTTGGGCGACCGGGGCAGTATCGCGGCCGTCGCCGCGGCACTGCACGTCTCACCGTCGTCGGTCTCGCAGCAGATCAGCGCCCTGCAGCGCCACTCCCCCGCCCCGCTGACGTTCAGGAACGGGCGGCGAACCGCCCTCACCGACGCCGGTCGCGCACTGGCTGCCGCGGCGATCGACGTCGAAGTGGCGCTCGAACGTGCGGGCCAGGCGGTGGCACGCTTCCAGGGTGACCCCTCGGGCACGGTGTCGGTGGCGGCCTTCCACAGCGCGGCTCTGGCGGTCTTCGGCCGGCTGATCCTCGCTGCGCAGGGCCCCGGCCGCCCGCAGGTGAGGCTCAGCGATTTCGACGTGGCCCAGGAGGAGTTCCCAGCCCTCACGTCAGACCACGATCTCGTGATCGCGCACCGGCTGGTCGGCAGCCCGCCCTGGCCGTCGTCGGTGCGGGTGGAACCACTGCTGTTCGAGCCCCTCGACATCGCGATGCGCGCCGACCATCCTCTGGCTTCCCATCCCGTGATCGAGCCCGCCGACCTGCGGGACGAGAGCTGGGTGGCGGTGCACGAGGGCTTCCCTCTCGAGCAGGCCATCACGGTGATTGCGGGCGTCAGCGGAAGCGAGCCGCGCATCCTGCACCGGATCAACGAGTTCCTCGTCGCCGCCACCGTCGTCACCGCGAGCGGCTCGATCGCCCTGATGCCCCGCTACACGACCGACCTCGCCACGCACCCCGACCTGGTGCTCCGCCCGCTCGCCCACCCCGGCCTCGGCCGCCACATCGACTGCCTCGCACGCCCGGAGACCCTCGAGCGCGCCGCGGTCAGCACCGTGCTCGCGCACCTCAGAACCATCGCGTCGGGCCTCACCGAGCCCCCGCGCCAGACCCACCGCAGCACGTGACCCGCGCACAGCGGAGCGCAGCGCGCTAGCGTGAAGGGCATGCAGCCCACGAGCCCGATCCAGTTCACCGCCACCGCGAACGGAACGGTCCCGCCGCTCGAAGAGATCGGCGAGGGAGTCTGGGCCCTGCCTCAGGCCATGCCGAACCCGCAGCTGCCGTACACGCTGTGCTACCTGATCGTCGACGCGGAGGACCGGGTGCACATCATCGACCCGGCCTGGGATTCCGACGAGAACTTCGCCGCACTCGAACACGCCCTCGCCGAGATCGGCAGCAGCGTCGGCCGCATCGCGAGCGCCACGATGACGCACATGCACATCGACCACATCGGCCTCGCGGGACGGCTGCAGGAGGCATTCGGCGCACGCATAGGCCTCAGCGGCATCGACCAGGAGGCCATCGCCGAGCAGGCGCTGGTGCCGGCCATCAGCTACAGCGACGACGATTTCACCCGCTGGGGCGTGCCCGACGACGAAAGGCCGGCGCTCGAGAGCACGTTCCTCTCCGAAGCCGCCATCGTCGACACCCGCGCCGACCTGCTGCTGCAGCCCGGCGACACCCTCGACATCCCCGGCCGCAGCATCCGGGTGCTGGCGACTCCGGGGCACACGGCCGGTAGCGTCTGCTTCGCCGATGAGGATGCCCGGCTGCTGTTCACCGGTGACCACGTTCTGCCGATGATCTTCCCCGGCATCGGTCTCGGCGGCCGGATGCCCGGCAACCCGGTCACGACGTACATCGATTCACTCGAACAGCTCGAGCCGTTCGACGACTGGGAAGTGCTGCCCGGCCACGGATATCGGTTCACCGGGCTCGGCGAACGGCGCCGCCAGACGGCCGAACACCACGATCGCCGCACGCGGGAGGCCGCGGCCGTGCTGTCCGGGCATCCGGAAGCCACCGTGTGGCAGGTCGCCGGACAGCTGCACTGGACGGCCGGCTGGGACGGTCTCGCAGGGTCGTATCGCCGTTCCGCCCTCGCCCAGACGGAGATGCACTCCGGGCGGGTGCGGAACGGCGACTGGGAGCGCTACCTCTCGAGGTGACGTTCGTCGACGCCGTTGTAGGCGCTCAGCGGGCGGATGAGGGAGTTGGCGGCCAACTGCTCCATGATGTGGGCGGTCCAGCCGGTGATGCGCGCCGCGACGAAGAGCGGGGTGAAGGTCGGGGTGTCGAATCCCATCAGGTGGTAGGCGGGCCCTGAGGGGTAGTCGAGGTTCGGCTTGATGTTCTTGCCGCCGGTCATCGCCTCTTCGAGGTTGTCATAGAGCTCGGCGAGGTCGGGGCGCTGGTAGTACTCCACCAGGGTGTCGAGCGACGCCTTCATCGTGGGAACGCGCGAGTCGCCGTTCTTGTAGACGCGGTGGCCGAAGCCCATGATCTTGCGCTTCTCCGCCAGCGCACCGGCCAGCCAGTCGGCCGCCTTGTCGGCCGTGCCGATCTCGTCGAAGATGTGCATGACGGCCTCGTTGGCCCCGCCGTGCAGGGGACCCTTCAGCGCACCGATACCGCCGACGACCGCCGAGTAGAGGTCGGAGAGAGTCGAGGTGATGACCCGCGCGGTGAACGTCGACGCGTTGAAGGAATGCTCGGCGTACAGGATGAGTGAGACGTTGAATGCGTCGACCACGACCTTGTCGGGCACCTCGCCGAAGGTGACGTAGAGGAAGTTCTCCGCGTAGCTCAGCTCGTCGTTGGGCTCGATGATGTCGAGCCCGTGGCGGCGGCGCTGGTCGTAGGCGACGACGGCCGGGATCTGCGCGAGCAGCTGCACCGACTTCGCGAGGTTCGACTCGACACTCGAATCGTCCGCGTGCGGGTCGAGCGCACCGATCGCACTGACGGCGGTGCGCAGCACGTCCATCGGGTGGGCGCTGGTCGGCAGGATGTCGATGACCTGCTTGATCTCGGGGTCGAGCGAGCGGAACGACCTCTCGACGTGCTGCAGCTCCTCCAGTTGCGTCGCGGTCGGCAGTTCGCCGTGCCAGAGCAGGTACGCGACCTGCTCGAACGAGCAGTTCGCCGCGAGCTCCTGCACGGGGTAGCCGCGGTAGAGCAGCGAGTTGGTCTCGGCATTGACCTTCGAGACAGCGGTGTAGTCCGCGTATACCCCGGCGAGGCCCTTGCGGATCTCCGGCTCGGTGGTGGTCGTGATGGTGGTGTCGCCCATGACAGCTCCCTTTCTTCTGGTGTTATCGCGTGATCGTGAAGGTGAAGACCGACGAGTCGAACGCGTTGTACGCCTCGTAGTCGAGCAGTTCGTAGAGGTCGGCGCGGTGCTGCATCTCACCGACCACACTGTTCAGCGAGCCCTCGGCGTTCAGCACGTCGAGCGCCCGGTCGGCCGCCCCCATCGCGAGCCGCAGCAGCGACACCGGGTAGATGACGATGTTGATGCCGACGCTCTCGAGCTGGCTGGTCGTGAACAACTCACTCTTGCCGAATTCGGTCATGTTCGCCAGCACGGGCACGTCGACGACCGCGCGGATCGCCTCGAACTCGGTGAGGTCGGCCATCGCTTCGGGGAAGATGGCGTCGGCTCCCGCGTCCACGAGCGCGCGGGCGCGGTCCTGGGCGGCGGCGAGACCTTCGACGGCCCGCACATCGGTGCGCGCCATGATGAGCAGGTTCGGGTCGCGGCGGGCGTCGGCTGCGGCGCGGATGCGCTTCAGCGCGACATCCAGATCGACGACCTGCTTGCCGTCGAGGTGACCGCAGCGTTTCGGGTTGACCTGGTCCTCGATGTGGAGACCCGCGACCCCGGCGTCTTCGAGGGTCTGGATGCTGCGAGCCACGTTCATGGGTTCGCCGAAGCCGGTGTCGGCGTCGACCAGAACGGGCAGGTCGGTCATCCGGGCGATCTGCTGGGTGCGGCCCGCGACCTCCGTGAGCGTGGTGAGGCCGATGTCGGGGAGCCCGAGGTCGGCGCTCAGCACAGCGCCGGAGACGTAGACGCCCTCGAAGCCCTTGGCCTGGATCATCTTGGCGGAGAGCGGGTTGAAGGCGCCGGGCAGGCGGTGCAGCTTTTCGGTGGCGAGCGACGCGCGGAAGTCGGCGCGCTTGTCGGCGGGGGTCTTGGTGGCGTACAGCATCAGAACAGTCCCTTCGGGGTTTCGACGTCGGCGTACAGGCCGGGTTTCGCGACGATCGTCAGCTGGCGCACCTCGTCGGCGGTCAGCTCGTTGGTGCGCTCGGCGAGCGCGAGGAAGCGCTCGATCTCGGCCTCCTCCAGAACTCCCGCAGCGAGGGTGCGGAACTTCTGGATGTAGTCGGCGCGCTGGAACGGCCGGGCACCGAGCGGGTGGGCATCCGCCACAGCGATCTCGTCGACGATCCGTTCGCCGTTCGCGAGGTCGATCTCCACTCGACCGCCGAACGCCTTCTCGGTGACGTCGTTCGAGTGGTAGCGGCGCGTCCACTCGGCGTCTTCGACCGTGCTGACCTTGTTCCAGAGCGTGACCGTGTCTTCCCGCCCGGCCCGGCTGGGCAGGTAGGAGTCGACGTGGTTCCAGGCGCCGTCCTGCAGCGCGACAGTGAAGATGTACGGGATCGAGTGGTCGAGCGTCTCGCGCGACGCGGTGGGGTCGTACTTCTGCGGGTCGCCGGCACCCGATCCGATGACGAAGTGCGTGTGGTGCGAGGTGTGCAGCACGATCCGCGTGACGTTGGCCGGGTCGACGAGCTCCGGATGCTCGGAGTGGAGCTTCCGGGCGAGGTCGATCCACGCCTGCGCCTGGTACTCCGCCGAGTGCTCCTTGGTGTAGCTGTCGAGGATGGCGCGCTTGGCCTCGCCCGCGGCGGGGAGGGCGACGTCGTACACGCGCTCGGGGCCACCGAGCAGCCACGCGATCACCCCGTCTTCGCCCTCGTAGATGGGGGTGGGGCTGGTCTCGCCGCGCATCGCCCGGTCGACTGCCTCGACCGCCATCTTGCCGGCGAAGGCGGGAGCGTGCGCCTTCCAGCTGGAGATCTCGCCCTTCCGGGACTGGCGGGTGGCGGTCGTGACGTGCAGGGCCTGGCCGACGGCCTGGAAGATGGTCTCGACGTCGAGGCCGAGCAGGGTGCCGATGCCGGCCGCGGCCGACGGACCGAGGTGCGCGACGTGGTCGATCTTGAACTCGTGCAGGCTGATCGCTTTCACGAGGTCGATCTGGATCTCGTAGCCGGTCGCGATGCCGCGCACGAGGTCGGCGCCGGTCTTGCCGGCGTGCTGCGCCACGGCGAGGATCGGCGGGATGTTGTCGCCCGGATGCGAATACTCTGCGGCGAGGAACGTGTCGTGGAAGTCGAGCTCGCGCACGGCAACTCCGTTCGCCCACGCGGCCCACTCGGGGCTCGCGGTCTGGTCGGCGGGCAGCCCGAACACGGTCGATCCCGGCGTGTACGGGTGGGCCTCGGCCTGCGAGCGGGCGGAGACGACGGGCTTTCGGGTGAGGGAGGCCGCAGCCACGCTCGCGTTGTCGATGATGCGGTTGATGACCATGTCGACCACCTCGGGGGTGACCTCGACGGGGTCGGCGGCGACCTCCGCGATGCGGTGGGCGAGCTGGTTCTCGCGGGGCAGGTCTTCGTCGCTCTTGTAGGTGCGCACGTTCAGGTGTTCGACCACAGGTGGGGTCCTCTCGATCAGGATGGTGCGGGGGCGTGGGTTTCGGGGGTGTGGGTTGCGGGGGTGTGGGTGGTGGAGAGTATCGCCCGCAGCGAGTTGTGCAGGTGCAGGTGAGTGGCGTGGGCGGCCAGGTCGGCATCGCCGTCGTGGATGGCCTCGACGATCATCCGGTGCTCGCCCGCTGCTTCGAGGAGGCGCTCGGGATTGTCCTGCGAGAGGCGCCGCACGCGGGCGAGGTGGATGCGCAGGTTCGCGAGGGCGGAGACCAGGTAGGAGCTCCGCACGGCTTCGTCAACGGATGCGTCGAACTCGCGCACGAGCTCGTAGTAGTCGTGCCGGCCGGGGTCCTCGGCGGCGAGCAACGCGGGCGCGGAGCGGAACCGCGACAGCAGGTCGGCGAACACGGCCGGATCGCGGCGGGCGGCGGCCAGGCGGGCGGCCTGCTGTTCGAGCGCCTGGCGGAGTTCGAACAGCTCGGCGACGTTGTCGGTCGACACCGTGGTGACGACGAGTCCGCGGCCCGATTCGGCGAGCAGACCGTCGGCCTGCAGGCGCCCGAGCGCTTCACGGAGCGGTGTGCGCGAGATGCCGAGACGGGCTGCCGTCTCGACTTCGCCGAGGGTGGTGCCGGGTTCGAGCTGCCACTCCAGGATCTCGTCGCGGAGGAGGTCATAGGCCCGGTCGCTCGCTCGTGACGCCACCGCTGCCTCCTTTGCCGTTCGACGATCTCCTCCTCGAATGTACACACTGATCGCCCCGCAGGCCAGCTTTGCGCTGGAACTTCGCCGAATCTCCCCCCAATGTACACACTCCGCGCCCCCTCCCCGGAAGCCCCTCCCCTCCCCGAGCCCCGCGTCGAATCGATTCGAAAGGACCTGAACTGCTCGCAAACCGCGTCTTCGAAGCAGTTACGGCCCCATCGAATCGATTCGACGGCAGGCCGAGGGGGGGCCGCCGAAGCGGCGCGGGGGGCATTGGCGCCGGGGGCTCGGGGGCGCAAGCGCGCAGGGGCGGGGGTCTCGGGGCCACAGACGCGCACGGGCGCGGGGCACAGGCGCGCATGGTCATGGGGGTCGCAGAGGCGGGGGCACAGGGGCACAGGGGCCCGGGTGGTTGCGCGAGGCACCGGAGCCATGGAGGGGACAGAACGCGGTGGGATCCGCGACGAATGATCCGTCGGCCGCGTCAAAGCACACGGCGCGACGGAGAGTGTGTGAGCTGGTGCCCGCCCGACGCCCGCGGTAACGCCCCTCAGCGCGCATCGCGCCATCGCGGCAACTCCCGCCCGAAGGGGCGCACACCACCCCAGTTCCCGCCCGAGGGTCGCGCACATCGCGCCACCGCGCCAACTCCCACCCGAGGAGCGCACACAGCGTCAGCTCCCGCCCGAAGGGGCGCACATCGCGCCAACCGTGGCCTATGGGACGATTCGGGTCCCTTCGCGCGGGCCGCGCAGGCGGCGCGGGCCGTGCAGGCGTGCAGGCTGTGCAAGCGGCGCGAGCCGTGCGGGCCGCGCTGCCGCGCTAGAGGGGGGGCGGGCTACTTGACGGCGGCCAGCACGTCGTCGAGCAGCAGAGACGCCTTCTCGTCGCTCAGCGACTGGGCGAGCGCGAGCTCGGAGACGAGGATCTGGCGGGCCTTCTCGAGCATCCGCTTCTCGCCGGCCGACACGCCCTTGTCTTCGTTGCGGCGCCAGAGGTCGCGCACGACCTCGCCGACGCGGTTCACGTCACCCGACGCCATCTTCTCCTGGTTGGCCTTGTAGCGACGAGACCAGTTGCCCGGCTCCTCGACGAACGGGTTCTGCAGCACGTCGTACACGGCCTGCACGCCGGCGTCGTCGATGACGTCGCGCACACCGACCAGATCGATGTTGTCGACAGGGATCTTGATGGTGAGCTCACTGGTGTGCACGTTCAGCGTGATGAACCGCTTCTGCTCGCCCTTCACGTCGCGGGATTCGATCGCCGTGATGGTGACCGCGCCGTGGTGGGGGTAGACGAGTGTCTCGCCGACTTCAATCTTCAATTACGACAGCCTCTGTTCAAATCGTCTCGGCCCACCCCAGCAGACCCCCTCGACGAGAATCCCGGTGAATGCCAGCGAAAAAAGCATGGCACAGTGAGCACAGAGTGCTATTCTACCCGACCGCAGCGTCGACTGATGCCGACGGCCACATCAGTGGTTCTGGGCCCTCTCCGGTTGCCAGCCGTGCTCCCCGAGCATCCGCCAGACGGTCTTTGTGAGGTTTGGGTGCTGCAGAGCTATCTGGCGAAGCACCCGGTACTCCCGGGCACCGGATGCCCGTTGGCCCCCATTCGCCTCGATGGCCTCGGCGCGCAGCAGGTACACCACGAGTTCATCGACGGTGGGCAGTTCCTCCATGAAGGCCCACGGGTCTTCGCCACCGAGCAGTCGCTCCTGCACGACGGTGTCGAGCTCTTCGCGCGCCTCAGCACGCAACACCTCCAGGCTCGCGCCGCCGAACGGCAGGTCACTGAACGGCTGGCCGTTGGTGTCCCTGTTCAAACGATGGTCCCGATCCTGGTCACGCGAAGATCTCGTCGAAGAACGCCCGCATGGCGACCCAGGATCGCGCGTTCGCGGTGGCGTCGAACATCGCTCCGTAGTCGGGGGCGTTCGTGTCGGGCATCGTGAAGGCGTGCATCGCGCCGCTGTAGCTGACCACCTGCCAGTCGGGGGCCTCGGCGCCCCGCAGTTCGTTCTCGAAGTCGACGACCTGCTCGTCGGGCACGACGGGGTCTGCTGCGCCGGTCAGCACCAGCAGCGGTGCGGTGATGGCGCCCTTCTCAGCGGGGGTCTCGGTGGCGAGGCGGCCGTGGAACGAGACCGCACCGGCGATGTCCGCCCCGGCGCGGGCCAGTTCGAGGGCACCCGATCCGCCGAAGCAGTAGCCCATCACCGCGATGCGTTCGGGGTCGACGCCCGGCTCCGCCCGCAGCCGTTCGAGATTCGCCGCGAGGTGCGCGCGGAAGAGGTCGGTGTCGGCGTAGTAGCTCCCCGCCAGTGCGGACGCCTCTTCCTGCCCGACTTCCCGGCCGTCCCCGTAGACGTCGCCGGCGAGGGCGATGTAGCCGAGGCGCGCAAGCATCTCGGCGCGCACCCGGGCGTGGTTGTTCAGCCCGGACCAGTCGCTGATGATGAGCACGGCCGGGCGGGCATCCGGTGCCGCGGGCTTGGCGAGGAAGCCGCCGAACCCGCCGAAGGTGATGGCTCCGGTCTCGACAGGTGCGGTCTCCTCCACAGAGGCCAGGAGGGTTTCGAGCGCCGGAGTGAGGGGAGCGGGGTACACAGTCGTCATGGCTCCAAGCCTACGCACCGAAACCCGGCAGTGAGCTGCGTGGCGTAGCCTCAGCCCATGGCCCCGACCTCCCTTGACACGACCGCTCCCGACCTCTCGTCCACAGGCGCGTCCACTCCTCCCCAGTCCCTGTTGCGGCTCGGAGTTCTGCACACCTCACGGAAGGTCGACGAGAAGCGGCTGCCGATCCATCCAGCGCACTTCGAACGGATCGACGAAGATCTGCGCGCGAACATGGTGCTGGAGTACGGCTACGGGGAACGTTTCGGAATCGCGGATGCCGACCTCGCGCCGCTCGTCGGGGCGATGGGCTCCCGGGAGGAGATCCTCGCGCTGGCCGACGTCGTGCTGCTGCCGAAACCGCAGGCGAGCGACCTCGAAGAGCTGCGTGACGGCCAGACGCTCTGGGGCTGGCCGCACTGCGTGCAAGACAGGGGAATCACCCAGCTCGCGATCGACAAGAGCCTCACCCTCATCGCGTGGGAGGCCATGAACCACTGGAACAGCGACGGCAGTTACGGCCTGCACGTGTTCCACAAGAACAACGAACTCGCCGGATACTGCTCGGTGCTGCACTCCCTGCAGCTCTGCGGATCGACCGGCGACTACGGCCGCCGGCTCACCGCCGTCGTGATCGGGTTCGGCGCGACCGCCCGCGGGGCCGTCACCGCGCTGAACGCCCACGGGATCCACGACGTTCAGGTGCTGACCAACCGCAGCATCGCGGCGGTCGGCTCACCGATACCGTCGGTCGACATCATCCAGTTCGAGCACAACGACGAAGCCCCGTACGAGAGCATCGTGAACTCGGCCGAGGGTCCCGTGCTGCTCGCGCCGTTCCTCGCCGAGCGCGACATCGTCGTGAACTGCACCCTGCAGGACCCGAACGCTCCGCTCACGTACCTGCGCCTCGAAGACCTCGACGCGTTCCGGCCGGGCAGCCTGATCGTGGATGTCTCGGTCGACGAGGGAATGGGTTTCAGCTGGGCGCGGCCGACGACCTTCGCCGACCCGATGTTCACGGTCGGGCAGGCCACGAACTACTACGCCGTCGACCACAGCCCGTCGTTCCTCTGGAACTCGACCACCTGGGAGATCAGCGAGGCGCTGATGCCGTTCCTCCGCCCCGTGATGTCGGGTCCGGATGCCTGGGCGGAGTCGGACACGATCACCCGCGCCATCGAGATCGCCGGCGGGCGCATCCAGAACCCGGCGATCCTCGAGTTCCAGGGCCGCGCGGCCGAGTACCCCCACCTGCCGCGCGGCTGAGCCGCCGTCCCGCCGCACCCGGCCCTGCTACCCGGCCCTGCCACCCGGCCGCCCCCCACCCGGCAGCGTCAAATGGACGAACATGAGCCGACACGGCACCACCCGCGCGGCCGTGCGACCTGAGCGACGCCCGTTCGTACTCGGCCGCCTCCCCCGGTGGCTCGTTGAGATCGGCCGGGCGGGGGGCGGCGAGCCGAGGGCGGGCGCGCAACGGCCGCGCGGCGACTGTGCTCGGCCGGAGAGACGACGGGTCAGACGGCCTGCAGGAACGAGGCCGGCTGCTCCTCGAAGTGCGCGAGCGCGGGCGGCAGCGCCCAGCCCTTCGCGCGCATGGACTGCGCCCAGAGACGGCCGGCGCGGTACGACGACCGCACCAGCGGGCCGGCGAGCACCCCGAGGAATCCGATCTGCTGCGCCTCCTCCTTCAGCTCGACGAACTCCGACGGGTGAACCCAGCGCGCGACCGGCAGGTGCCGGGGGGAAGGCCGCAGGTACTGCGTCAGCGTGATGATGTCGGTGCCCGCATCGTGGAGGTCCTGTAGCGCCTGGCTGATCTCAGCGCGCTCCTCCCCCATCCCGAGGATGAGGTTCGACTTCGTGATCAGCGACGCCGCCCGCGCCTGCGACAGCACGTCGAGCGACCGCTCGTAGCGGAACGCCGGGCGGATCCGCTTGAAGATCCGCGGCACCGTCTCCACATTGTGGGCGAACACCTCGGGCCTGGACGAGAACACCTCGCCCAGCAGCGCAGGGTTCCCCGAGAAGTCGGTGGCGAGGATCTCGACGCCCGTTCCCGGGTTCTCTGCGTGGATCCGCCGCACGGTCTCGGCATGCAGCCACGCGCCCTCGTCGGGCAGGTCGTCGCGCGCCACGCCCGTGACGGTCGCGTAGCGCAGCTTCATCGAGGCGACGGATGCCGCGACTCTCCTCGGCTCGTCGGTGTCGTAGTCTGCGGGCTTGCCGGTGTCGATCTGGCAGAAGTCGCAGCGCCTGGTGCACTGCGAACCACCGATCAGGAAGGTCGCCTCGCGGTCTTCCCAGCATTCGAAGATGTTGGGGCAGCCGGCCTCCTGGCAGACCGTGTGCAGGTCTTCGGTCTTCACGAGCTCCTGCAGCTGCCGGTACTCAGGCCCGAACTTGGCCTTCGTCTTGATCCACTCGGGCTTCTTCTCGATGGGGACTTCGGCGTTCCGCACCTCGAGGCGCAGGAGCTTCCGGCCGGCGGGGATCTCGACGCTCATGCGGCGACCCCCGCGGTTGCGATGGCGGCGCGCCCGGCGGCGGCACGCGAGGCGGCGAGGCCTTCGGCGGCGGCCCGGTCATCCACCCACCGTTCGAAGAGCTGGGCGAGCCGTTCTTCCACGAACGGCAGCGCCTCGGCCGGGGTGACCTCCCGGCCGACGACCTCCGAGATGGTGGTCACGCCCGCGTCGCGGATGCCGCAGGCCACGATGCGCCCGTACGCCTCGAGGCTGTTGCTGCAGTTGAGGGCGAAGCCGTGCATGGCGACGCCGTCGGCGACCCGGATGCCGATGGCCGCGATCTTGGCCTCCGCACCGGGCTCACCCACCCAGGCGCCCGATCGTCCCACCACCCGCCGCGCGTCGACTCCGAGGTCTGCGAGCACAGCGATCAGCACGGATTCGAGGTCGCGAACGTACTGCACAACGTCGATCGGCTCCGGCAGCCTGACGATCGGGTAGCCGACGAGCTGCCCGGGGCCGTGCCAGGTGATCTTGCCGCCACGGTCGACGTCGATCACCGGGGTGCCGTCGTCGGGCCGCTCCGACGGGTCGGTGCGCTTGCCTGCCGTGTAGACCGACGGATGTTCGAGCAGCAGCACCGTGCCGGCCGATTGTCCCGCGACGACGCTCGCGTGGGTGCGGCGCTGGAGCGCCAGCGCTTCTGCGTAGGGCACGAATTCGCGCCCGACGCCCAGTTCCCTCATGTCCACCATGGCACGAGTATAGCTTTGATGGACTGAGTCCAGTAATGATCCGGTCTGGCCCGGGCATCCGCGCCGTATCATCGGAGCAACCCCGCAGAAGGAGCTCCCATGTCGATCTCGATGGCCGTGACCCGGATGCTCCTCCGCACGAGGCCGGTGGGTACGAAGGATGCCGCCACCGTGCTCGGCCGGGTCGCCGACCGGAAGCCGGCCGCCCCGATCCCCCGGGCCATCCACCGCCTCGCCACCGTGCGGGAGCTCACCGTCGACGGATGTCGCGTGGTGCAGCTGACCCCGAAATCGGGGGCGAGCGGGGCGCACGTGATCTACACGCACGGCGGCGTCTACGTGTACCCGCTCGTCGCGGCGCACTGGCAGATCATAGCGTCGCTCATCGCCTCGGGCGGGGCGACCGTCACCGTGCCGTTCTACGGTCTTGCGCCCGAACACCATGTCGACGAGGCGTACGACCTGCTCGACGCGGTGTACGCGGCGGCCGTCCGCACACACGGCGACCGGGTGTACCTCGCCGGCGACTCGGCGGGTGGCGGGCTGGCGCTCGGGCAGGCGATCCGGCTCCGGGATGCCCGACTCACCCCGCCCCGGGCGGTGATCCTCTTCTCGCCCTGGCTCGACATCACCCTCTCGAACCCGGAGGTGCCCGCAGCCGCCAGGCTCGACCCCATGCTCGCCGTGGCAGGCATGGTCGCGGCCGGGATGTGGTGGGCGGACGACCTCGACCCCCGGTCCCCGCTGGTGAGCCCACTCTTCGCCGACCTCGCGGACCTGCCACCCGTCTACGTCTACCAGGGTGCCCACGACCTGCTCGCGCCGGACGCGAAGGCGCTGGCCCGCGCGGTCGCGGCTGCGGGTGGGCGGATCGAGTTGCGGCTGTACGCGTCGGCCTTCCACGACTTCGTCGGGGCTCCGTGGACACCCGAGGCCCGACGCGCGCTCCGCCATGTGGGGAGCGTGCTCCGCGACGAGACGGCGCCGCGCGACCGTAAGCTCAGGATCATGACTCCCTCCGAACAGGCCGGCGCAGCCGCCGGATCCCTCACCGCGCTGGCCGGCGAACCGTTCGCATCGCTGACGACCTTCCGGAAGACCGGGGTGCCGGTGTCGACACCGGTCTGGGTGGCGCGGGACGGAGATGCGCTGCTCGTCGTGACGCCGTCCGAGAGCGGCAAGGTCAAGCGCCTCCGCAACAACACCCGGGTGGAGCTGCGGCCCTGCGACCGGCGCGGCCGGGTGCCGGCGGGGGCCCCGATGATCGAGGGCAGTGCCCGGATCATCGATGCCCCGGAGGAGGTGGAGCGTCTCACCGGAACGTTCCGCGCGAAGTACGGCTTCGAGTACCGCGTGGTGATGCTCATCGAGCGGATCGCGGCCCGCCGCCAGAAGCCGCGCGTGATGCTCCGCATCACCGCCCCCTGACGCGCGAGCCGCGCACGGTGCGTCGGCCGCGCGAGCCGCGCGCACTGGGTCGGCCGCGCGAGCCGCGCGCACTGGGTCCGACGCGCGAGCCGCGCGCGCTGGGTCAGCCGCGGAGCGCGTCCGCAAGCTTCACCCGGGCTCCGGTGCGGAGCAGCGAGTTCGCGTAGATCCGCGAACCCAGCGCGATCACCCCGGCCGTCACGACGACCAGCACCACGAGGGCGAGAAGCGGCTCCCACCACTCGGCCGTGCCGAGGAACAGCCGCATGGGCATCCCGACCGGCGCCGAGAACGGCACGTACGACATGATGCCGAGCACCACCGGGTTGTCGTTGAAGAAGATCACCAGGAAGTAGGGGATCATCACGAGCATCATCACCGGCGAGGTCACCGATCCGATGTCCTCCTGCCGGGAGACGAGCGCCGCGGTCGCCGCGTAGAGCGAGGCGAGCAGCACGAAGCCGAAGACGAAGAACACCACGAACCAGATGATCGACGGCCCGAGGCTCCCGAGCAGGGCGGTCTGGCCGGTGACGAGCAGTCCGATCCCCGCGAGCACGGCGATGGCCGAGATCTGCCCGAACGCGAGCAGGCTGTTGCCGAGCACCTTGCCGGCGAGCAGAGCTCGGGCGGAGATGGTCGACAGCAGGATCTCGACGACCCTGGTCTGCTTCTCCTCGACGACGCTCTGCGCGATGGTGCTGCCGAAGGTGATCGCCGACATGAAGAAGACGAGCCCGAACGCCAGCGCGACGAAGTAGACGATCAGGGGATTCTGGTCGCTCGGCTCCAGCAGCTGCACGGTCGGCGCGATGCTGAGCGCCTGCACCACTCCGGCCGGGGCCGTGTCGAGCGCGACGACCGTGAAGGGTGAGGCTCCGGATGCCGCCGACCCCGTGTCTGCGCCGAGAACGGCCGCGTCGACCGTGCCGTCGCGCACGAGTGCCTCCGCGGCATCCGTCGATGGAGCGACCCGCACGTCGAGACCATCGATCGCCTGCACGGTTGTGGCGACGCTGGATCCCTCGACGACGCTGACCTTGGGAGCAGAACTCATGCCGCCGACGAGACCGCCGATCACGACGGACGCCAGCACAGCGAACATCAGGATGCCCGTGGAGATCAGGAACGCCTTGCTGCGGAGCCGCATGGACATCTCGCGCTGGGCGACGAGCCGGACGCTCTGGCTGAATCGCGGTGTCGAGCGTGGTGCGGCCGACCCGGGCGCGGACGAACCGGGCGTGGTCGATCGTGGTGCGGTCATCGGACGACCTCCTTGAAGATCTGGGTGAGGGAGAGATGTTCGGGGGCGAAGCGGCGCACGTGTCCCCGGCGGAGGGCTTCGGCCAGCACGCCCTGCGCGACGGCGTCGGCGTCGGCGGCGGCCTCCGCTCCGGATGTCGCGGCGGCACCGTTCACCTCGAAGAGCGCGTACCCGCCGTCGAAGTCGACCACGGTGACCCCGTCGACGTCGCGCAGCCAGCCGGCGTCGACCGACAGCTCGATCTCGTAGCGCGAACCGCCGTGCTCGGCCTGCAGCTCGGTCTTCGACCCGCTCGCCCGGATCGAGCCGCCCGCGATCACCACCAGGTCGTCGCAGATGCGCTCGACGATGTCGAGCTGGTGCGAGGAGAAGAGCACGGGCACCCCGCGGGAGGCGTACTCGGTGAGCACGCCCTGCACCGACTCGACCGCGATCGGGTCGAGCCCCGAGAACGGCTCGTCGAGCACGAGCACCTCGGGGTCGTGCACCAGTGCTGCGGCGATCTGGGCGCGCTGCTGGTTGCCGAGCGAGAGGCTCTCGACGGTGTCGTCGGCCCGTTCGGTCAGCGACAGGCTCTGCAGCAGTCGTTCGGTGTTCGAGCTGGCCGCGGCACGGGACATTCCGTGCAACCGGCCGAGGTAGACGATCTGCTCGGCGACCTTCATCTTCGGGTAGAGCCCGCGTTCCTCGGGCATGTAGCCGAAGAGCGCGCGGTCAGCCGGGGTGAGGGCGCGGCCGTCCAGCGAGACCGATCCGGCGTCACTCGAGAGCACTCCGAGGATGATCCGCATGGTGGTCGTCTTGCCGGCCCCGTTGCCGCCGACGAACCCGGTCATCCGGCCGTCGCCGACCGTGAAGCTGACATCGTCGAGGGCCCGGCGGCCCCCGAACGACCTGGACACATTCGCGACTTCGAGCATGCTGTCTCCATTCCGTGGGTGATGCTTCCACGCTACGAAGGTCGCCGGCGGCGCGCATCAACCGCGAGGCGGGCTGCTCTCAGCCGGGAGGCTGAATCCCGGGCACGACGATCCCGTTCTCGTAACCGAAGACCACGGCCTGGATGCGGTCGCGGAGCCCCAGCTTCGCGAGGATCTTCGAAACGTGCGTCTTCACCGTCGCCTCACCGAGGTACAGCTCGCGCGCGATCTCGGCGTTCGAGCGTCCGGCGGCGAGCAGGCCGAGCACCTCCCGTTCCCGGTCGGTGAGGTCGGTGAGCTCCGGTACCGGGGCCGGTCGCCCGACCGGGCGCTCCGTGCCGCTCACGAGGTGCTCGATCACGGTGCGGGTCACGTCGGGCGAGAGCAGCGCCTCTCCGCGCGCGATCACCTGCACCGCCTCGACGATGCTCTCGGGCGTCGCGTTCTTCAGCACGAAGCCACTGGCGCCCGCTTTGAGTGCGTCGAAGAGATAGTCGTCCCGGTTGAAGGTCGTCAGCACCAGGATGCCCGCCGACGAGCCGCTCGCCACGATCCGCCGGGTCGCCTCGAGACCGTCCATGCCCGGCATCTGCACATCCATGCAGATCACCTGGGGCGACAGCTCGGCCGCGAGCGCCACCGCGCTGGCTCCGTCTGAGGCCTCGCCCACCACGTCGATGCCCTCCTCGGTCTCAAGGATCATCCGGAGCCCGACCCGCACGAGATGCTGGTCGTCGACGAGTAACACGCGGATCGGTGCGGTCGGCGTGGCCTCCGCCGGGTTCTGGATGCCCGTCCCACCGATCACGCGTGCACCTCACTTGGCGCGTCAGTGTCTTCCGGCGCGTCGGTGTCTTCCGGCGCGTCAGCGTCTTCGGGCGCGAGCGGCAGTCGCGCCCGGACGACATATCCCCCGCGGGCTTTGGGTCCGACCTCCAATATGCCTCCAGCGGCATCGACCCGTTCACGCATCCCGACGAGTCCTAGACCGGCACGTTCCCCGTCGACCTGCGCGCGACCGGAGCCGCGCCCGTCATCGCTCACCTCGATCTCGACCGCGTTGTCGAGATAGCGCAGCCGGGCATCCACCCGTACCGCGGCACCCGCGTGCTTCCGGCTGTTCGTCAGGGCCTCCTGCGCGATGCGGTAGACGTTCAGGCTCGTGGCGGGCGAGAGGGCTCGCGGGCTGCCGATGACCGAGAAGTCGACCACCAGGCCGGCCAGGCGGGTCTGGTCGATGAGAGCCGGGAGCTGCTCGACGCCGTGCGTGCTGGCGTCGTTGCCCGGGGTGGAGACGCCCGCCCCGGGCTGGCGCAGGGCTCCGAGCAACTGGTGCAGGTCATCCACCGCCTGCCTCGCATTCTGTTCGATGGCGGCGACGGCGGCAGTGGCTTTCGCCAGCTGCGCCGGATCCCCGGCGTGCTCGCCCCGCACTGTGGCGAGCACACGCCGGGCCGCTCCCGCCTGCACGCCCATCACCGACACGTGGTGAGCGACGACGTCGTGGAGCTCCCGGGCGATGCGCACCCGTTCGAGAATGACAGCCTGCGCCTGGCTGATCTCCCGTTCGGCCTGCAGTTCGCGCGTGCGCGTCTCCAACTGGTGCCGTGCGAGTGCCGAGGTCCACGCACTGTTGCCGAAATAGTAGGCCGCGGCGAAGTAGAGCAGGTTCTGCAGCACCTGGAACGCCGCGAGAGCGACGAAGGGATCGAGCATCCCGTGGCCGCCCATCGAGAAAGCGGTCGGAGCCGTCGCACTCACCAGCAGGAAGGCGAACAACCAGAGGAACATACCCACGATGATCACCACTCGCACGGTCGTGGCGACCCTGCGACTGCGACCCCACGCCCCGAGCGAGTAGATGGCGATGAACAGGCAGATGTTGCTGAACAGCACCTCGGGCACCGACAGCAACTGGCCCACGACGAAGGCAGCCGACACGACGACGGCCACGACGGCGGGGAACCTCCGGCGAAGGGCGAGGGATCCGGCGATCACGATCGCCCAGAGCACCGTGACCCACCAGGCTGCAGGCGGCGCCGTGACGATCGACGAGTAGAGGAAGGCGCTGGCCGCCGTGGCCAGAACCAGCAGACCGGCCAGGAGCGCATCCCGCCGAAGGGCCCGCGGGAGCGGACGGGGTCGCTGCCAGGGGAGGGAACTCTCGGTGGTTGGAGCCATGCGGCCACGGTAGCAAGCACCCGGGCCGGGGGGCATCCCTCTGCAGGCGGAGCGTGACACGGGGAGTCGTACACTGGGGCTGGCCGGGTGTTGCTCCACAGGCGGGGCTCTGCCCCTCTGCCGCCACACTTTCGTACCTCTGAGGAGACGACGCCATGAGCGAGACCCGGAACACCCGGAACATCCGCGCCGCGAGAGACCAGCTGATAGAGCTCGCGAACGACTACGACCGCGCTGTTGCCGAGTTCCGCTGGCCCGAGATCGGGCCCACGTTCAACTGGGCGACAGAATGGTTCGACGTCATCGCCCGGGGCAACGACAGGCCGGCCCTCTGGATCGTCGAGGAGGACGGCAGCGAGGCCGTCTACAGCTTCGCCGAACTGTCCGAGCGCTCCGACCGCGTCGCCGCCTGGCTGGCCGGCCGGGGCGTGAAGCAGGGCGACCGGGTCATGGTGATGCTCGGCAACCAGGTCGAGCTCTGGGAGAGCGTGCTCGCCCTCAGCAAGCTCGGCGCCGTCATCGTGCCGGGCGCGACGGCCCTCGGCCCGAGCGAACTCGTCGACCGGATCGCGCGCGGGCGGATCGTGCACGTGCTGACGAATGCGTCGGATGCCGGCAAGTTCGACGGAGTCGACGGCTCGTATACGCGCATCGCGATCGGGGCCGGCGACGGTGCCATCCCCGAGGGCTGGGCGGACTACCGCGACGCCCTCGCCGGCACCGCCGCCGCGACATCCGCCCCCGCCGACTTCGAGCGCGCGGAACCCGCCTCCGGAGATCCTCTGCTCGTCTACTTCACCTCCGGCACCACCAGCAAGCCGAAGATGGTCGAACACACGCAGACGTCGTACCCGGTGGGCCATCTCAGCACCATGTACTGGGTCGGGATGCGGCCGGGCGACGTTCACCTCGCGATCAGTTCACCGGGCTGGGCGAAGCACGCCTGGAGCCTCATCTTCGCCCCGTGGATCGCCGAGGCCACCGTCTTCGTCTACAACTACGCGCGGTTCGACGCGGTGAAACTGGTCGCCGAGCTCGACCGGGCCGGGGTCACGACGTTCTGCGCACCGCCGACCGTCTGGCGCATGCTCATCCAGGCACCGGATGCCCGGAAGCCCCGTGCGCTCCGCGAAGCGCTCTCCGCGGGCGAGCCTCTGAACCCCGAGGTGATCAGCCGGATCGAGTCGCGCTGGGGGCTCACCATCCGTGACGGCTACGGGCAGACCGAGATGACCGCCTCCGTCGCGAACACCCCCGGCAGCCCGGTGAAGCCCGGCTCGATGGGGCGCCCGCTGCCCGGCGTTCCCGTCGTGCTCGTCGACCCGGTCTCCGGCGAGCTCGCCGACGAGGGCGAGCTCTGCCTCGACCTCGCCCAGCATCCGTTCACGCTGATGACCCGCTACCTCGACGACCCCGAGCGGAACGAGGAAGTGACCCTCGGCGGCTACTACCACACAGGAGATGTCGCCTCCCGCGACGACAAGGGCAACATCACCTACATCGGGCGCACCGACGACGTCTTCAAGTCCTCGGACTACAAGGTGTCACCATTCGAGGTCGAAAGCCTGCTGATCGAGCATCCGGCGGTCGTCGAGGCTGCGGTCGTGCCGGCCCCCCATGCGACCAGGCTCACCACACCGAAGGCGTACATCGTGCTCGCCGACGGCTGGCTGCCGGATGCCGACACCGCCCGCGCGCTGTTCGTGCACGCCGCCTCGACCATGCCGTCGTACATGCGCGTGCGCCGGATCGAGTTCGCCGAGCTGCCGAAGACGATCTCGGGCAAGATCCGCCGCGTCGACCTGCGGCAGCTCGAAGACGAGGCGGACCGCGCGGGCGAGCGGCGCCCCGGCGAGTTCCGCGAAGAGGATTTCGCCGGGCTGCTCGACGGTGTGACGAGGCGGTGAGCGGCGAGGGCCGGGTGACCGGCGAGGGCCGGGTGACCGGCGACGGCACGGTGACCGGACGCGACACCCCCCGGGAGCATCCCGATCGAGCCCGCGGCCGCTTCCCGCGTCGGGTTTTCGGGCGGGGATCGGAACCCGACCCACGGTTCACCCTGGCCAACGAACGCACCTTCCTCGCCTGGATCCGCACCTCGCTGGCCCTGATCGCGGGCGGCGTCGCCCTCGAAGCCCTCGACCTGCCCCTCCAACCCGGTCTCCGGCTCGCCGCCTCCCTCGTGCTGGTCGTGGCCGGCATCCTCGCACCCCTCCAGGCGTGGTTCGGCTGGGCGCGCGTCGAACAGGCGATGCGTCTCGGCCGCGCCCTGCCGGGGTCGGTGCTGACCGCGCCGCTCGCCGCCGTGGTCAGCGTGGTCGGTGTTCTGCTGCTGCTCGGGTACGCGCTCCGGTGAACGCGGGCGGGCGGATGACCGGCAACCCTTCTTCGAGCCACGAGACGGCGGCGGGCGGATGACCGGCAGCACCCCGTCCGAAGGACCAGCCCGCGCGCGGTTCGACGACGGGCTCCAGGTCGAACGCACCGCCCTCTCCTGGCAGCGCACCGGGCTCGCCCTCATGGCAGGGTCGCTGGTCGGCGCGCGGATCATCGCCCCGGAGGCTGGCTGGTGGGGCATCGGGCTCGGGGTCGCCGGGGCACTGCTCGGACTGTTCGTGTTCGTGCAGTCCGGCATCCGGCACCGGCACGTGCACAGAGTGCTGACCGCGCCATCGCCGGCGCAGCTGCCCGGCGCGGTGCTGCCGGCCGTCGTCGCCGGGGCCGCCCTGCTGGCCGGGATCGTCGCGCTCGGCTACGTGATCGCGGCCGCCGGGTAGAGTTTCGACGTGAACAGCATCCGCCGCCCCTTCGCCACCCGCTGGAACGACAACGACGTCTTCGGCCACCTGAACAACACGGTCTACTACACCGCGATGGACACCACGATCACCACCTGGCTCGTCACCGGCGGCCACTTCGACATCGAGACCTCCGACACGCTGGCGTTCTGCGTCTCGTCGTCGTGCCGGTTCATCGAGCCGGCCGCCTTCCCCGACACGATCGACGTGACGCTCCGCGCCGGCAGGGTGGGAACGACGAGCATCGCGTGGGCGCTCGAGATGTTCCGGCAGAGCGACGGTGTCCTGGTGGCGACCGGCGAGTTCGTGCACGTCTTCGTCGGGCGCGAAACCCAGCGTCCGGTGCCGATCCCGGCGGCGCTCCGGGCCGCGGTCGAAGCCGAGCTCGTCGGCTGACGGGAGACGTTCGTGACGAGCATCCTGAGCCGGCTCGACCTCCGGCCCGTGCGGCCCCGCGACAAGCACGAACCGCACCGCGTCGCCTCGACGCTCGAGCTCTTCTTCGACCTGGTGTTCGTCGTCGCCGTCTCGCTCGCCGCCCAGACCCTGCACCACCTCGAGTCCGAACAGCACGTGGCCGTCGGGGTCGGTGCGTACCTGATGGTGTTCTTCGCCATCTGGTGGGCGTGGATGAACTTCACGTGGTTCGCGACCGCCTTCGACAACGACGACTGGCTCTACCGGGTCACGACGATCGCGCAGATGGCCGGTGTGCTCGTGCTGGCCGCCGGCGTCGAGGCGGCTATGGTGCACAGCGACTTCACGGCGGTGACGTGGGGATACGTCATCATGCGGCTCGCGATGGTGAGCCAGTGGCTCCGCGCTGCAGTGAACTCGCCGGAGTACCGGCGCACGGCTCTCCGCTACGCCGCTGGCATCACCCTCGTCCAGGCGGCCTGGCTGCTCAGACTGCTGCTGCCCGAGGAGACCGGGGTGATCAGTTTCGTCGTGCTGGCCGTCGCCGAGGTCTGCGTGCCGATCTGGGCGGAACACCGCCAGGTCACGCCCTTCCACAACCACCACATCGCCGAGCGCTTCGGACTGTTCACCCTCGTCGTGCTCGGCGAAGGCCTGCTCGGCTCGGCCAACGCCATCATCGACTCGCTGAAGGACACGGAGCACATCGTCTCCCTGGTGGCACTCGCGGTCTGCTCGCTCCTGATCGTCGCGGCGATGTGGTGGCTCTACTTCGCGACCCCCCTACACAGCCGGTTCGGAACGCTCCGCCAATCGCTGACGCTGGGCTATGCCCACTATGTGATCTTCGCGGCGGCAGCGGCGATGTCGGCGGGCATCGAGGTGCTGGTCGACTTCCACGGGGGCGAGACCGAACTCTCGTCCGTCGAGGCTGCCGCCACGCTCACCGTTCCCGTCGCCGTCTTCGTGCTGGCGGTCTGGCTGACCGCCGTGCGACCCGCGGCCACGGCAGTGGCCAACACGATCATCCCGCTCGCCGGCGTGGCGATCGCGGCGAGCGCGCTGCTGCCCTCCGCCGAGATCTGGACGGCAGCGCTGCTGGTGGCCATCGTCGCTACGCTGGTGGCGACAGGGCGCGATGGCACGAACCGCTCCGGGGTCGGCGATGGCAGCGATGCCGACAGCACCTCGGCCAGCGGCGCGGGCAGCGCCGACACCATCACGAAGGAGTGAGCATGAGACTCGGCATCACCATCGACTACGCCGAAGACTTCACCGGCGCCGCCATCGAGGTGCAGGGCTTCGAACGCGCGGGAGCCGACGTGATCGCCGTCTCCGAGGCGTACTCGTTCGACGCCGTCAGCCGCCTCGGCTACCTCGCCGCGATCACGAGCACCGTCACGCTGATGTCGAGCATCCTGCCGATCTACTCGCGCACGCCCGCCCTGCTCGCGATGACCGCGGCCGGGCTCGACTCCGTCTCCGGCGGCCGCTTCGAGCTCGGGCTCGGCAGCTCGGGCCCGCAGGTCATCGAAGGTTTCCATGGCGTGCCGTTCCAGCGGCCGCTCGGCCACCTGCGGGAGACGGTAGAGATCTGCCGGTCGGTCTGGCGCCGCGAGCCGCTGGCGCACTCGGGACGCAACTACACCGTTCCGCTCGCGGAGGGGCAGGGCACCGGGCTCGGGAAACCTCTCAAACTGATCAATCGGCCTGTGCGATCATCCATTCCCGTGGCGATCGCCGCCCTCGCGCCCCGCGCCGTGGAACAGACTGCCGAAATCGCCGACGGTTGGCTGCCGTTCCTCTACCACCCCGAACGGGCCTCCGCCGCCTGGGGAGCGTCGTTGCAGGCGGGCGCCGCACTCCGCGACCCCGCGCTCGGCCCGCTCGACGTCATCGTCGGCCTGCCCCTGTACGTCGGCGACGACGGCGACCGGATGCTCGAGGCCTACCGCCAGCGCATGGCCCTCTACCTCGGCGGAATGGGCGCCCGCGGCGCCAACTTCTACAACGACCTGGCCGTGCGCTACGGCTATGCCGACGAGGCCGCGCGCGTGCAGGAGCTGTACCTCGCCGGCGAGAAGGCGGCGGCAGCGGATGCGGTCCCCGAAGACCTGGTGCTGGCCTCATCGCTGATCGGAACGGAGTCCCGGGTGCAGGAACGGCTCGCCGCCCTCGCCGCCTCGGGCGTGACCACCGTCGTCGCGCAACCGCTCGCGCCCACCGCCGCCGGGCGGCTCGCCTCGTTCGAGGCGGCGCGCGCCGCCCTGCCCGCGGCCTGACCCGGCCCGCGCCGGCCCCGCCTGCCCGCGAGCCCGCCCGCCCGCGCCAGCTGCATGCCCGCACGGCGGCGGGCGATGGGCGGGACGAGGCGGCGGGGTGCGTCAGCGGTCGAAGGTCGCGAAACTCGGGCCGAAGAGTTCGGTGAGCCGGGCATCCACCACCGGGCGGTCGTCGTCGAGGTACGCGTTCACGGCCTCGCGGGCGTGCACGGCTGCCTCGTCGATCGGGCCCTGCGCCTCGATCCGCCGGCCGAGGGTCTCGGCCGCGCGCACCTTCTGCACCTGCGACGGGCTCGACAGGTCGGGCAGGCCCACCAGATCGTCGTGGGCGAGTTGCTCGAAGGCCCAGCAGAGGTCCCAGAGCAGATTGAACGACGGCTGCCGGAGGGCCTGGCGCACCACGGCCGTCTCCAGGTAGTACGACGAGACGGGCACCCGGTTCACGTGCTTCCAGACGAGGAGCAGCCGGATAAGCGAGCGGAGGTGCGAGTCGTCGATCCGGTCGATCAGCTGCTCCCGGGCGCCGGGCCGGTTCAGAACCCAGCGTCTCGCCGCATCGGGGATCGCGACCACCGCGCTGCCGGCGTCGTCCGGGGCCTCCACCGCAGGGATGAGCCGCAGCCGCACGGCAACTGGGGCGTCTGCGCTCCGGGCGTCGATGCCGGAGCGGGCGTCAGCGCCAGTGCGGGCGTCGGCACCAGCGCGGGCCTCGCGCTCGCGGTCGGCTGTGGGCGCGTCGACCAGCACCGAGTCGGACGTCGTACTCACGGACAGGTCGGGCAGGGCATCCTGAACGGCCGCACGGATGCCCTGCAGCACCCGCGCGAGCGACTTCGGCCGCGCGCCGCCCTGCACGACGAACACGTCGAACCGGCTCGCGCCCCGAACCGCAGTGCCATGCCGGAACGACCCCGCATCGACCAGCCGCAGCACCTCGATCGCGCCCCGGCCGACGCCGCCCGCGATGTCACCCGTCAGCACGTCGGCGACCCGGTCGCGCAGCGCCCTGTGCGCCTTCACCTCGTCGGCCGTCACTCCGGCCGCGGCGGCGAACTGCTCGAGAACCTCTTCGATCCCGTTCACCCGTGCTCCAGACCTCGCTCGCCTCCGAGCCTACGAGACGCGGGCCGCCCGCGTCACCCCCCGTCGTCGGCCTACGAGTTCAGCCACTCCAGCGCCGCGTCGCGCTCGTCGAGGCCGAACACCCGCACATCGGCCTGGATGAAGTGGCTCGCGCCCTTCGCCAGCGTCTTCAGCATCAGCGAACCGGTCAGCAGCGCCGCCCGGCGCACCTTCTTCTCCAGCCCCGCCGACTTCAGGTCCTCCCAGAGCGCTTTCGGCTCGATCTTCGTGAGGTCGATGTCGGAGTAGATGCCGAGGATGTCCGCCGGATCGTTCGCGTCAAGGAACGCCGAGAGCGCGTCGCGCAGCGCCTCGAACTCGGCAGCGTCGACCGCGCCCGCGTAGTCGATCTCGAAGATGTGGGAGTCGGGGAGCTGGCGGCCTGTGAGCATGAGCCCATTATGCGCCGCACCAGCGCGCCCGCGCACCCGCCGGGCCCTGTCAGGGCAACACGCCGTCCAGAGATATAGTCGACTGATACTCATTAAAGCGACAAGGGAGTCATGGACACCGTCTTCATAGACGAAAGCAAGACCCGCGGCTACACCGTTGCAGCAGCGACTGTGTCACACCGGGACATCCAGAAGCTTCGTCGAGAGGTCGCGAAGCTTCGAAAGAGTGGCCAGGCTCGAGTTCACATGGTGAAGGAAGGAGGCGAGTGGAAGTCCCGGATCGCACCACTCATCGAAGACGTGCAAGATCTGTCACGTTAAAGCGCGAAGCTCGGCACGCCGACCGTCCGGAAGGCTACCGAGCTCACTTTCTTCCGCTACTACAGAAGACATATTGAGCATATATCAAGCAGACTGGCGGCGCAAGCGCAGCGCTACATGACCGCGCCGATGTAGGAGTACTTGACGAAGACCTCGGCCGCGATGCCCGCTTCGTCGAGTACGCCCTGCAGGGCGGTCAACATGTACTTCGAATCCCAGCCCATGTAGAGGTAGTGGGATTCGTCGAGGGCGTCCCAGTGGCCGTTCCACGCCTGGGATTCGTAGATCGGGCCGCCTCGGCGAGCGCTGAACGCGACGACACTCTCCCGGGCATCCGCCCACAGCCGCTTGAAGATGCGGTTGAAGAGGTATTTGACGTCGTAGACCTCCCAGTGCTCGCCGCGGTACTCGACGTATTCGAACTCGCGCTCCCACCCGCGCGGCCAGCCGCGCCTCCGCGCCGCATCGAGGATCGGCGTGAGACCGTCGTCGTCGATCCCGACGGCGGCCGGGCGTGCCCAGACCTCGAGGAAGACCTCGGTGAGGCGGGCGGTACGCCGGGCTATGGCTGCCGTGCCCCATTCGGTCGCCTCGGCGAGTTCAGCGGTGGTGAGGATGTCGCTGCCTGCGTAGAGCGCACGCTTGACCGGGAACGACCGGTCGACGGCCCGCTCGGCGAGGGGCTGCTCGATCAGCGCCAGGTTGCCGAGGGTCTGCGCGAGGGCGCGGTGGCTGTTCTGCTCGTCGTCGGTGTAGTCGGTCCACGCGCGCGTGCCGTCACCGCTCCACGTGTCGGGCGGGGAGAGCGGGAAGATGTTCTCCACGTCGAACCCGGAGAGGCCGGAGAGGCCGCCCCCCGCGGCATCCGTTCCCCGCCCGGTGCGGTCGGCGATCCGACCGAGCACGTAGCCGGGGTGCGGCAGGTCGCTGAACTTCAGCGCCACGCGCACCCGCTCGTCGGACGGGGTGATGCGGGCGATTGCCAGAACGAGGGCCTCGGGCCCGAGTTCGCGGGCGCGGCAGAGACGCGCGACGACACGCTCGGTGCCGATCCCCACCACGGTGCGGCGGAGGAGGAGCGACTGGATGTGCTCGAGCACCCCGGTGAGCACAGCGGCCGTGGTCTCTCCGCGCGACCAGTCCCGGTATGCCCGGAGGGCGAGCGGATACGAACCCCGCCCGAACGTGTTGAGGAAGGTGAGCTGCCGGGCGATGCCCGGGTCGGGGGCCAGCGACGGGTCGAGCAGCACGCGATAGTCCGCGGAGAGCTCCCGCCACTCGGCCGCCCGCAGGCGCAGGGTGTCGAGGTCGAGCCGGGGGAACTGCTGCCGGAAGGCGTCGTAGACCCCGCGACCGCCCGCCACCGCGACCTCACGACCGGTGATCATCACAAGATAGTGGCGCCAGAAGCTGGCGATCGATTCCCCGGTGTTCTGCTCGATCGGCAGCCAGTAGGTGTCCTCGATCTCGCTCTGCTCCGCGTGTGAGAGACCCATAAGTACGTAGTTGTGGATCAGCTCGTGGTCGAGGAGCGGTTCGCCCGTGGAGTTCAGGCTCTCGAAGATCTGCTGAGCGTTCGCGTCGGCGCCGAGCGTGATCGCGACGTGCTCGAGCTTCTGCAGCCCCCGCCAGATGCGCGGCACCTCATCGACCAGCACCTGGCTGCGGAAGAACGCGTAGTTGTCGTCGAAACGTGAATCGCCCAGCTGGTCGCCTGCGCTGCGGCGGTCGAGCACGACGCTCTCGAAGACGTCGGCCCAGGCCCGGTGCGGGCGGAGTTTCGTGCGATCCGGGTCGGATGCCCGTACGAGCACGGCCTTGAGTTCACGGGCCAGTGCGGGGTTCTCGTCCGGCGCGTCGGGCGACTGCCGCGCTTCCTGCAGCACCGTGTGGTGGAGGGCTGCGACGAGGAGCATCAGCGTCGTGATGCGCTGCTGGCCGTCGATCAGCACCAGTTCGTCCGCCGAATCCGAACGCGGAGCATCCTCACCCGCGGCCGTCGAGAGGATCGATCCGATGAAGTGCCTCTGCCGGTCATCCGAATCGGCCACCGCACGGATGTCTGCGAGCAACTGCTCGCACCCGCCGATGTCCCACCGGTACTGGCGCTGGTACACCGGAACGACGATCGACGTCTGGGGGGCGGAGAGCCACTGCACGGTGTTGACCGCCGTGGCTTCGACGTTGGTGGCGCTGGACATGGTTCCGATCGTACAGACACCCTGCGCAGCCCATGGCCCACGCAGGGGCCGGATGTTAGGCTGACCTAACCTGGACCTGTTAAAACGTGCTGGTCCAAGACGAAAGGGCAAGATCTCACCATGGGATACATAAAATCCGCCGCTCTGGAAGAAACTGGCTACGTAGTGCTCGACCGCTACAACCAGGAACTCGACCCGAAAGAGTGGCTGGACATCGAATACAACGACTGGAAGTCGTCGGGTGACACCCGCTTCGCTCCTCTCGCCAGTGCCTTCGGAGCGATCGAGTGCAACGGCTTCTGGAACCACAAGCCGCCGCGCACCGACAAAGACGGCGTGTGGATCGACTCCCAGATCGAGAAGGCCCCGAACCTGACGCGTCGCGCGCAGGAGCCGGGTGCCAACGTCGGTCGCTGCCGCGTCATCGAGCTGCAGCCGAACGAGTATGCCGACACCCTCTACAACCTCCACCAGGACGACAACAACCGCCTGAACCCCGACGGCACGGGCTGGGTCGTGCGCGGCTTCTTCAACCTGACCGACGACGCGACCAGCTTCTTCGTGCTGCGCGAGAACCGCACCGACCCTCAGGGCGAGACCCGCATCGCGCTGCCCGCCGGCGCGCAGCTGATCGTCGACACCCAGCGCCTGTGGCACGCCGCGACCCACCCGGGCCCCGACCCGCGCTACTGCCTCATCACGTCGTGGGAGTCGGGCCCCGAGCTCGACGCCTACATCGAGAAGTACAACGGTGTGAACCACGTCGAGAGCGTCGAGGTTCCGCAGGATGTGCTCGACGCCGGGCAGGCCGAGCAGTCCCGCCGTCTCGCCGCCCGTGCCGCCGCCCTCGCGGCCCGCGGCCAGGCCGAGAACGCTGTGATGAGCGAGGCCTGATTCGCCTCCGCTCCCCCGCGTGATCCCAGTGCCCCGGCCTTCCCGCCGGGGCACTGCTGCGTCTGCGGCGGGCCGGGCTAGACGCCGATGGTGAGCGCTGCCGTGTAGCCGGCCGCGACCGATCCCGACATGCTCGCGATCTGATGGATGCCACTGTCGTTGCCGAAGACGTTGTCCTTCGCAAGGCTCGTCGACGCGAGGTTCCGCACGCTCTGCTCGTAGCCGCTGGTGGCATAGACCGCCTCGCAGGTCTCCTGGGGCAGCGCGATCTGGGACGTCTTGACGATCGGCCCCGAGGCGACCGCCGTCGCGACATCCTTGTAGACCTCGAAGTGGATGTGCGGCCACCGACCGGAGTACGCCGCCGGATAGATCGACGTGAACGACACGGTGCCGTCGGCGCCGACCTCCTGCACTCCGCGCAGGTAGTTCTCGTTCGTGAGACCCGATCCGTAGAGCGAGTACTCCCCGTCCCGGTTGCAGTGCCAGAGGTACACGGCCGCGCCGGCCAGCGCACCACCCGTCGAGGCGTCGCGCACCGTGAGCCGGATGGTCAGCGGCACCCCGGCGGCCGTCGTGGTCGACGATCCGAAACTCGACCGGATGTCGCTCCGCACGATGCCCGAATCGTCGAGCACGTTCACCCCGTTCGACCCGTCACCCGGGTAGGGACCGGCGGTCTCATCCGGAACCTCGGTGAGGTCTGGCTCGGGTGTCGCGGTGGCCGTGGAGGTCGCGGCCCCGGTCCCCGCCGTCGCCGTGGGGGTGGATGTCGCGGCAGCGGTCCCTGCGGCCGTCGACGACCCCGGGCTGGAGCACGCTGCCAGAAGCGACGCCACCGCCACGCCGCCGAACAGCCCGAGCACGTTGCGGCGGTTGACCAGAGTGCGGATGTCGTAGACCAGCCCGCGGTCGTCCTCGTCGATCTCGTTGCCGTCCGCGTCGCGCCATTCGGCGGTGCTCTGTTCGTCTGTCCCAGCCATTCCTGTGCTCCTTCTCATCGTTGCCTTCCAATGAGGAAAGCGGATGAGGCTAGGCGAACTCTCTGCGCCTCCTATGACCCGTCTATGAGATCTTTCTGCGGTATCGACGGTCGATTCGTGAGAGCGACCCCGACAGCGGCGGCCGTGCGCTTGGCCGCATGGTGGTGCTGTCCGCGGATGGTCACGATCCCCACGATCGCGACCCAGGCCAGGAACGGGAACGTCGCGAGCGCCGTCACGCCGGCACCGCCCGCGGAGAACGGATCGGTCGGGCTCGTACCGTTGAAGATCGCCGGAACCGTGACGAGGTTGGAGGCTGCGACCGCGAAGGCGAGCCAGCCCGTCCAGCGCGGCAGCACATCCGAAGCGAATGTCACGTACCCCGCCGCCGCGACGACCAGCGCCGTCAGCACACAGCCGACGGAGCCGAACATCACGATGTGCCCCTCGGTGAGCGCACGGATGACCGTGCCGCTGGCCGGCTGGTGGATCGCGTCGAGGGCGGTTCCGGCATCCATCGCGTCGCCGACCAGCGTGATCGCCACGAACACCAGGCCCGCGCCGTAGCCGAGGTCGGCCACCCACTGCATGTCGTGGCGCGTGTGCGTGATCAGCTGCCGGAAGCTCGCGAGGAACACGATCAGCGCCGCCATCAGGAACGTGTCGAGGAAGATCACGAAGAGCGTCGGGTTCGCCGCTGTGGTCATGAAGGCGGCGAGGGCATCCTCTTCGAACAGTTCGGGGCGGGTGCCGACCGTCGTGACCTGCACCACGAACTCGGCCGCCATCAGGGAGGCGACCGCGATGGCGGAGATGCCCGTCCACCGCCGGACGTCTGGTCTCAGCGTCTCAGCCCGTAGCAATCTGCCCATTCCCACGCTCCCTCCCTACGCCGATTCTCACAGGTTCAGGCCCATCCCGCATCGAGTGGGCGATTTGGGCCCAAAAACCGGTGGTTTTAGGGCCCGAAGTGCCCACTCGATGACGGTGGGAGGGGACGCCAGGGAACGGGGAGTGCGTCGAGGGACGAGCCCGCGGGGGCACCCTCGGCGGGGCAGACCAGCAGGCCGTCGGCGTCAGCGAGCCCACGCATCATGGCCGAGCCCGTGAAGTCGTTCAGTACGGCACGGCCGTCGACGAGGCGGAACGGGCTGAACAGCGCAGCACCGGGGCGCCCCTCGACGGCGTCCCGCGTGACCACCTGCGACACCGGCGGCAGCGGTGCGGCCGCGAACCCGGCGAGCAGCGGATGCCCGAGAACGACGAGAGCCACCATGGCCGCGAGGGGGTTGCCGGGCAGCCCGAGCAGCAGGCATCCGCTCGGCAGCCGTGCGAGAAGCGACGGCCCGCCCGGGCGCATGGCCACACGATCGACGATCAGCTCAGCACCGATCTCGCGTAGCGCGTCGTGCAGGTGGTCGGCACCCGATCCGCCCGTGCTGCCGGTGGTCACGATCAGGTCGACACCGGGTTCGAGGCCGTCTGAACGTCGGAGCTCTGCGACGAGTTCCGCTCTCGAATCCCGCGAGCGCGACACCCTGACGACGTCCCCACCGAGGGAGCCGACGAGAGACGGGAGGGTGACGCCGAAACTGTCGCGCACGAAACCGGGGCGGGGGATGCCCGCCACCTGCACCTCGTTGCCGGTCAGAACGAGCGCTACCCGTGCGCGGCCGCGCACCGGAAGATCGTCGTGACCGCAGGCCGCAGCGACGGCGAGGTGCGCCGGATTCAGCACAAGGCCTCTGCGGAGCACGATGTCGCCTCTGCGCGCCTCCTCGCCCGTGGGTCGGATGTGGGTGCGGGGGCGGTTGGGGGCGGGGTTGGGGGCGGGGTTGAGGTTGGGGTTGGGGTTGGCTGGCGGGGCGGCGGCCTCGGGGTTGGCTGGCGGGGCAGCGGCCTCGCTCAGCTTGTTCGTGTCGAGTGTTGCGCGTTCCGTCGGCACGATCCGGTCGGCGCCGGGCGGCACGAGCCCTCCGGTGACGATGATCCGCGCCTCGCCGGGAGAGAGAGGTACCAGTGAGGGGTCACTGCCGGCACGGGTCGGGGCGAGCATCCACGGTCCGTCGCCGCTGACAGCCCAGCCGTCCATCGCGGACGAGGCGTAGTGCGGCACGTCGCAGAGCGCAGCGAGGTCGGCGGCCAGGGTCCGCCCGGCGGCCGAACCGAGCGGCACCGTGACGGCGGGAAGGGCGGCCGCCGCGCGGTGGGCATAGACGCGCGCCTCCTGCCAGGCCGGGCGGATGCTGGGCCCGGGTGGGTTCGCGGCCTGTGGGTTCGTGGCCTGTCGGTTCGCGGTCACTGTCCGGCGTCGGCGTCGGCGTCGGCGTCGGTGACGGTGACGGCGGCGTACGACTGGTGTTCGGCGAGCAGGGCGTGGGTCGCCGCGATGGCGTCGGCGACGGCGGTGGCGGGATCCGTTCCCGCCCCGGCAGCGCGCCCGGCCGCGAACCCCACCACGAAAGTGGTCAGGGGTGCGGCGGGTCGGAGCACCGTGTGCGCGGCGTCGCCGGCGAGGGAGAGGATGGCCGCGACATCCACCGCCAGACCGACGTCGAGGCCCGCCAGCCGGAGGGCATCGCTGAGGTCGGCGGTCCACTCCTCGAGCGTCTCGCGTTGGGCATCGTCGTCGGTGCGGGTCATGGGTTCTCCAGATCGGATCGGGTCGTGGGAGACGGTGCGAGGCGGCTCGGTGGGGGGCTCCTCACGGTAGTCGGATTCCGGAGCGCACAGCATCCTCCACGGTGTCGATGTCGTCGGTCGCCCCCTCGGGCACGTCGACAGGAACGGTCCGAAGGCCGGAGAACAGCGCGCGGATCGACAGGTTCTCGAGGTCGCCGGCGGCACGGTGCCGCTCCACGGCGCGGCTGATCGCGCCGGCGCAGTAGAGGGCGGCGAGCGGCTGGAGGCGCCCGTCGGGGCTGCGGGCGACGAAGGCGTCGGCCGGTGCGGGGGTGGACGGTGCGCGGGTTGCCGACAGCACCGCGGCATCCTCCGCGGCCGCGCTCTCCCCCTCGGCAGCGGCATCCTCTGCGCCCGCAGCCTCCCTCGCAGCCGCGAGGAGAGGGGTGACGGCCGACGCCACCCGCGGCATGTCGCAGGCGAGCACCAGCACGAAGCCGGCGGGAGCCGACCCGGGGGCGGCGTCGCGGGCACCCAGCGCGTCCAGGCCGGCCGCGACACCGGCCGCGGGCCCCGCGAAGGGCGGATGTTCGCGCGCGAACAGCACCATGCGATCGCCGAGGACTGCGGCCAGCGCGGCAGAGTCGCCGACGACGACTCGCTGGCGGGCATCCAGAGCCGCATCGAGCGCCAGCCCGGCCAACGACTCTCCTCCGAGGTCGAGCAGCGCCTTCGGCACACCGCCGAGCCGAGAGCTCCGCCCGCCCGCGAGAACGATGGCGTCGAAGATCATGCGGCCCAGCCTACGAGCCGCACGGCTGCCGGATGCGCGGCTCCAGCCTGTACGCACCCGCATTGTGTCTGCGGTCTTTCGGTGATACTCCTGACACATGGGCAGAATCACCGTTCGACGTCGCGTGACCAGGTTCACTGTCGGGGAACGGAGCCGCACCCGCGAAGATTTTCTCGCCGCTGAGGAACCGCTCGAGATCAGGGTCGGAGGCCGCGCTCTGGCGATCACGATGCGCACACCCGGTCACGATTTCGAGCTCGCTGCGGGCTTCCTGGTGTCGGAGGGGGTGATCTCGCGGGGCGACCAGTTCGCATCGGCCCGCTACTGCGCGGGCGCCACCGAGGAGGGCCTGAACACGTACAACGTGCTCGATGTGGTGTTGGCAGAGGGCGTTGCGCCGCCGGATCCGAGCCTCGAACGCAACTTCTTCACGACGAGTTCGTGCGGACTCTGCGGCAAGGCGAGCATCGATGCGGTGCGCACGCTGTCACAGTACGAGACGGCGAGCGATCCTCTGGTCGTCTCGTCGGAGCTGCTGGCATCGTTCCCCGATGTGCTCCGCTCGCAGCAGGAGGTCTTCGAGAAAACCGGCGGGCTCCACGCGGCGGCGCTCTTCGACGGCCGAACCGGCAGACTGCTGGTGCTGCGGGAGGATGTGGGGCGGCACAATGCGGTCGACAAGGTGGTCGGCTGGGCGGTGACCGCCGATCTGCTGCCGTTGGCGGGAACCGTGCTGATGGTGTCGGGGCGGGCCAGTTTCGAGCTCGTGCAGAAGGCGTCGATGGCCGGGATTCCGGTGTTGGCGGCGGTCTCCGCGCCCTCGTCCCTTGCCGCTGAGCTCGCCGAGGAGATGGGGATCACGCTCGTCGGGTTCCTGCGCGGGTCGACGATGAACGTCTACTCCCGCACAGACCGGGTGGATGACGGGTTCTCCACAGATTCCGTCGAGCAGACGCCTGTGTCGTCCCTCATGGCACAGGATGATCACACCGAACCTGAATCGCTCCAGAAAGTGACCGCCCGATGAGCCGCAGACCTCCCGTCGAAGACCCCGACTACGACGACATGACCGTGCACCCACCCGAGAAGTGGGCGGTCGGGCTCCCCGCGATCTATTCGGCCAGCGAACCCGCGCTCGTCGAGATGGGCGTCGGCCGAGCGTTCACGCTGCTCACGAAGGTGAACCAGAAAGACGGCTTCGACTGCATGAGCTGCGCGTGGCCGGATCCCGACCACCGCAAGGTGGCCGAGTTCTGCGAGAACGGGGCCCGGGCCATCACTTGGGAGGCGACGCCCGTCACGGTGCCCACCACGTTCTGGGCCGAGCACTCGGTGAGCGACCTGCTGGAGAAGAGCGAGTACTGGCTCGGCATGCAGGGGCGCCTGGTCGAGCCGGTCTACAAACCGGCGGGCAGCGACCACTACGAGCCTGTGAGCTGGCAGAAGGCCTTCAGCATTGCGGCCGAGAAGCTGAAGGGGCTCGCCTCACCCGACGAAGCGGCGTTCTACACCTCGGGTCGGGCCGCGAACGAGACGGCCTTCGTCTACCAGCTCTTCGTTCGCGCCTTCGGCACGAACAACCTGCCGGACTGCTCCAACATGTGCCACGAGTCCACCGGCACGGCGTTGAACGAGACGATCGGTGTCGGCAAGTCGACGATCGCGTACGACGACTTCGAGAACACCGACCTGATCATCATCATGGGCCAGAACCCGGGTACGAATCATCCGCGCATGCTCACGGCGCTCGAAGACGCGAAGAAGAAGGGCGCGAAGATCGTCGCCGTGAATCCGCTTCCCGAGGCGGGGCTTCTGCGGTACAAGAATCCGCAGACGGCCCGCGGAATCCTCGGTCGGGGAACCGCGATCGCCGACCAGTTCGTGCAGATCCGGCTGGGCGGCGACATGGCTCTCTTGCAGGCGCTGTCCAAGCGCGTGCTCGAGGCCGAAGACCGCAACCCGGGCACTGTTCTTGACCATGATTTCCTGCAGACGTACACCCAGGGCCTGGATGCCCTCCGGGCCCACCTCGAACACCTCAGTGAAGACACCGTTCTCGAGGCCACGGGGCTGACCAGTGCCGAGATCGACGAGCTCGCAGAGCGCTACATCACTTCCGATCGCACCATCATCACCTGGGCCATGGGGCTCACCCAGCACCGCAAGTCGGTGGACACGCTGCGGGAGGTCGTGAACCTGCTGCTGCTCCGCGGCAACATCGGGCGACTGGGCGCGGGGGCATCACCCATCCGTGGCCACAGCAACGTGCAGGGCGACCGCACCATGGGCATCTGGGAGCAGATGCCCGAGAGCTTCCTCGATGCACTCGACACCGAGTTCGGCATCCACTCACCTCGTGAGCACGGAGTCGACTCGCTGAAGGGCATCGAGGCGATGCAACGCGGCGAGATCAAGGTCTGGTTCGGCCTCGGCGGCAACCTCGTGGCGGCGATCTCCGACACCCGGGCTGCTGAGGCGGCGATGCGCGGCACCGAGATGACCGTGCAGGTCTCCACCAAGCTCAACCGTTCGCATGCCGTCATCGGGCGTGAAGCGCTCATCCTGCCGACCCTCGGGCGCACCGAGGTCGACCTGCAGGAGGCGGGGCCGCAGTTCCTCTCCGTCGAAGACACCGTGTGCGCCGTGCATGCGACGCACGGGGCTGTTCCGCCGGTCGCGCCCTCCCTGCTCTCCGAGGTCTCGATCGTCACGCGCCTGGCGCGCGCCGTGCTCGGCGACGACGGGCCCATCGACTGGCAGGCGTTCGAGAACGACTACGACACCATCAGGGAGTCCATCTCGCGTGTGGTGCCGGGGTTCGAGAACTTCAACGCCGACGTGCGCCGAAAGGGCGGCTTTGTGCTGCCGAACGGTCCGCGCGACTCGCGCACCTTCAACACCTCCACCGGCAAGGCCCACCTGACGATCAACCACCTTGAGGCTCTCGAACGCCCGGCTGGCCGGCTCATCCTCCAGACGATGCGTTCCCATGACCAGTTCAACACCACGATCTACAGCCTGAACGATCGCTACCGCGGCATCAAGAAGGGCCGCAACGTGGTGTTCGTGAACCCCGACGACCTGGCCGAGCTCGGGCTGGCAGACGGTGACACGGTCGACATCTTCAGCGAGTGGAAGAACGAGCCCGACCGGGAGCTGCGCGGTTACCGCGTGGTGTCGTACCCGACCGCGAAGGGGTGCGCCGCGGCGTACTTCCCCGAAGCGAACGTGCTCATCCCGCTCGACAGCGCTGCGCTGGAGAGCAACACGCCGGTCTCGAAAGCGATCGTCGTGCGGCTCGAGAAGGTGGGGGCGCCGGCTGCGGTCGGCGCCTGATCCGTCTGGCGCCGGCCGCGGTCGGCGCCTGATCCGTCTGCGAGCAGTCGCCTGCCTCGGTTCGGCCGCTAATGGGGCCTGCAACCAAGGGACGCAAAGTGCTGCAAAAGCCGCTCCGCAGAGCGATTTGCGTCCCCTCGTCCACTTGGGCGACACGGGCAGTGCGGTCGGGCGCCGCAAGCGGGCGGGAGCGACCCCGGGAGGCTGGGACCGCGGCATGGCCGGGGCGCCAGAGCCGGGGCTGGGCCGGGACGCTAGGGCCGGGTCGGGACGCTAGGGCGGGGCAGAGCCGGGACGCTGGGGCTGGGCCCGGGGCTGGGCGGCGCTCCTACGGGCCGGGGCGGCGGGCACGGCGGCGCTCGCGCCACGGCAGCGCCCGGTAGGCGGCCTCGTCGGCCGCGCGCTGCCGCTCATACGCGACGAGCCTCGCCTCGCGGCGCTCCCGCCAGCGAAGCACTTCAGCCTCGACATCCCGTGTCGGTGTCACGACCGGCGGCCCGCCCTTGAGCTGGCGCCGCGCCTCGACGACCCGCGCGTTGAAGTCGTCGAGCAGCTCCCGAACACGCTTCTCGGATGGTGCGGCATCCAGTCGCTCGTCGAGCCCCGCGTTCTCGCTCCGAAGCGTGAGCGCCGGCGGGCCCAGCCCGGTGATGTTCTCGCGCTCGATCTTCTGCTTGATCCACCAGTTGGGGTCATAGGCATCATGCAGGTTGCGGAGCGGTTTACCCGCGCCCGGCAGGTTGTCGAAGTCCCCGCGGCGCATGGCCTGCTGGATCGAGACCTCCACGAACTGGGCCCGCGCCTCCATCGAGCGCTGCCCAGCCAGCGCGGTGTCGTCCTCGGCCTCTGCGGCTTCGGCCCCGCGCTCCTCATCACCCGGCAGTGAACCGTCGACCAGGTACCGGGAGACGTTCAGGCGGGTGTCACTCCGCTTCCTCCGGTCGCTCATACTCTCAAGCCTAGGTTTGCGGCGGGCGCGCGTCGACTCCGGATGACCGACTTTCGCCGAGCGCGAAAGCCGGTCATCCACACCGCCGGCGAACGGAACCCGATCAGTACAGGGTCGACTCGTCATCCTTCTGGTACGCGCGGATCTCGCCAGCCCGGCCGGTGCGGAGCTTCTCGGTGAACTCGGGGTCAGCGAGCACCGAACGCCCCAGTGCAACCAGGTCGAACTCACCCTGCTCGAACAGCTCCAGCAGAGGCGCGATGCTGAGCGTGGGCTGCGCCTCGTCGGTGCCGCCGAGGAACGGGGCAGACACCCCCACTGAGCCTAGGGCGATCGTCGGCAGCCCGGTCAGGTGCTTCGTCCACCCGGCCAGGGTGCGGGAGGAGCCGTCGAACTCGGGCAGCCAGTAACGCCTCGTCGAAGCGTGCAGGATGGACACCCCGGCGTCGACGAGCGGGGTCAGGATCTGCTCGAGCTCCTGCGGCGTCGACGCGATGCGGGCGTCGTAGGCGTTGCCCTTCCACTGCGAGAAACGGAAGTCGATCGGGTACTCCGGTCCGACCTCCGAGCGGATCGCCGCGACGACTTCGGCCGCGAGCTGGGTGCGATTGCCGGTGGAGCCGCCGAAACGGTCGCCGCGCCGGTTCGTCGCCGCCCACAGGAACTGGTCGAGCAGGTAGCCGTGCGCCCCGTGCAACTCGATGCCGTCGAAGCCGATGCGCTGGGCATCCAGAGCACCCTGAACGAACGCGGCGATGATGTCGTCGATGTCTTTCGTCGATGCCGCCTCACCCTTCGGAGATCCATCGGACCGCACCCCGGAAGGGCTGATCACCGGGGCATCGGGGTGCGGCGCCGCGCCCGCCGACCGGGTCACGCCGAGGTGCCAGAGCTGCGGGAAGATGCGCCCACCCTCGGCGTGCACGGCGTCGACCACGCTCTTCCAGCCCGCGAGCGCCTCGTCGCCGTAGAAGGTCGGAATGCGGTCGCTCGATCCGGCCGACGGATGATCGACGTAGGTTCCCTCGGTGACGATGAGTCCGAGGTGCGAGGCGCGGCGCGCGTAATAGTCGCGAACGTCAGCACCCGGCACGCCGTTCGGCGAGAACCCGCGGGTCATCGGCGCCATCACGAACCGGTTCGACAAGGTGAGTTCGCCGGCGCCGAAAGGAGTGAACAGCGGGGCGGGATCCACGCCCTCGAGGAGCGTGCCGGTGCCGGGATCGGTGGTGGTGTTCGTGGAAGTCATGGTGAACCCAACCGGATCGGCGCGGGGATGATTCCCCAGCGGGTCTTCGGCGTTCGGACGCCGGCCCCGGATCAGAGGGCGCGCGGGTTCCCGTATTCGTAGAAACCGCCGGGCGTCACGGACTGCGTGAGCAGTTCCCACGCCTCGCCCTGGAAGCGGAGGATGCGCTCGGGCTCCCCGTCCGCGCCGCGCGGCAGGGCGACCTGCACGCCGTGGTCGGCGGTGTTCGCTCCGCGGAGGAGGAGTGCGTAGTGGGGGGCCGGGTCGGTCATCAACCCGACTCTACGCCGCCGCGCCAGGCCGTCGGCGCGTGCCGGTACACGGTCAGCGGAGGTAGGCGTTCACGAAGAGGTCACCGCGGATCTCGCGGAGCCTGTCGAGGAGACGTTCCACCAGGGCATCGGTCACCGCCCCGGCCTGCAGGTCGTACGGGCCGAGCGGGTTCAGTTTGCCGCAGCGCACCCGGATGACCTCCCAGCCCGCCTCACGCAGCAGCCTGTCCTTGCGGCGATCGGTGGCCTCGCGGGTGCCCACGTGTTCCAGGCCGAACCGGCCGATCGTGTCGTACTCGATGGCGACCTTCAGTTCTGGCAGCACGATGTCGGGCCAGACCTCCCGGTGCGTGAAGAACGGCCGGCGCACGCCGACAGCATTCGCTGCGCGGAGGTCGAGGTCGATGCGCTTCGCGAGCCGGCTGCGCAGTTCGCCTTCGGCGGCGGATGCGGGGCGGGGTGCCCGTCCGCTGTGGAAGGCCTCGCCCGGGGTCGGGCCGGCGAGGGTCGGACGCACCGGTGCGTGCACGGGGCGGGGGCGCGGCGCGGCGCGCTGTGGTGCGGCGTCGGTGGGGCGGGAACGGCTCCCCCGGGCATCCAGCGCCGTGGGCTCGGTGCGCGGCGGATTCGCCGACGGGGCGGTCGTCGAGTGACGGTTGACGATGCGCTTTGGGGCGGCGAGAGCGAGACAGTCGGGGCACCACGACGATCTGCGGCGCACCCCGCCGGGCCTGTGCCGCTGCTCGTCGGGCGTGGCCACGAAGAGGTGGCCGGCATCGCACTGCCAGGTGAGGTAGACCTCCGCCGCGGGCGGAATCTGCGTGAGCGTGATGTTTCGATTGAGGTCGGGATGGTACTGCCGAACGAGCACAGGGTAGCGCTCCCATTCTGAACGGTACGCACCGATCTCATAAGGCACCTCGCGCCCTTTCGAACGCTGTCGCCTGGCCCACCAGGCCCCGATGTTCTCCGCCACACCGCGAGCGTAGGAGCAGCCTCCGACAGCGGGGAAAAGGTGCGTCGAATCTGCAGAAACTCTTGTCGCAGCCTCTTTTTAATGAGGTAATTTCAGCTAATGAATCCCCAGGGAGTCATGCGGCCGGGGGTCGTCGGCACGGTGTCGGCGGGCTGGGTCCATCCAGCGAACCATCCTCCGAAAGCGGGCCACCACTTGTCCGAACATCCAACCCTCTCGCGCCGAAAGCTGCCCACTGCGGCCGGCCTCGCCGCTTTCGCCATCGCGGCCGTCTGTGCCGCCGGCCTCGCCTCGCCTGTCCCTGCAGCACAGGCTGCAACGGTCTCGATTGCGACGATCCAGGGCACCTCCGTCGCGAGCCCGCTCGTCGGGAGCACCGTCACCACCACGGGATTCGTCACGGCTGCCTATCCCACGGGAGGGCTCGGCGGGTTCTTCCTCCAGTCGGCAGGCTCCGGTGGCACCACAGACCCGCGCATCCACCGCGCCTCCGACGGCCTCTTCGTCTATCTCGGTGGCGCCCCCGTCACTGTCGGGATCGGCGACTACCTGCAGGTGTCGGGCGTTGTGTCCGAGTTCGCCGGGCTCACGGAGCTCTCTCCGCCGAACCCCGGATCGGTCATCCAGCTCGACCCTGCCGGATTGACTCCCCCGCAACCGGTACCGACGGGCTATCCCGGGTCAGACGGCGAACGCGAACCTCTGGAGGGGATGATCGTGCAGCCGGGCGGCGACTTCACGGTGACCGGGCTGCAGTCCTCGGCGCAGTTCGGGCAGATCGAGCTCGCAGCGGGCACCGTGCCCCTTGCCGCCCCGACCAGCGTGGGATCCGTCGGCAGCACGGCATACGCGGCGACGGTCCTGCTCAACCGGGCGAGGGCGGTGTGGCTCGACGACGGCGCGAGCACCAGCTTCACGACCGCCTCGGGCACGTCGAAACCACTGCCGTATCTCTCGGCCCCCGTGCGCTCCGCTCCCGTGCGCGTCGGCTCAGCGGTCACATTCACGGCTCCTGTCGTGCTCGACTACCGGAACGGCGCGTGGCGCTTCCAGCCGACACGCGAGGTGACAGGCGCCAACGAGGCGACCACCTCGCCCGTGCACTTCAGCCCCACCCGGACGGCGTCACCCGCCGACGTCGGTGGCAGCATCCATCTCGGTACCTTCAACGTGCTGAACTTCTTCCCGACCACGGGCGACGAGCGCACCGGATGCACGTACTTCACCGATCGCAGCGGCAGACCTGTGACGGTGAACAACAGCGATGCCCCGGGGTGCGGCGTTCGGGGCGCCGCGACGCGCGCCCACTTCCTGCAACAGCAGTCGAAGATCGTGAGCGCGATCCTGGCTCTCGGAGCGGACATCGTCTCGCTCGAGGAGATCGAGAACTCCGCAAAGCTCGGGCTGCCGCGCGACCATGCTCTGGGCGTGCTCGTCGACGCGCTGAACGCGGCCGACCACCGTTCGGACTGGCGTTACGTGCCGTCACCTGCTGTTCTTCCCGCGCTGGCCGACGAAGACCTGATCAGAACCGGTTTCATCTACCGCGCTTCGGTCGCGGAGACCGTGGGAGAGACATCGATCCTGATCGGCTCTGCGCCGTTCGACAATGCCCGGGAGCCCGATGCCCAGGCGTTCCGACCGGTCTACGGCACCGACGACGAGACGTTCCTGGTCGTCTCGAACCACTTCAAGTCGAAGTCGGGTTCGGACGCCACAGGAGACAACGTCGACGCGGGCCAGGGCGCCTTCAACGGTGACCGCACGAGGCAGGCTCATGCACTGCTCGACTTCGCGACCTCGGTTGCAGCGGCGGCTTCGACCGACCGGGTCTTCCTCGTGGGCGACTTCAATGCGCTGGCCCACGAAGACCCGGCCCTGGCGATCGTCTCGGCCGGTTATGCAGACGCGGGAGCCGCAACCGGCAGAGCGTCCTACAGCTTCTCCGGCGAGTCGGGCTCGATCGACCATGTGTTCGCCTCCGCCGGAGCGCAGACGATTCTGACCGGCGCGGACATCTGGAACATCAACTCGGTCGAAGCTCCCATCCGGCAGTACTCGGCGGCCGATGCGAACGTGTCGACCTTCGTCGATCCCAGAGACCCCTACCGGTCATCCGATCACGACCCCCTGGTCATCGGCCTCGGCCTTCCGACGCACACCCCGCCCACCATTCCGACGACCCCGACTGGAGCAACCCGATGAAGCGTCCACTCTCCTTCGCACTCTCAGCCGCGCTGGTGCTCACCGGCACAGCCGGCCTCGGCATCGGCACCGCGGGCAGCGCCGCCGCTGCATCGACCGTCACCATCGACCTCCTGAGCATCAACGACTTCCACGGGCGGATCTCGGCTGACGGGGTCGTGGCCGGCGCCGCCGTCCTTGCCGGGGCCGTCAACCACTACAGCGCACTGAACCCTGACACCCGGCTCGTCTCGGCAGGGGACAACATCGGGGCCTCGACCTTCACCTCCTTCATCCAGAAGGACAAGCCGACCATCGACGTACTCAACACGATGGGGTTGACGGCCTCTGCACTCGGCAACCACGAGTTCGATCGTGGCCGCGCAGACGTCGACGGGCGAGTGCGCACAGCGGCTGCCTTCCCCTACCTCGCGGCGAACCTCTACGACACAGCTACGGGCAGTCCCGCGTACCAGCAGTACTCGATCTCGGTGATCGACGGCGTCCGGGTCGGGTTCATCGGCGCAGTGACCGAACAGTTGCCGTCGCTGGTCACGGCCGGTTCACTGTCCGGGTTGGAAGTGAGGAGCGTCGTTCCCGAGGTGAACGCGGTCGCCGACCGGCTCTCCGACGGCGACCCGGCGGACGGGGAGGCCGATGTGGTCGTGCTCCTCGTCCACGAGGGCGCGGCCACACCGGCCGAGGCCTCATCGACCGACGCGTCGGCGTTCGGCCGCATCGTGACGGGTGCCGACGCGAACGTCGACGCCATCGTCTCCGGCCACACCCACCAGAGCTACGCGCACTCGATCTCCGTCGCCAGCTGGCCGACGACGCTCAAACGGCCGGTCATCCAAGCCGGCGAGTACGGGGAGACGATCGGCCATCTGACGCTCGTCGTCGACGGGGCGACACACCAGCCGCAGTCGATGGCAGCAGAACTGGTGCCGCTCACCAACCCCGACAAGTCCCCGCGCTTCACACCCGATCCGAAGGTGGCGGCGATCGTGTCGGATGCCGAGGCCTACGCGGCCATACCGGGTTCGGTCAGGGTCGGCATGATCACCGCCGACCTGAACAAGGCCAGGCAGTCCGATGGGAGCGACAACCGCGGCGGGGAATCCTCGCTCGGCAACTTCGTGGCAGACGCCCAACTCGCGGCGACCGCCGACATCGGAACGCAGATCGCTTTCATGAACCCCGGCGGCATGCGCGTGAATCTCACCTACGCGTCCACCTCGGCCGGCGATCCGGATGGCAACGTCACGTACAGCGAGGCAAACGCTGTGCAACCCTTCGCGAGCACGCTCGTGGCCCTGGATCTCACCGGTGCGCAGCTCGCAGCTGCCCTCGAGCAGCAGTGGCAGCCCACCGGAACCGGTCGGCCGTTCCTGAAGCTCGGTGTGTCGCGCGGATTCCAGTACACCTACGACCCGACCGCGGCGAGAGGATCGCGCATCGTGCGCATGACGCTCAACGGGGTGGCGATCGGTGCCTCGTCGATCTACCGAGTCGTTGCGAACAAGTACCTCGCCGATGGTGGCGACAACTTCACCACGTTCGCCGGCGGCACGAACCGCTCGGACACGGGGCGGATCGACCTGGATTCGATGATCTCCTTCTTCACGGCGCACCCGACGGTGAGCCCCGACTCAGGCCAGCGCGCCGTCGGTGTGCGTCTGGCCGGAGGCAGTGCCAGCGGTATCGCGCCCGGCGAGACCGTCACTCTGACGCTCTCGTCGCTGCTCTTCAGCGGGGGTGAGGTTCCGGCGCGCACCGTTGAGGTGCTCTACCGGGGGTCTGTGATCGGCCGGTCGATCATCGATCCGACGATCGTGGACACAACCGACGAGGTGGGCCGCGCCACCGTCAGCGCCGTGCTGCCGGGCGACGGCGAGGTGGGTGAAGCCGCGTTGACCGTGCGGGTTCCCGGAACGGGAACGAGCGTGGAGGTCCCCCTTCGCGTGCGGGCTGCCGCTCCGCTCGCTGGCGGTGCCCTCACCGACGGCAACGCGCAGAGCTACTCATCCGTGAGCGTGACGCCGGCCTCGGCACCGGCCGGCACCGTCGTGCAGGTGAACGTGGCGGGCCACGACGGGCGGACGGTGACCATCGTCGGCTACGGTCCGCAACTGCCGCTCGCCACGGCGGTCGTGACCGGAGGGCACGTGAGCGTCCGACTTCCGGCGGGATACGCGCCCGGGCCGCATCCGCTCGCCGTCTACGCGGGCGACGGGTCGCTGGTCGGCTGGGCTCCGGTCACTGTCACCTCCCGCGAGCGGGTCTGAGCGTCCGGGGGCGGGTCTGAGCGGGGGGTCTGAGCGGGGCGGCGGGCGCGCGGGCCGGTCACGCCGGACGATTGAGGGCGCGGAGGGCGCGGTCGACCGAACCTCCGAGGCCCCACTGCTCCCGAAGGGAATCGATGGCGGCGAGCTGGGCGGGACTGAGCGCACCCAGCGTCGCTTCGCCGGCGGCCGGCTTCCCACCGAGGTCGAGGTCTCGCACCACCTCGACGACCTTCGGCGAGACCCTGAGATAGTCCGCCGCCACGGCGAAGCGTGCGCGCACCGCCGCCGACATCGGCGACCCCGAATCCTCCGCCGCAACGATGATCCCTGCGAGATCGCCATGATCCACCAGGAGTGTTCGCGCCGTCTTCTCCCCGATGCCGGCGACTCCGGGCAACCCGTCCGAGGCATCACCACGCATCACCGCGAAGTCCACGTACTGCCGGGGCGAGATCCCGTATTTCGCCTCGAGCACCTCGTCGGTCACGAGTTCAAGGCGGCTCATGCCGCGGGCCGTGTAGATCACGCGCACGGCGGTGCGATCATCCACCAGCTGGAAGAGGTCGCGGTCGCCGGTCACCACATCGACGGGACCGGACGCACGGCTGGCGAGGGTTCCGATCACGTCGTCGGCCTCGTGGTCGTCTGCCCCGACGATCGGGATCCCGAAAGCGGTCAGAACCTCCCTGATCAGGGGGATCTGCTGGGTGAGGAGCTCGGGCACCTCCTCGGTGTCGACTCCCCCGGCGACCTCTTCCGCGACGCGGTGCTGTTTGTACGACGGAATCAGCGCGACACGCCACTGCGGGCGCCAGGCATCGTCCCAACAGGCGACCAGGTCCGTCGGTTCGAAGTCGGCGACGAGCCGGGCGATCATGTCGAGCAGTCCGCGTACGGCATTCACGGGTGACCCATCGGGCGCCCGGACCGTGTCGGGCACGCCGTGGAAGGCGCGGAAGTAGAGCGAAGCGGTGTCGAGGAGCATCAGTCGCCCAGTCATGAGCCGATCATCCCACGCCCCGCCTCCTCGCCGTGCGCGCGCCCGCCACCACCGCGAGGCGGGGCGGGCTAGGAAACAGGTCGGCGCGGTTAGGCTGGATCGTCCCCGAGGAGGAGCCCATGACCGGCAGCACCGGCACCGACCGCCCGCTCGCGAAGCTCGGCTTCCTCACGATCGGTTTCTTCGACGAACACGACCCGCTCGGCGGCCACGAAAGCACTCTGCAGATCATCGAACTGGGCGAGCAGTTGGGCTTCGACAGCGCCTGGCTCCGGGATCGGCACCTGCAGTTCGGCATCTCCTCACCCGTCGCCGTGCTGGCCGCCGCGACCCAGCGCACGAGCCGCATCGAGCTGGGCACAGCGGTCATCCCGCTCGGGTTCGAGAACCCGTTCCGCCTGGCCGAGGATCTGGCCACCGTCGATGTCCTGAGTCGTGGCCGCCTCAACCCGGGTATCAGCGTGGGCGAACCCACCCACTTCGAGGCCATCAGGGAGCACCTGTACCCGGATTCGGGGCAGACCGAGAAGTTCGGACACGAGCGTGCGGAGCGCCTCCTCGCCAACCTCCGCGGCGAGCCGGTGAGCACCTTCACGGGAACCGAGGGAATCGAGGCGTACTCCCCGCGCATCCAACCGTTCGCCGCAGGCCTCGCCGAGCGGGTCTGGTACGGCGCGGCCGGCCTGTCGTCCGCAGCCTGGGCGGGCGAGCACGGCCTCAACCTGCTGTCGAGCAGCGTCGTGCGGGCCGAGGAGGACGATGATTTCGCCCGCATCCAGCGCGCCCAGATCGAGCTGTTCCGGTCGAAGCATCCGCTGGGCGAGGCAGCACGGGCCTCGCAGGGCCTCGTCGTCATTCCGACCGACAGCGCGAGCCCCGAGCAGGCCGCGAAGTACCGGGCGTACGCCGCCAGCCGCTTTGAACGCACGCTCACGCCGCAGGGGCCGGGCCGCATCCTGTTCGCCCCCGACATCGTCGGCAGTTCCGGTGAGATCGCGGATGCCCTGCTTTCCCATGCCGGATACCAGGCCGTCGACGAGGTGGTGTTCGCCCTCCCGTTCTCGTTCGAGCACGAGGACTACGTGCAGATCCTGACCGACATCGCGACCCGCCTGGCGCCGCTGCTCGGCTGGACGCCGTCGGCCCCCTGACGATGTCGGCCGCCTCTGGCATGCTGGGCGCATGACAGCTGAAATCCCCGCCGATTACGTCCGGCTGCTCGAAGGGCCCAATTACGGCTCGCTCGGCACGATCCGCCCCGACAACACCGTCCAGGTGAACCCGATGTGGTTCCTCTACGACGGCGAGACGCTGCGCTTCACGCACACGACGAAGCGCGCGAAGTACCGCAATCTCCTGCAGAATCCGTCGATGAGCCTCGCGGTGATCGATCCCGAGAACCCGTTCCGGTACCTCGAGGTGCGCGGCCGGCTGACCAAGGTCGTGCCTGATCCGACCGGAGCGTTCTACGTGGTGCTCGGCAAGCGCTACGGCAACCCCGACCAGGCCCCACCGCCCGACTCGGCCGACCGCGTCATCCTCGTGATGAGCATCGAGCGCACAACGAAGCAGTGAGGGCTGCCGGCCCGCCGGCGCACCCGAAACCGCAACGCCGCACCGCGCCATACCGCACCGCACCACGCCACGCCGCACCACGCCGCACGGCACCGCACCGCAGCACCGAAACGACCCCGGGGAACCATGGACGCACACGACATCCGCAACGCCTACCTCGACTTCCAGCGTGAGCGCGGCCATGTGCAGATCGCGCGGGCGAACCTCGTTCCGCGCGGCGACGGCAGCACTCTCTTCACCGGCAGCGGCATGCAGGCGCTGCTGCCGTACCTGCTCGGCGAGCACCACCCCGACGGGATCCGGCTGACCGACAGCCAGCCCTGCCTCCGCGCCCAGGACATCGAGGAGGTCGGCGACAACCGCCACACCACCTTCTTCGAGATGCTCGGCAACTGGAGCCTCGGCGACTACTTCAAAGAGCAGCAGATCCGCGCGTTCTTCGCCTTCCTGGTGGATGTCGTCGGCCTCGACCCGACGAAACTCGCCGTGAGCTGCTTCATCGGCGATGAGGAGTACGGCATCCCGCGCGACGACGAGGCGGCCGCGATCTGGCAGGCCGTCTTCGCCGAGCGCGGCATCGAGGCGCGTATCGCGACGGTCGGCAGCCAGGCCGATGGGGATGCCCGTGGAGTGGCACCGGGCGAGAAGATCTTCTTCTACGACTCCGGCGAGAACTGGTGGAGTCGTGGCGGCAGCCTTCTCGGAACCCCGCTCGGCGACCCCTGCGGCCCCGACAGCGAGGTCTTCTACGACTTCGGTCCCGACCACCACGACGCGAGCTTCGGCAAGGCGCACCCGGCGAGCGACAGCGGCCAGTTCATGGAGATCGGCAATCAGGTCTTCATGCAGTACCGCCGCGAACAGGACGGATCGTTCACCCCCCTCACCCAGCGCAACGTCGACTTCGGCGGCGGGCTGGAGCGCATCGCCGCGGCAGCCCTCGACACGCCCGACGTGTACCGCATCAGCCTGCTCTGGCCGATCGTCGAGACCCTGTCGCGTCTCTCCGGCGCCTCCTACGAAGCGGATCCCCGCCCCCTCCGCATCATCGCCGACCACCTGCGCGGTGCCGTGTTCCTCGCGGTCGACGGGGTGCGGCCATCCAACAAGGAGCAGGGCTACGTCATGCGGCGACTGCTCCGCCGCGCCATCCGCACCGCCTACTCGATCGACCTCCGCGACACATTCTTCGAGGAGGTCGTCGGCCAGATCGCCGACCTGTACGAGAACGACTACCCCGAGATCCGTTCCGCGAGGGAGGAGATCGTAGCCGTGCTGCTCAAGGAGGAGAGGTCGTTCCGGCGCACGCTCGAAGCGGGTCTCCGGATGATCGGGGGGTACGCCGGGGGCACCCTGACGGGCGAGGACATCTTCCGGCTCTCTGACACCAATGGGTTCCCGCGGGAACTCAGCATCGAGGAGGCCGAGCGGCTGGGCATCCCCGTCGAACCGGACTGGGCGGCCGGCTACGACGCGGCACTCCGCGCGCAGCAGGAACGTTCGCGGGGCGCGTCGCACCTCGGCGCGGCCGACCCCGCCTAGCGCGCCCGCCCGCACCCCGCCCGGCCCCGCAGGGCGCGGCTCCGCGAGCCACGCCTTGCGCTCCGGCGCGCCCCGGCCCGCGCAAAACCCTCTCTGCCCTGTGCTCGCGCCCCTCCTCGTCTCCCCGAGCCGCTGCCCGCTCCGCATCCGGGAGGAGCACAGCCGATCCTCGGCTACATTCGCGACGGTTCGGCCCAGCTCCTCCCGAGCGGCCACGAACGGACACCGATTCGGGCATCCTCGTCACACATGTCGCCGGATCGCCGATTCCGTGTCGGTTCCCGATTCCCGCGACGAAGGGCGACTTCGGGAGCACCGCGGCGAGCGGCCGGCCACCGGACAACGTCCGGCCCACGGCGTGCGCAGCGGTGGGACCCCAGACTGGCGCCGCGGCCGCGGCCGGCCCGACGGCGGAGCGCCGAGGCGTCAGTCCGCGAAGACCCCGCGGATCGCGGTGTTCGCCGGGTTGTTCCGCAGCGAGTCGAGGGCGTGGGCGTGCACGGCCTGCTTGATCGCGCGGAGTGTGGCTGCGTCTTTTCCCACGAGTGAGGCGGCCAGCGCGATCGCGCGGTCGACGATGGCGTCGGCCGGAGCGACCTCGTCGACGATGCCGGCTCGCAGGGCATCCGGAGCCGTGTACCGCGTGCCGAACAGCATCGCGTCGCGCACCGTCTGCGGAGTCAGCTTGCCGGCGACGAGGTCGGCCATGCCGGGGGTGAACGGCACCCTGATGTCGATCTCGGGGAGGCAGAGGAAGCCGCGATCCTCCCGCATGATGCGGTAGTCGTGCGCGATCGCGAGCATCGCGCCGGCCGCATAGCAGTGCCCCTGCACGGCGGCGACGGTCGGCAGGCCTGAGGAGAGCGTGCGGGCGAAGAGTTCGTGCACGTCTCCGAGGAGGGCCGCCGATTCGGCGCGGTGGGCGGTGATCCAGTCGAGGTCGAGCCCGTTGGAGAAGAACTTGCCGGTGCCGGCGGTCACGAGCGCGGCCGGGCCAGACGTCGACTCGGCCTCATCGAGCAGCCTCAGGTAGTCGCCCACCCAGCCCGGGTTGAAACGGTTCTCGCTCTCATCGAGGCGGATGACGAACACGTCGCCGGTGCGTTCGAGCTGCATGTGGTTCCTCCTGGGGGCGACGGTGGCCGTGGAACAACCGTACCGAACGGCGCCGGCATGTGGATGCCCCGCGGCACCGGCTCGGGCCGCCTGCCGGCGCGGCGCGGGGGGTGCGACGCGACGCAGGGGCGGACGCGGCGCGGGGACCCGGCGGTGGGGCGCGACGCGACGCGACGCAGGGGCGGACGCGGCGCGGGGACCCGGCGGTGGGGCGCGACGCGACGCGACGCAGGGGCGGACGCGGCGCGGGGACGCGGCGGTGGGGCGCGACGCGACGCAGGGGCGGGTGCAGCGCAGGGCAGGGTGCGCGGCGCAAGTGCGTGTGTGCGGCTCCGCCAGGGTGCGCGGCTCGCGTGGGCGGCGCAGGGGCGGGCGCGGGGCGGGGGCGCCGCGAGTGCGCGGGCGGCGCAGCCCCGGATGCGCGGCTACGCCTTCGCGAACTGTTCGGCGTCGAAGCTCGCGTCTGGGTCGCCATCGGCGCCGGGCGCGAGGGGTTCGGCCGCGCGCTTCTCCGAGCGCACGAATCCGATTCCGACGAGGATCAGCGCTCCACCGACCAGTTGGGCCGCTGACAGCGCCTCACCGAGCAGCAGCCAGGCGTAGAACGTCGCGGCCACCACCTCGAGCAACCCGACGAACGACGCCAGGCGGGAGCCGAGCATCCCGCTGGCCGCGATGCTCGCCGCGTAGGCGATCGCCGTGCTGATGACGCCGACGATGAGCAGCGGGATCCACCAGGGCGCCGAACCCCCGAGCAGACCGACCTCGCCGAAGGACGCGGTGAACGGAACGGCGCCGGTGAGCCCGACCGCGCCGAGCACGAGACCACCGAGCAGCAGCCCGAATCCGGCGAGCGCCACCGCGGGCAGACCGTCGGCCGGGCGGGCCGCGATCACGTAGTAGAGGGCGCAGCCGACCATGGCGATCAGCGCGAAGACGATTCCCAGTGCATCCATCGCCCCGCCACCGCCCGGCGACACGACGAGCACGAGCCCGACCAGAGCGATGACCGATCCGACGAGCACGACCACCTTCGGACGGCGCCGGCTGATCGCCCAGACGCTCGCGACCAGCAGCAGGGGCGCCATGTATTCGATCAGGATGCCCGTTCCGACCGGGATGCGCTGGATGGCCGCGAAGTACACCAACTGCGTGCCGGCGACTCCCACCAACGCCATCGCGAGCACCCGCCAACGGCCGCGCCAGAGCGCTGCCCAGCGACCGCGGAGGGAGAGGAGGGCGAACGGCAGCAGCACGATTCCGCCGATGAGGGCGCGAACGGTGACGGCGGCGGCCGGGCTCCAACCCGCTTCGAGCAGCGGCTTGATGAACGCGCCGGACGCCCCGAATGTGGCCGCGGCCAGGATCGCGACAGCCAGTCCTTTCGACGTCGACGTCTTCGCCATGGTCTTCCTCACCGTCTTCTCGCTCACACCCTGTGCGTCTTCTCGCTCACACCCTGTTGCCGACGGTAGTGTGTTCCACAGTAAGGAGTCAACTTGCATTTTGCCCCTGACACCGAAGACACCCTGAGCTTCGCCGTCGACCTCATGAACACCGTCGCCGGCGCGACGAAGAGCGGCCTCGACGCCCTCGCGACCCCCGCCGAACTCGGCGCGATCCTGAGCTTCTGGCAGTACTCCGGACGCATCGACCTCGACGACCTCGAACTCGCGGAGGTACGCGCCACCCGCGCGAGGCTCCGCCGGGTCTGGATGCTCGCCCGCACCGACGCGGTTGGCGAGGTCAACGCGATGCTGTCCGACGCGCGGGCACTCCCCCAGCTGGTGCGGCACGACACCCTCGACTGGCACCTGCACGCGACCGACCCGGAGGCGCCGCTGGCCGAGCGGATCCGGGTCGAGGTCGCACTGGCGCTCGTCGACGTGATCCGGTCGGACGAGAACGGCCGCCTGCGGGCGTGCGCAGCCGACGACTGTGACGGCCTGTTGCTCGACCTCTCCCGCAACGGCTCGAAACGCTTCTGCAGCGTGCGGTGCGGCAACCGGATGAACATGGTCGCGTTCCGCGAGCGCGCCGCCGAAGCGTAATTCCCCCTGCTCACGACCGTGCGGGCGTCGCGAAGGGACTCATATCGTCCCATCGCCGAAAAGGACGGACCATATGGGTCCCTTGCGCGCGCCCTCTTGCCAGGAAGGGCGGGTGTGGGTGGGCGCGCGGGCGCGGGTGGGTGGGAGGCACGGGTGGGTGGACGCGGATTGGCGGGCTCGGGTTGGCGGGTGCGCGGGTGCGCGGGCGCGGGTGGAGAGGGCCCGGGGTAAGGGGGCACGGGTGGGAGGGCACGGGCGGGAGTGTGCGGGCGGGCGGGCGCGAGGGGGTGGGCGAGGGTTGGCGTGCGCGGGTGTGGGGCGCGGGACGAGGGCTCCGCGGCCGGCCGGGCTCAGGTGCGGAGTGCGCCCTTTACGAGATCGAGGGCCTCGTCGCGGGTGAACCCCAGGTGACGCACCCGCTCCACGAAGGCCAGGGCAGCGGTCTGGCCCTCGCGCATCCGCGGGTCGCCGGAGGCCGCAACGAACGACCCGCTCCGACCCCGCGTCTCGATGACCCCATCCGATTCGAGCTCGCGATAGCTCTTTGCGACGGTGTTGACCGCCACCCCGAGCTCATCGGCGAGACCGCGCACGGTGGGGAGTTTCGATCCAGGCACGAGGATGCCCGCCAGCACGGCCTCGGAGACCTGCCGTCGCACCTGCTCGTACGGCGGCTCGGCCGCACCCGCGTCGAGGCGCACGGTGAACACGTTCGGCCCGTCGGACTCCGTCATGCCGAAACCGTACCGCACCGACATCCGCCGCGCCGCCGCCCGGCCGGACGCCGCCCTCGCGCGGCCGCGCCGCCGCCAGCCACCCCGCCCCGCCCGGACGGACGCCACCCCCGCCCGCCATCCCGGCCCGCCCAGCCGCACCGCTCCGCGCGGCCGCACCGCCCCGCCCGGCCGCCGGCCGCACCGCCAGCCGGCACCGTTGCCCGCCATCCCGCGCCGCGGCCCGGCAGGGCGCCACACTCACCACCCCGCCACCCGCGCAAGCGGGAATAGGAACCCCACCCTGCGCGGTTCATTCACACATGACAACAATCGGAATCATCGGAGCAGGACACATCGGCAGCCAGGTCGCACGCGCGGCGATCACGGCGGGCTACGACATCGTGATCAGCAACTCGCGCGGGCCGGAGACGCTCGCAGACCTCGTGGCCGACCTCGGCCCGAAGGCTCGCGCCGCGACCCCGACCGAGGCCGCAGAGGCAGCCGACTTCGCCGTCGTCACCGTGCCGCTGAAGGCGTATGAGGCCGTGCCGGTCGAGCCTCTCGCGGGGAAGATCGTGATCGACACCAACAACTACTACTTCGAGCGCGACGGCCACATCGCCGCCCTCGACAACGGTCTCGACACCGTGTCGGGCATGCTGCAGCGTCACCTCGTCGACAGCAAGGTCGCCAAGGGCTTCAACCACATCAAGTCCGACGACATCACCACCGACGGCACCCCCGCCGGCACCGAGAACCGCCGCGCCCTCGCCACCGCGAGCGACTTCGAGGAGGCCGCAGAACTGGTGACCAACCTCTACGACGAGCTCGGATTCGACACCGTGAACGTCGGTCCGCTCGCGGAGAGCTGGCGCGTCGAGCGCGACCAGCCGGCCTACGTGGTGCGGCAGAACAAGCACGAGCTGATCGAGAATCTGACGAAGGGCGTGCGCGCGACCGCGACCGCGTAGCCTTCGGTCGGTGGCATCCCACCTGCGGCGTGAGTCGCGAGTCGGCGGATGCCCGTCCACACGTCGAACGGGCGTGGACCAGCCAACACAACCGCCCCGGCGGCCTCCTGTCGGCTGGTCCACGTCCGTTTGTGCATGCGAGAGGGCGCAGCGTACGTTCGCAAGCCCTGCCGGGCATCCACCCGGCCGGGTTAGGCTCGGCGCATGACGAACATCAACGGTGCTGTGGTGTTGGTGGTCGGTGCGTCCGGCGGGCTGGGCCAGCGCATCGCGAGCCGCCTGGCCGAGGCCGGCACGACCGTCGTGCGGGCGGCGCGCAACCCCGCGACGCTGGCCGGGCCCGACGCCTACCTCGCAGACCTGCGGGCGCCCGAATCCGCCGACGCCCTGCTTCTCGCAGCCGCCGCGGCCCACCCGGAACACCTCGACGGGGTTGTGATCGCGGCCGGTGCCGTGGCCTTCGGACCGGTCGGCGAACTCGACGACGACACGCTCGACGCCCTGTTCGCCGTGAATACGTCGGCGCCGATCCGCCTCATCCGCGGCGCGCTGCCCCGCCTCAGCGAGTCGGCAGCGGCCGGCCGCAAACCGTTCATCGTGACCATCAGTGGCATCGTCGCCGAGTCGCCGACCGCCGGGATGGCGGCCTATTCGGCGTCCAAGGCCGGCTTGGCCGCGTTCGTGCAGGCGGCGTCGCGCGAGCTGCGGCGGTCGGGCATCCGGGTTCTGGATGCACGACCGGGCCATACCGAGACCGAGCTGTCGCGGCATCCGCTCGCTGGGACCGCGCCCACATTCCCCGCGGGTCTCGACCCCGACGCCGTAGCCGACCGCATCGTCGCGGCGATCGTGAACGACGAGAAGGATCTGCCGAGCTCCGCCTTCACGCCTCCCGCGAACTGAGCGGACATGCCCGGCCTGCCCACCCGCCCCGCAACCCGGCCCGCACCGCAACCAACGCGGGCCGCGGGCCGCTGAGCACCACCCGCGAACATCGAATCGGCGGCCGAGCCCAGCACCGTCGGCGTATTCGAGGCGGAACGGGCTGTGGCCGCCGATTCGTCAAACGCTGGCGCAGGCGCCGACAGGCGGGCGCGCCGGCCCGGCACGGCACCGGCCCCCAGGCGCCGACGGGGCGCCGGCCTGGCACGGGGCAGGCCAGTAAGCGCCGACGGGCGGGCGTGGCGGCCCGGCACGGGGCAGGCCCGTAGGCGCCGACAGGCGGGCGCGGCGGCCCGGCACGGCACCGGCCCCACCGCGCATCCGCAACCCGTCACAGAGCCGTAACACGACGGCTCTGGCGCGCGGAACCTCCGGGGCACTACTGTCTCTCTATCCCGGTGATGCCGGTGAGCCGCAGAAGAGAGTGGTGCCCGCATGACAACAGCTCCCGCACGAGGCAGCACGGATGTCGAGAGCAAGGGGCTGAAGGGCGGCGCCCTCGGTCTCGTGGGCAGCGTGGTGGTCGGTGTTGCGTCGACAGCCCCGGCCTACTCGCTCGCAGCGAGCCTCGGTTTCATCGTGGCATCGGGCGGCTCCCTGCTCGCGGGCGTGAAGTCGCCCGGCATCATCCTGCTTGCGTTCGTGCCGATGTACTTCATCGCCGTGGCCTACCAGGAGCTCAACAAGGCCGAGCCCGACTGCGGCACCACCTTCACGTGGGCCTCGCGGGCGTTCGGCCCGAAGACCGGCTGGATGGGCGGCTGGGGCATCATCGCCGCCGACGTGATCGTGATGGCGAACCTGGCCCAGATCGCGGGGTCATACTCGTTCACCCTGGTCGGCAAACTGTTCAGCGACGACGCGATCAGCGCCCTCTCGGGCGACGTGTTCTGGTCGACGGTCGCCGGTCTCGCCTGGATCGCGATTATGACCTACATCTGCTATCGCGGCATCGAGGTGTCCGCCCGTCTCCAATATGCCCTTCTCGGCATAGAGGTCGTGATCCTCGTCGCCTTCGCCGTTTTCGCGCTCGTGAAGGTCTACACCGGCACCGCCGAGACGTACTCCCTGATGCCCGACATCTCCTGGTTCCTCCCGTTCGACCTCGACTTCAGCACCGTGATCGCCCCGGCCATCCTCACCGCCGTCTTCATCTACTGGGGCTGGGACACCGCCGTCGCCGTGAACGAGGAGAGCGACGACCCGGGCCGCACGCCCGGCCGCGCCGCCGTCATCTCGACGCTCCTGCTGCTCGTGACCTACGCCCTCGTCGCTGTGGCGACCATCGCCTTCGCCGGTGTGGGAACCGAAGGCGTCGGCCTCGGCAACCCTGAGAACGCGAGCGACGTCTTCAGCGCGATCGGCCCCGACCTGTTCGGCGACTCGGCGTTCGGCGGAGTCATGCTGGCGCTGCTCTACATCTCGATCCTGACCTCCGCGTCTGCGTCGACACAGACGACGATCCTGCCGACGGCGCGCACCTCCCTCTCGATGGCGGTCTACAAGGCGGTACCCGAGAGTTTCGCGAAGATCCACCCGAAGTTCCTCACGCCGACCTGGTCGACCGTCGGGATGGGCATCATCTCTGCCGCGTTCTACCTGCTGTTCACGCTGATCTCGCCCACGCTGCTGAGCGCGCTGATCGGGTCGGTCGGCCTGCTGATCGCCTTCTACTACGGCCTCACGGGCTTCGCCTGCGTCTGGTACTACCGGCGCACGCTGACGGCGACGTTCCGCGACTTCATCATGCGCGGGCTGATCCCGCTGCTCGGTGGGCTGATGCTCACCGCCGTGTTCATCTTCGGGCTGATCCAGTACGCGCTGCCCGACTGGCTGACCGACGAGAACGACGAGAACGTGACGATCTTCGGCATCGGAGCGGTCGCGGTCGTCGGCGTGGGATCTCTCGTGCTGGGCGTCATTCTGATGCTGATCATGCGCTGGCGGAGCCCGGCCTTCTTCAAAGGCCAGACACTCGAACGCCGCAGCGACCTGATCCTCGCCGGCGAACATTACCCTGTCGGCATACGTCTGCCCGACTCCGAGGAGACCACGGTGATCGCCCGCGACCTCTCGAACCTGCCGACGGGGCTCATCGCGGTCGACCTCGAGACCGGCAAGCGGTACGCGAAGCAGAAGAGGAACGCAGCTGCTCCGGATGCCCGGGCGGGCGACCCCGCTCCGGATGCCCGGACGGGCGACTCCGCTCCGGATGTTCCCCCGACCGACGCCGCTCCGTAGGCTGTGGGCATGACTGACAAGGCGCCGAGCCCCACCACCCTCATCGCTCGATTCTCGGTGACGGGGTGGGACCCGTCGCCGCTCGTCGGCCTCGACGGTGACGGCGAGTGGGTCGGCGCGATCATCATGCGGAAGACCTACACCGCCGGGATCGTGGGCGAGAGCGTCGCCGAGTTCCTCTCGTCGGGAGACGAGGAGTCGGGCCGCGGATACCTCGCGGCCGAGCGCATCACCGGAACCCTCGACGACGGCCGCACCGGCTCGTTCACCGTGCATCACGGCGCCCTGCAGCATCCGAGCGACCCGTCGGCCTTCGGCTACATCGTGCCCGGCACCGGTACCGGCGACTTCACCGGTTTCGCCGGCTCCGCTCGCATCGTGCACGACGCCGACGGCGCGTTCTTCGAGTTCACGCTCGGCGCCTGAGCCGAGCTTCACGCAGCGGGCAGTGAGCGGCGTGCCGAGAGCGGCAGTGGGGCGGCGGCGGGCGTCACAGCGACCCCACAGCGCGGCGCAGCGTGGCGAGGCGCAGCGCGGCGAGGCGCGGCGCAGCGAGGCGCGGCGCAGCGAGGCGCGGCGCAGCGCGGCGAGGCGCGGCGCAGCGAGGCGCGGCGCAGCGAGGCGCGGCGCAGCGAGGCGCAGCGCAGCGTGGCGAGGCGAGTCACGGCGAGGCGCGGCGTGGCGTGGCCCAGCGCAGCGTGGCGAGGCGCGGCGAGGCGCGGCCCAGCGCAGCGTGGCGAGGCGCGGCGTGGCGTGGCCCGGCGCAGCGTGGCGAGGCGCGGCGTGGCGTGGCCCAGCGCAGCGTGGCGAGGCGTGGCGAGGCGCGGATCACCTATGAGGCGAGCGCGCCCTCCGGGGCCGTCGGCGCGAGCGCGCGGCCGCGCTTCACGAGGTAGCCGAGCTGGAACAGCCCGAGGGCCAGCACGACCGCCGCCGCCCCGGCGAGAGGTACCGACTGCGCCCCGCCGAAGCTGAGCGCCGCGGCACCGAGGGGTGGCGCGATCCCGATTCCGGCGTACATGGCGGTGGTGTACCACGAGAGGGCGAGGCCGGATGCGGCCGGGTCGATCGTGATCATCCGGTGCTGCACGGCGGGTGCAGCAGCGAAGGCGGCGAATCCCCAGACGGCGAAGACGATCGCCGTGGTCAGGTAGTTCGCGTCGATCACCGGAAGCGCGATCAGCGCGGCCGCGTGCACTGCCAGCGCGATGGTGGCCGTTCGTCTGCTGCCGAGCCGGTCGGTGAGTCGCCCCGAGACCAGGTTTCCCCCGGTTCCGGCCACACCGTAGACGAGGAGCAGCAGAGCGAGCAGACCGCCGGCGCCCCCGGTCGCACCCGCGGTGATGGACGAACTGAAGATGTAGACGACGTTGAACCCTGCCGTGAGGAAGAGCGTGGCCGCCAGCGACAGCACGATGCGGTGGTCGGCGAGCGGGGCGAACCGCGCCCTCATCGACACAGGGTGCCCGACGGGAATGCCGCGCACCAACAGTGCCACAGCCACGGCGAGCACGGCCGCGATGCCGGCGACGATCAGCAGCGGGAGCTGCCAGCCGCCGACGGCGCCGAGGGCGGTACCGAGCGGCGAGCCGAGCGCGGTCGCCGCCGTGAAGCCGAGCGAGACGAAGGCGATGGCGCGGCCCCGGGCGGCCGGAGTCGAGAGGCTGGCGGCGGCCGCTGTGGCGGCGGGAACCAGCGCGGCCCCACCGAGCGCGGCGAGAATGCGGCCCGCGGTGAAGAGGGGCAGGGTCGTGGATGCGGCGGCGAGCACCGTCCCGAGGGCGATCAGCCCGAGACCCGCGGCCATCAGGGTCGTTCGGGAGAGCCGGGGCAGCAGAATGGCGACGGCCGGTGCCGCCACGGCGACGACGATCGCGTAGAAGGTGATGGAGTAGCTGACGTCGCTCGCGTCGACGCCGAGGGTCGAGGCGATGGCGGGCAGGAGGCCCGCAATGACGAAGGCGTTGGTTCCGACGACGAAGAGCCCGATGGCCAACAGCACCAGCCGCCCGTCGAACCGTCGCGCGGCGTATGATTGTTCGATGTTCGTCATACCGATAAGGTAGCAGATGGTTTGACGAAGATCGAACTATTTGTGGAGCTCTCCGGATGACCGACAACCCCTTCCCGCAGCCCGATGTCGACGACATCAGACTGACGAACATCCTGCGCGCCCTCGCCGACCCTGGGCGGGTGAAGATGCTGCAGGTGTTGGCCGACGGCGAGTACCACGCCTGCAACGTGGACGAGTTCGGTCTCGACATCCAGAAGTCGACGCTCTCGCACCACTTCAAAACGCTGCGGGAGGCCGGCCTGACGACGGTGATCGTCGAGGGCCGCAGCCACCGGATCGCGCTTCGGGGCGACGAGCTCGAAGCCCGCTTCCCCGGCCTGGTCGCCTTCCTCACCTCAGAGAGCGCCGTCGAGGACCTCCGCGCGCCGTAGTCCGCCGCTCAGCCCGCCAGCGACTCCTCTGCTGCGATCTGCTCCTCACGCACCCCGATCGCACGGCGACGCGCACTGTGCCGGCTGAGCAGGGTGCCTGCGACCACGGCCACCACGAGGGCGGCGATGCCGAACCAGGCCGCCGCACTGTAGCCGCCCTCCGTCGGCACCGAGCCGCCGGTCGGGATCGTCGCCACAAGCAGCGTCGCGCTGAGCGCGCTGCCGAGCGAATACCCGATGTAGCGCAGCACCTGGTAGAAACTGTTCGCGCTGGCGGTCTCGTGGGCGGGCACCCCCTGGTGCAGTTGCGCCGGATTGACCGCGAAGATCGCCCCGATGCCGAACCCTGCGAGCGCCATCGCGATCAGGAGCGGAATGAGAGAGCCCCTGGCCGTCAGGAACACCACCATCGATCCGATCAGCACCACGCTACTCGCCACGACGAGCACCTCGAGCGACACTCGGGCGATGAGTCGCTGCACCACCCTGCTCGCGAAGAAGCTGGCCAGCGAATACGGCACGAGCATCAGCCCGGCGATGGCCGCCGGGTAGTCGAACCCGTACCCGGCATCCGTCGGCGTCTGCACGTAGCGCACGACGAGCGACAGCAACGGGTAGATGCCGGCGCCCACGAGCACGACCATCACGTCGGCGGCCAGCACCGACGGATGCACCAGAAGCCGCACGTTCACCAGCGGCGAAGCGACCCTCAGCTCCCAGAGCACCCACAACACGGAGGCGACGATAGCGAGGACGGCAGTCACGACGAGAGCGGTGGATGCCCACCCCCACTGCGGCCCCTCCGCACACACCAGCAGCAACCCCGCGATCGCGACGGCCAGCAGCACGGCCCCGACCAGGTCGAGCTTCGTGGCCGGCCGGGCGGGACTGTCGGGCAGGATGACCAGCACCCCGATCGCGGCGATCGCTGTGATGACGGCGCCGAGCCAGAACGCTGCAGCGAGCCCGAAGAACTGCGTGACGACGCCGGCGATGGGGTAGCCAATGCCGAGCCCGGCCGCGGTGGTCACTCCCAGGAGCGCGATGCCCGGGCCGGCCTTGGCGGGCGGCAGGGCATCCCGGGCCGCAGCGATCGCGAGGGGCACCAGACCGAGGCCGATCCCCTGCATCGCCCGGCCGACAAGCAGCCAGCCGAAGCCGAACGGCAGGGCCGCGAGCACGCAGCCGGCGGCGACGATCGCGAGCGCGCCGACGATGACGGCGCGGCGATGGCTGCCGTCAGCGAGCTTTCCGAGCACCGGTGACGCGACGGCCCCGGCGAGCAGGGTGATCGTGAGGGCCCATTGGGAGGCCGCGAGCGACACCCCGTCGAGGCGGGCGATCGTGGGCAGGAGCGGTGCGCCGAGGCTGCCGACCGCCGTCGAGACGGTTCCGAGAAAGACGAGGGTCGGGAGGATGAGGCGCGGTGAGTCGATGCGGATGCCGGTCATGATGATGTCACGCTACACCTTATTACTCAGGTGTGTAATAGTTGGGTGTGACCGGAACCGAACACGCCACCGCTGCCGCCGCCACCGATCCGCGGAGCGAACGGAGCGCCGCCCGGCTGCGGGAGGCCGTGCTGCGCCTCGCCTCCACCCGACCGGCCTCGTCGATCTCGGTGACGGCCCTCGTCGGCGCGGCCGGCGTCAGCCGCAAGACCTTCTACAACCATGCGGCGACCCCCGCCCAGCTGCTCGCCCGCACCCTCACCGCCGAGCTCGACGAGGCCCGCGACCGAGCCGAGCAGGAGCTGACCATGTCGTCGGCCGACCTCGAGCGCGCGGTGAGACACCGCCTGCGCGCGATCCTCTCCGCCGTCGACGCTCGCCGGCAGATCTACCTGCAGGGCGGAGGCGGGCTCTCCCCCGAGCTCTACCAGCTGCTCAGCGACCACTTCGCGGCGGCGGTCGAGCAGTCGATCGTCGCCCTGCACCGCACTCCGCCACGGCTCAGAGGGTTCGACGACGAGCCCCACCGTGGGGCCGCGCTGGCCATGTACTCGTCGTTCGTTGCGCATGCCTATGCCGGCGCCATCCAGTCCTGGCTGCAGCATCCCGAGACCCCCGAGGTCGACTTCCTGCTCGACCTCATCGTCTCGGCCCTGCCGGTCTGGATGCTCAGCCGCGGTGCAGCGCAGCACTGATCGAGCAGCCCCGGGGCGGGAGTGCCTCAGCCCGGCTCACCACGTACCCGCCGGCGAGGCAATCACCGGCACCGGTGCATAGGACCAGTGCGACCCGTTCGCGTAGTGGCTCGACGCCCACGGCGAGGCCCAGATGGCGCTCTCGATCTGGGCGGTCGGAGCTGAGGCCTGGAACCCGGCCACGATCGCCGAGTACCCGCTCACGCTGTGCAGCGCCTCGGCGCAGTTGGCCGCCGCGGTGGAGAGATTGTCGTAGCTGCCGAAACCGCTGCCACCGCCGGATCCCCAACCGTTGTTCAGCGGATTGTTGCGGTTCCACCAGTCGGGCGGACCGTTCTCCTGCCGCATCCAGCGCATCATCACCGTGATGTTGGAATCGGTCATCGGGAATCCGGCCAGCAGTAGAACGAGCGTCGCCCAGTCCTTGTTGGTGCTCCCGGCCGCGAGAGTCTTGACGCCGGCGGTGGCCGAGTAGTCGTCGCGCGTGACCGTCACCCCCGCCGCATCCCCGGGCACCGTCACGATCTGCAGCGAACCCTGGGCGCTCGTCTGCACGTAACCGTGGGCACCATCCGCGGTCGGCGCCTGCGGCGGCGGGGCGAGGGAGACCAGCGCGACGAGCGCGAAGGCGGCGAGGCCGGCGACGGCCGCGACCAGCCGGGTCACCCGCCGGCCGTGCAGGTGCGCTGCGGTGACGGCCCTCACGCCAGGCGCTCGTCGAGCCTGCGCCGAACATCCGGCCACTCCTGCGCGATCACGGAGAAGTAGGCCGTGTCGCCGCGGCTGCCGTCGGGAGAGGAGCGGTGCGAGCGCAACACGCCCTCCGGAACCGCTCCGAGCCGCTGGATCGCCGCGGCGCTGCGGGTGTTGCGCGCATCACAGCGGAGCGCCACGCGGGCCAGACCGAGCTCGTCGAAGGCATACCCGAAGAGCAGTCGCTTGGCCGCGGGGTTCGTGCGGCCACCCCAGAATTCGCGGCCGTACCACGTGCTGCCGATCTCGATCCGGCGCTGCGAGGGCGAGTGGTCGTCGAAACTGGTGGTGCCCCGGATGTCGCCACCCTCACCCTCCACCACGAAGGTCATCGTGCTCGGTTCGGCGAGCTGGGCCTCGATGTGGCGGGCGTAGGCCGCGGCATCCATCGGCCTCGGAGAGGTCATGCCCGCCCAGAGCGCGTCATCGGTGAGCGCCTGCAGCGCATCGGCATGCCCGGCGGAGATCGGCTGGAGCCGGATGCCGTACCCCTCGAGGTGGATCTGGTGCTGCACGGTGCCGCCTCCTCTTCGCTCTGCCCCCCAGCCTACGACGGCGTCCGAGCTGCCCCGGTTGACTATGACGGGCGTCATAGTGCAGGATGATCGGTGTCACTATGACGATCGTCTTACTCGAGGAGTCCACCGCCATGCCCATGATCGACGTCTACGCCACCGCCGGAACCTTCGCCGACAAGCACCAGCTCGCCCGCGACCTTGCCACCACTCTGAAGACGATCGAGCAGGTGCCCGACATCCCCCTGTTCCGGCAGAACACCGCGGGCTTCGTGCACGAACTGCCGCAGGGCGACCTGTCGAACGTCGACGGCGCGAGCGACTACGTGCGCGTGCAGGTGCTCACCAATGCGGGAGCGCTGAGCCGCGAGCAGCAGCTCGCCGTCGTGTCGCAGTTCACCGCGATCGTCGCGAGCGCGGCGGGCGACCCCTCCCTGGCCGATCGCACCTGGGTGCTGCTCACAGAGGCCGTCGCCGGCGGCTGGGGGCTCGGCGGCCACGCGAACACGAACGACGAGCTGGTGCTGGCGGCTCGCACGCAGATCGCCGGTCTGCAGGCGGCCGCGGCGGCAGCTGCTGGTGCTGGGGCTGGAGCCGGGGCTGAGGCCTCCTCGGGGAGTCCCGCTGCGTAGAGTGGAGGCTCCGAAAGGGGAACGATGGCTGCCGACTCACGAGCGCTGATGATCGACGGCGCCATCCGGCTGCTCGCGCAGAGAGGGCTGCAGGGGGCATCCTTCACCGAGGTGCTCGCCGCGACCGGCGCACCGCGGGGCTCGATCTACCATCACTTCCCGGGCGGCAAAGACGAACTCGTCGCCGCCGCAATCACCTCGATGGGAGCGCGCACAAGGGCGACCCTCGACACCGTCGCCGGATCGCCGCCCGTCGAGGTGGCCGGCTTCTTCCTCGGCCTGTGGCGTGAGCTGCTGGTGCGGTCGCAGTTCACGGCCGGATGCTCGGTGCTCGCGGTCACGGTGGCCACCGATTCGGCCGACCTGCTCGGCACGGCGGCCGGGGTCTTCCGGGACTGGCGGGAGGCGCTGACGTCGCTGCTCGAGCGAAGCGGCGCCCAGCCCGGGGCGGCCGCCGGCTTCGCCGCGCTGCTCATCGCGTCGAGCGAGGGCGCCGTGGTGATGAGCCGCGCATCGCAGTCGCTCGAACCGTTCGACGTGGTCGCGGCGCAGCTCCTCGCGCAGGCCGCTGCGCTCCCCCGCGCCTGACACCCGCCGCAGCCCCAGCCGTGGACCTGATGTCGGCCGCGGCACGTGCGAACGGGCCCCTGCTGCACGAACGGACGCATCTGAGGCGACACGCGCCCGCATCCGGGGTCACGTTCGCTGAGCCTCGTCCGTTAGGTCAGCAGCGGGTGGCGGCGAGCGGTCGGCTCGCCGCTCGCCGCAGCGAGGCGGGGGCGGGGTCAGCCCGCGAGGCGCTCGCGGAGCGCGGCCAGCGGCGGCGCGACGTCGAAGCCCTGCGCCGCCACCCAGCCGGCGTCGTAGTACGTGTCCGAGTAGCGGTCGCCGCCGTCGCAGAGCAGCGTCACGATGCTGCCGGTCTCGCCGCGGGCGACCATGTCCCGCGCCAGGTCGAGCGCCACCACCAGGTTCGTACCGGTCGACGGGCCGGGCGCCCGGCCGAGCACGTCGGACACCACCGTCATCGCGGCGATGGACGCCGCATCCGGAACCGTCTGCACCCAGTCGATCACCGACGGCAGGAACGAGAGTTCCACGCGGGGCCGCCCGATGCCCTCGATGCGGGAGCCGCGGCCCGTGACATCCGTTCGCCCCGTGCGCCACGCCTCCTCGAAGACCGACCCTTCCGGGTCGCCGACCGCCACACGCGTCGCGACCCCGGCGTACCGGGCGTAGCGGGCGATGGTGGCGGTGGTTCCGCCCGTGCCGGCCCCAGAGACGATCCAGGCGGGCTCCGGATGCCGCTCCCCCGCCATCTGCTCGAAGATCGAGCACGCGATGTTGTTGTTGCCGCGCCAGTCGGTGGCGACGGCCGCGTTGGTGAACTGGTCGAGGTAGTAGCCGCCGGAGTCCCGCGCGATGCGCTCGGCCTCGGCGTACACCTCGCCCGCCGTGGCGACGAGAACGCAGCGTCCGCCGTAGCCCTCGATCAGCTCGATCTTGCGCCGGCTGGTCGACGCGGCCATCACGGCGACGAAGTCGAGGCCGAGCATCCGCGCGAAGTAGGCCTCCGAGACGGCGGTCGAGCCACTGGATGCCTCGACCACCGTTGTGCCCGCACCGATCCGCCCTCCGACGAGGCCGTAGATGAACAGCGACTTGGCGAGTCGGTGCTTGAGGGAACCGGTCGGATGCGAGGACTCGTCTTTGAAGTACAGGTCGACGCCCCAGTCGCTTGGCACGGGGAAGCGCAGCAGGTGCGTGTCGGCGCTCCGGGTGCTGTCGGCTTTCAGTTCGCGGATGGCCTCGGTGATCCAGCGGCGGTCGGGTGTCACGGGGTCCTCATCTCTCGGGCCGGCGCGGCCCGGCACACTTGGGCCGGCGCGGCCCAGCACTCTCGGGCCTGCGCGGCCCGCCACTCGCGCTCCGCCGGGCCCGGGGGGGGCCGGACGTGGCGTACGCCCCCCAGTATCGCGCACCGGGGCACCGGGGCTCCGGCGCACCGGGCACCGGGGCACCGCGCACCGGAACGCCGCCACACTCGCCGACCGCAGAGGGAGCGGCCCCGCACCTCAGCCGACTAGCGGCCCCGGCGCCGCACGCGCGGCCGCGCCACCAGTGCTGCCCACAACCCGAAGAGGGCGAGAGCGGCCGCGAAGAGCGCCCAGGGCGCCGCCTCGCTGCCCGTGGCGGCGAGCTGGCCACCCGAGGCGTGGCTCGGATTCGTCCCCACGACGGGCTGCTGCGATCCGCCCGTGCCGGTACCCGGCGAGCCTGCACCGGGCGTGCCCGACCCAGCCCCCGGGTCTTCGGCTCCGACCCTCGCGAGGCTGAACGTGTTCGACCCCGTCACGCGCGTCGCGGTTGCAACGGCGCTCTGCACGGTGGTCTCCGTCGCGAGGTCGGTGTACCGGGCGGCGAACGAACACCGCAGGGTGAACGTTTCCCGCGCCCGGGCGAAGTCGTCGGAGTACCAGCCCGCCTTCCGCGCGAAGTCGGTCAGCGCGAGCGGATCCGCGGCGGCTGTCGTGGCGGTGTAGGTGACACCATCCGTCTTCCAGCCCGTCCAGGTCACCTCACCCGTCGTGATCGCGACCCCGGCTTCGCTCGTGTTCGGCTGCCAGCCGGGCACTTCGCAATAGGCGCGGTCGGTGAAGTCGTGGTCGCTGACCGTCGCCGCCGATGTCGCCACCGGGCCCGGGATGCTCGGGTTCGGGATGGTCGCCTTCAGCCACGCGTCGATGCTCGCCCGGCATTGCGTCGGCACGCCCCAGCTGGTCGTCCCGCACTCCTTCGGAACCGCGGCCACCGGCCAGAGCGTCGCCTTCGCGGTCGGGTCACCCTCGTACTTCTGGCCCGACTTCGTCGTGAACGGGGCGAGCCAGGAGGGGAGGTCGTAGGTGCGGTCGATGGATGTCACACGCCAGGCGCACTCTGTGGGGATGCCGAGGCATCCAGAGTCGGGGTAGGAGGCGATCGCAAGCCGGCCGGTCTCCGGTGCCCCCGGGTTCACCGCGAAGACCTGGTAGGCCTCGCCGTAGTTGTACTCCGACGTTTCCCTGGCGATGAACCACGAACCGACGGTGTCGCTGCAGACCACGCCGTCGACGGGGGCCACGAAACATTTGACCGCGAGCCCGTTGTCGTCGTAGAGGTAGTCGGCCTGCCCGGATTCGTTGAAACCGTCCTGGAACGACGATGGCGGGAAGGTCAGTCCGTCGGCCTTGCCGAGTTCGAAAGGCTCACGGCCGACGAACATCGGGAACGTGTGGCTCGCGGTCTGGTTCGGGATCCACGCCGACGTCACTCCCGTCAGGTCGAAGAGGTGCGTCGTGGTCGGGGTACCGTCGGCGGCCGGCGTCCCCGGTTGCACGCTGTTCCGCATCTGGGCCAGAACGTCGACCGGGGCGAAGGGCGTGACCTCAGTTGCCTTGTACGCGTTCTTCTGAGCGGTCCAACTGTTCTGGGTCTTCGCCACCACCGGCTGGTTCGAGGGGTGGGTTGCCGCGTAGCTCGAGCTGAGGTCGAGCCACTGCGACTCCGTTGCCGGCGCGAATCCCGGGATGCTGTCGACGGTGACCGGTGTCGCGGACGTTGTCCACGTGCCGCTCGTCCACGTCGCGGGGAAGGTGGAGGGGTTCCGGGCCCAGAGCGTCGAGGGCACGACTCTGTTGTTGTAGACGACGCCCGTCACGGCGGAGCCCGGGCTCAGCACCATGTCGTCGTTGCTGAGCGGCATCCCGACCTCACGCCACTCGGCGGCGAGTCCGTTGTAGTAGGTCTGCATGAACACGGATCCGTCGCGGCAGATCGCTCTCGTCTTGGCCGAGGTCGTCGAACCGGTGGCGTTGAGAGCGAGCTTGCACACCGACGCCTGGTCTTCGGGTGCGAGGGCGTTGCCGTCACCGACCCACGTGCGTGCCGACTTCAGCAGAGCGGCCTCCTCCACCAGGAACGCGCCCTGCGCGCTGGCGGTCTGCCAGAACTCCACCAGGTTCTGCAGAGGCTGGTAGTAGTTGCGGTCGTCGAGCCAGCGGCCCGCATCGTCCGCTCCGGCGTGCGCCTGGTCGTTGCGCCAGCCGGCGAGGTAGGCCTCTCCGCAGCTCTTGATCAGCCCCGGACCTCCGCCGGTCGTCAGCAGCGCCGTGTTCACCGACATCACGCCGTCGCCGAGCGGCGTGCCGACGACGGCCGTGCGACCGGCGTCACCGAGCGAGTAGTCGACGAACTCGTTGACCGCGAGCTGCAGTTCGGTGCCGTCGCCGCCGTGTTCCCGCAGGTCCTCCACCCGGTCGAGCATCGTCTTGTACTTCGATTGCGCCGACTGCAGCTTCGTCAGATAGGCGTTCAGCTGCGTGGTCTGCACGGTGCAGGTGCCCATCAGCACGTGCTGGTCGGTGTCGAGGATCTGGCTCTGGATGGTCGCCAGATCGTCATGCAGCATGTCGATCTTGTTCTCGATGTCGTTCAGCTGTTCCAGCCGGTCGAGCACGTCCTGGATCTGCGGGCCCTTGGGCTGATCGTCGCCGCCACCGAGGATGATCGACAGCAGAGGGCCGATGAACGCCGCGGCGAGATCGAGCGGGGCCGAGTCGAAGCCGAACACCTTGCCCGCCGGGCCGAGCACGCTCGTGATCGTCTTGATCCACGTGGTGGTGGACGAGTAGACGGACGATGCCGCCTGGGCCTGGGGAGCGGGAGCTGCGACGATGCCGCCGGTGCCGACGACAGCCCCGATAGCGAGCACGGCCGGAAGCCGGAGGAAGCGGAGAGAACGGTGGCGGGGAGTTCTGCGCGGCATGACGGATGCTCGAGTTCTGTTCGGAATGTCGCGCACGTGCGCAGGCTGAGACTAGCCAACCTGAGGGCCCGCACGCACCCCCCGATCGGGTGAACCCGGCACAGTTCCGCGCTGAAGGGGCCCAAATCGCGCCGCCGCGGATCGGGTGGAACGATATGGGTCCCTTCGCGGCCCCCTGAGGAGGGTGGGAGGGAGCGGGAGGAGGGAGGGAGGGAGGGTCAGGGCGCGGGGACGGCCGAGACGCAGGCGCCACCGAAGCGGAGGTTCACCTGCTCGCCCGGGGCGGGCCGCACCGCGACGCCGTGCTGCACGGCGACGAGTGCTCCGCCCGGCAGTCGCACGGTCGTGCGGCGGATCGAACCGAGGAAGCTCGACGAGACGACCGTGCCCCCGAGTACCGGTGCCGGCCCCGCACCGGTACCGCCACCGCCACCGTCACCGCCCTCGGCACCGGCACCGGCCCGGTCGGCACCCTGCCGCACCGGCACCGCCGAGGTGCCGGCCGGCACGATTTCCAGGTCTTCGGGCCGCACGAACACCGTGACCGGGCCCTGCGCCACCGTCGGGTCGAGCAGCGGCAGCTCGACCCCGTGCACCAGGGCGTACCCACCCGCCGCCACCCCGGGCAGGCGATTGCTGAGGCCGACGAACTCCGCCACGAACGTGGTCGCGGGCTGCGTGTAGAGGTTCTCGGGCGTGCCGATCTGCTCGATCGTGCCGGCGCGCATCACGGCGACGCGGTCGGCGACCGCGAGCGCCTCCTCCTGGTCGTGGGTCACGAACAGCGTGGTGATGCCGAGTTCGGTCTGGATGCGGCGGATCTCGTCCCGCAGCTGAACCCTCACCTTCGCATCGAGCGCCGACAGCGGCTCGTCGAGCAGCAGCACCCGGGGCCGGGTCACGAGTGCGCGAGCCAGGGCGACGCGCTGCTGCTGCCCACCCGACATCTGGTGGGCGTACCGGTCGCCGAAACCGCCGAGACCGACCATCTCGAGGGCTTCGAGCGCCCGGGTACGCCGGGCAGACGCGGGAACCTTGCGCATCCGGAGCCCGAATTCGACGTTCGCCGCAGCATCGAGGTGCGGGAACAGCGAGTAGGACTGGAACACCATCCCGAGGTCACGGCGGTTGGTCGGCTGGTCGGTCACGTCGATGTTGTCGATGCAGACGCGCCCGCCGGTGACGCTCTCGAGCCCGGCCACCGAGCGGAGCGCCGTCGTCTTTCCGCAGCCCGACGGTCCGAGCAGGGCGACGAACTCGCCCGGTCGCACGTGCAGGTTCAGCGAGTCGAGCGCGAGCGTGCCGGTGCCGTAGTCCTTGACCACGTCGATGAGCTCGACGGATGCGCCCTCAGTGGGCGCGAGTGCGGCCGGGACAGCGGGTGCGGTGAGTGAGGTCATCGGCTGGCTCTTTCTGCGGCGGGAGCCGTCGGGAGGGTGGCGGGCACCGCAGCGAGCGCGGCGTCCACGGGAAGCGGGGCGGGAGCCGCCGGGGTCGCGAGAGCCGCGCCGGACCCCGGCGAGGTCGCGGAAGTCGCGGAGGTCGCGCCCGGCCCTGGCGGGGTCGCGGAGCTCGTGCCCGGCGCCGGCGGGGATGCCGCGCCGCCCCTCCGCCCGCGACGGCGGCCGCCGCCGGCGCCGACGGTGCTGAGCCGGCCGATGAGCAGCAGCAGCACGAACGCGAACGCGAGTGCGAGCAGCGAGAAGATGACGGCCACGTACGGGTCGCTCTTCGAGATCAGCACCAGCGCGGTCTGCAGGTTGACGCGGTTGAGGAGGGAGGCGATCGTGAACTCCCCGAGCACGACCGCCACCGAGATGAAGGATGCCGCGAGCACGCCGCGCCGGAGGTTCGGCAGGATGACACGGAACAGCACCGTCGCCCAGCCCGCCCCGAGCGACCGCGCCGCCTCGCCCAGCGTGACCACGTCGACCGTACCCAGATTCGCCTGGATGGCCCGGTAGGCGTACGGCAGCACCGTGACGCCGTAGGCGAAGCCGAGCGACCAGATCGAGCTGCCGGTGACCTTCACCACGACGCTGTACACCGGCACCAACCCGACGACGAGCACGATCGCCGGCACCGTGATCGGGATGATGCAGACGAACTCCAGCACGCGCCGCAGCCGCGGGAAGCGCAGCTCGACGAGGATCATCGTCGGCAGCAGCAGCACGAGCACCAGCAGCACGGTCACGATGACCAGCACGAGAGAGTTGCCGAGAGCGGTGACGAGCGGAGCGTACTTCGTGTTGACGGCCGGGTCGGCGAGGCCCGTCCAGTGACTGAGCGTGTACGAACCGCTCAGCCCGTCGCGGAAGGTGAACTGGATCATCGCGAGGATCGGCACCGCGAACACCAGCCCGACGAGGCTCAGGATGATCGTGCGGGTCAGCCGCGAGGGCGCTGCCCCCACCCGCCCGCCGATCATCGCTGCCACCTCGCCGTGCGGGACTGCAGCAGCGAATAGCCGAACATCAGCACGACCATCACCACGATCATCCCGAAGGCCAACGCGCCGGCCATGTTCGCACGGCCCAGCACGGTCTCGCTGATCAGCGCCGAACGGATCTGCAACGGCACGATCTGCGATCCCTGGCTGATCAGCGCGGCAGCCGTCGCGTACGACGAGAACGCGTTCGCGAAAAGCAGCAGCAGGCTGCCGAGGAACGACGGAAGAAGGATCGGGCCGGCGATCCGAACCCAGTAGGTGAAGCGGCTGCCACCGAGGCTGGCATTCGCCTCGGCCCACTGCGGCTTCAGCCCCTCGAGTGCCGGCATGAACGTGATGACCATGAGCGGCACCTGGAAGTAGAGGTAGGGAAGCAGGAGGCCGGGCACCTGGTAGAGCCAGACCCCGTCGCCGTAGATGTCGAGTCCGGCATCCTTCAGCCACACCGTGATCACGCCCTGCACGCCGATCGTCGCGATGAAGGCGAAGGCGAGCATGACCCCACCGAACTGCGCGAGCACGCTGGATGCCGAGTTGACCGTGGAGCGGAGCACCCCCTCCGGGCGCGTGCCGAGCAGGGCGTAGCAGACGAGCGCACCGACCACCGCCCCGATGACGGCCGTCACTCCCGAGACCCAGAACGAACTGAGGAACGTCTGCAGGATCTGCGGAGAGAAGAGCGCGCTCACGTTGTCGAGGGTGAACGCCCCCGCCTTGTCGAAGAAGCCCGTCGTGATCGCCAGCACCGAGGGGATCGCGAGGAACAGCAGAACGTACAGCGCGAACGGTGTGAGGCCGAGAACGGCGAGCTTCTTCGTCATGGTGTGGAGGTGTGCGTCTCTGCTACTGGATCGCCGCGGCCCAGTTCGTCGAGAGCAGTGCGGCTGCTGCCGTGCTCTGGTCGGAGGTCGGCGAGACGAAGTTCTCGGGCATCTTCCCCACAGCGGCTTCGGCTGCGGTGTCGACCGTGCCGGCCGTCTCCATGGCTCCGAGGAGCACCGGGAACGCGCCCGCCGCCAGGTAGAGGTTCTGGGCGTCGGCGCTGTAGAGGAACTCCTGCCAGAGGCGGGCGGCCGCGGGGTGCGGGGCCTCCTTGTTGATCGCCTGGTTGTAGTAGCTGCCGTAGGCCGTGCCGGGCAGAACGGTGGTCTTCCAACCGGGGGTCGCCGCGGCGGCTGCGAGGTTGTTGTAGCTCCAGTCGAAGACGACGGCGGTCTCGCCCGAGGCGATCGTCGCCGGGGTCGGGTCGACGGTGAGGAAGTTGCCGGCCTTGTTCAGCTTCTGGAAGAAGTCGATCCCGGGCTGGAAGTCGTCCAGCGTGCCACCGGACTGCACGGCTGCGAGTCCGACGGCCGCGAAGGCCGCACCGGCCTGGGTCGGGTCGCCGTTGATCGCGACCTTGCCCTTGTAGTCGGCACCGAGCAGGTCGTCGAGCTTCGCCGGGGCGGTCTTGACGACGTTCGAGTTGTAGCCGATCGACATCAGCCCGGTGTAGTCGTTGACCCAGAGTCCGGTCGACTCCTTGTTGCTGTCGGGGATGTCGCCCCACGCGGCCACCTGGTAGGGCGCGAACTTGTCGGTGTTGGCGAGCGCCACGGCCGGACCCACGTCGACGACGTCGGGGGCGGTGTCCTGGCCGGCGAGGCTCGTGATCGCGGTGATCTCCTCGGCACTGGATGCATCGGGGCTGGCCGAATTCACGGTGATCCCGTACTTCGCCTTGAAGGCCTCGATGATCTTGCCGTAGTTCGCCCAGTCGTCGGGAAGGGCGATGACGTTGAGCGAGCCCTCCGCCTTCGCGGCGGCGACGAGGCCGTCGAGGTCACCGAACGCCGAGACGCTGGTCGCGGTCTTGGCGTCGACGCTTCCGGCGGAAGCGCCCGCGGTCGAGGCGGTGGATGAGCAGGCGGTCAGGGCGAGGGCTGCGACAGCGAGAGCGGCGACAGCCATGGTGCTACGACGAACAGTGAACAAGATTCCTCCGGTACGTCGCTCGTGGTGCCCGCGCTGGACTGCGGGCTGCTGGGCCACGGTGGGCGACGTTGACACGGTAGGGCTCGCCTGCGTCCGGTCCGGTCCTCCCGTGGAGATAGCGGATGAAGAGGAGGTGAACGGATGCCCGCCCCCAGCTCTACCGCAGTCCAGCCTTCGCCCAGGGCATGATCCTTCCACCGGGTCCGATCCTGTTCGTCGGCGGCCAGAACGGAGTGGATGCCGCCGGGGCCCTGCTCGATGGCCTCGAAGCCCAGGTGGCACAGGCCATGCGCAATGTGCTCGCCGTGCTCGCCGAGGCCGGTTCGGGGCCCGAACTGGTGGCCAAGCTGACCATCCATCTCGCCCCCGGGGTCGATCCGGCCGAGGCGTTCGCTGCGACCCAGTCGGTGTGGGGATTTCATCGCACAGCCGTGACGGTGTTGGCGGTCGCCCCCGCGCGCCCAGGTGCACTCGTGGAGGTCGAAGCAATCGCCGCACTACAGGTTCAGTGAGCGAATGCCACCCATTTGGGGGACCAACTTGGCGTTTGGGCTGGCGCTGGTACGCTGCCCCCCATTAGGGTGTGGTTCATGCAGTCGATACTCACAGCGAAACTGTTCGGTGACCACGTCGACCCCCGGGTGAGGCTCCAGCAGCTCTTCGGCGGCACTCTCAACGAGAGCGGATGCCCGCCCCTCCCCGCCGTGAACTGGGCCCGCGCGGTGTTCGCCTCCGCCGACGGCGGCTCCGACGGACGACACCGTGGCTCAGCGGCGCTCGACCCCGTCACCGCGACCGGACTGCTGCGCACCTCCGAACCACGGCTCACCCTGCGTGCGGCACAGTTCCTCGCCCACCACGTGACGGGCTACGGAGCACCGCTCGCGGCCTGACCCCGCGCGAACGCCAGGCGCTCGGCGACAATTGCGACGACGATCTCCAGTTCGGCCTCGTCGCGCGGCCCGTAGACCATGAACTCCGTACCGAAGTCTTCGTACTGGTGCGGTTCCGCCCAGCCCGCGTCGGTCAGTTCCCTCCCCCGCGCCGCTGGCAGGACGAGATGGATGCTCGTGTCCTGAACCCCGTGCAGATGCACCGGCTCGAGCCGCCGCCCGGGTGCCAGCGACCGCTCCGGCGCGATCTCGGAGTGCCTGTCGGCGAGAAACACGGCGCGCGAGGTCGGCGGCGACACCTGGCTGTGCCCCTCCTCCGCCCCCGGCAGCGCGAACACCCGGGCCACGAGCTGGCCCCAGAGCGCCGGAGTCGACCGTTCGGTCAACTGGCGCTGCGGCCCCTCCGTCGAGACGGCGGGCCGGGATCCGGGGCGTGGCGCACTCATCATCCCTCCACGCTAACGCGCCAGGCGGCCCGCCCGCGCGTTGCGCATCCTCGCATTCACGGGCAGTCTGGTCGGCATGGTCGCCTTCATCTCGCACACCACCGTGGACTGCACGGACGCCTATGCCCTCTCGACGTGGTGGAAGGTGACGCTCGGCTACACCGACCTCGACGACGACCCGAACGGGCTGGGCGACGAGGAATGCATGATCCGCGACCCGAAGACGGGTCATCTGCTGCTCTTCGTCGAAACACCCGACGCAGCCGAGGCGAAACAGCGGTCGGGCAAGAACCGGATCCACTTCGACCTGCGCCCCGCGACATCCAGCCAGGAACAGGAGGTCGAGGCACTCGTCGCCCGCGGGGCATCCGTCGTCGGGGACCTCCGCGGGAAATACGGTCCGGGCACCGGATGGGTCGTGCTGGCCGACCCCGAAGGGAACGAGTTCTGCGTGCTCCGCTCCGAGGCCGAGCGCGCTGCGACCGTCTGAGCTGAGGGCGGCTCTCGTAGGGCATCCGTCCCCGCAGCGCAAGCCTCGGGGCAGATCCCCTGTGTGGGGTACAAAGTAAGCATGGAAAGAATCCACTACACCGGCGGTTCGATTCTGACAGGGTCCGACATCGCAAGGGCTCTCCTCGACTACGCAGGCGCACTGGCGGCTACGGACGGATCGGAGATCGTCGACATCCCGTCCCTGCACAGCGACGGCACCATCGGGCGGGCCACCTTCCTCATCGGCCCGGCCAGCCAGCTGGTCTCCGAGACAGAGCCGAGCGACCATGATGAGCTGGTGGACGCGGACCTCGTGGCCGGCTTCCGTGCTTCCACGGCACGGCTGACAGCTGCCAACGTGGCCGGTCCGGCTGAACCGATTGCCTACACTGAAGAACTCGACGACCTCTAGGAGACCACCGCGTGCCCGCAGCCGAACCCGCCGCCCCCCGCGTAGCCGCCGTTGTCTACAACCCGATCAAGGTCGACATCGACCTTCTGAAGTCGACGGTCGCCACTGAGGCCGCCGCGGCTGGCTGGGGCGCGTCGCTCTGGTTCGAGACCACGGTCGACGATGTGGGCCAGGAAGCCACGAAGAAGGCCCTCGACGCGGGAGCCGATCTCGTTCTGGCTGCGGGCGGGGACGGCACCGTGCGCGCGGTGACGGAGGCGCTCCGGGGCAGCGGAACCGCGCTCGCCCTGGTGCCGTCGGGCACCGGCAACCTGCTCGCCCGGAACCTCGACCTCACCCTCAACAACCTCACCCACTCTGTGCACACCGCGTTCTCCGGCACGAACAGGGCAATCGACCTCGGCGTGATCGACATCGAGCGCGCCGGAGGTGCCCGTGACCGCCACGTGTTCGTCGTCATGGCCGGCATGGGCATCGACGCAAAAATGATCCAGAACACTGACGACGACCTGAAGGCGAAAGCCGGCTGGGCGGCGTACGTGCAGGCCATCGTCACCTCGCTCCGCGACCCGAACGAGTTGCACCTGCGGTTCCGCAGGGACGACGGCCCCGTGCTCCGCGAGAAGGCGAACACGCTCATCATCGGCAATTGCGGGTCGCTGCCGGCGAACATCCTGCTGATGCCCGACGCCGTCATCGACGATGGCCTCCTCGACCTGCTCGTGATGCGCCCCGGCGGTGTGCTCGGGTGGCTCCGCATCTGGACGAAGGTCGCCTGGGTCAACGGCGTGGTACGCCGCACGAAGCTCGGCCGGGCGCTCGTCGGCGAGCACCGCAACGACAGGGAACTCGAGTACAGCACCGTCACGAAGTTCACGGCCCGGCTCACCCGGGCCGAAGAGATCGAGCTCGACGGCGACGGTTTCGGTCAGGCGACGGCGTTCAGCGCCTGGGTGGAACCGCGCTCCCTCGACGTGCGCGTTCCCGCCTAGGCTCGCCCGCTGGCGCGCCGACGCGCCGGCGGTTTCCGATACGCCCCATGAAGCTCGACGCACCGACACCCGTGGCCCGTACCTCGTCGGGTAGGCGATCGCTCCGATCGCGTTGGTGACTGTGGGCAGGGCCGCGGCGCCGAAAAGCACCAGCGTGAGCCCGGCGAAGCCGAGATTCGCCACGACCACCACCCAGAGCCCGACGATCGTCCAGACCGCGGCCTTCATTGTGGGTTCGCGACGAGTTCGGTGCCACATCAAGCGCCGTCCTAACCTGCTTATTGGTATATACCGTCATGATGGTTAAATCAACCGGTTACAGTGGAACCATGCCCGCAGATGCCGCCGACTCCGCCGCGCCGGCCCCCGTGACGATGCGGCGAGGGCGCCGTCCCGGGCCGAACGACACGAGGGGCGCCATCCTGGACGCCGCGCGGTCGCGCTTCGCAGCCGACGGTTATGCGGCCGCCACGATCCGGCGCATCGCGCTCGACGCCGGAGTCGACGCGGCACTTGTCATGCGCTTCTACGGCTCGAAGGACGACCTGTTCGCCGCAGCGATGTCTGTGCCGACGGACGCCCTGCAGCGGCTCGCCAATGCCTTCGACGGTCCGACAGAACAGCTCGGCGAGCGCGTCACGCGCGCCTATCTCACCCTGTGGGAGGGCAGCCCGAGCGAGTATGAGCCCCTGCTGGCGATGTTCCGTTCGGCGGTGAACCATGAGCAGGCTGCGGCGCAGCTCCGTGAGTTCCTCCAGGCCCGCTTCGTCGAGGGGATCGTGCCGCGGCTCGGCGATGTTCCGGATGCCGCGCTGCGGGTCAGCGCAGCATCCTCCCTGTTGCTCGGGGTCGTCGTCGGACGACGGATCGTGAAGGTGCAGCCCGTGGTCGAGGAAGACCTCGAAACCCTGGTGAAGCTCATCGCCCCTGCGGTGCAGATCGTGCTGGCCGGCCCTTAGGGCGCTTCCGGCTTCCAGGAGAATTGTGGAGCCTCCCGATTGAGGAACGCCGAGACGCCGACGGCCATGTCGGGCCCCTCTGTCATCGCCGTCCAGGCGGCAGCCCATTCGCGGTCGATGTCGGTTCCGTCTCCGGACTCCGAGGCCAGAGCGCCGTCGACCAGACGCTTCAGGGTGTGCGTCGAGAACTGCGACCTACTCTGAATGGTTCGCACGAGACGGCGGGCGCGGTCGTCGAAGTCGGCATCGGCGACCACCTCCGCCACGAGACCGAGCTCGGCGGCACGGGCAGCCGTGGACGACTCGGCGGCGAAGAGGATGAGTTTGGCGGAGGCGGGCCCGACCAGGCGCACGAGGCGCTCGATCCCGGGCCGCGGGTAGATGATCCCGAGTCTGGCCGGGGTGATCGCGAAGGTCGACCGGGCGCTCGCGACAATGAAGTCGCAGGCCGAGGCGAGCTGCCAGCCGCCGCCCACACAGGCGCCGTCGACCAGAGCGATCGTCGGTTTGGACAGGGCTGTGATGGCGGCATCCGCCCGACTGAGGTGGTCGACACGCGTACCGTCGGCCTGTTCATCCATCAGTACGGCCGACAGGTCGCCGATGCTCGCGCCGGCGCTGAACGTCGTGCCGGCACCGCGCAGGGTGACGACAGTGATCGCAGGATCGGCGTCGAGCTGCGGCATGAGCCGCTGCAGCTCGACGCACATCGCACGCGTCACAGCGTTCCGCTGCGACGGATTGTCGATCACGACAGAAGCATGGCCCTCGGCGACGGTGGCATGGATACTTCCCACCTCGGTCATCACGCTCCGATCAGCGTCTCGGGGAGTACCGCCAGACGCCCGCTCCCGGAGAGAACGGCGATCTCCTCCTCAGAGTAGCCGAGCTCGCCCAGCACCTCGGCGGTGTGCTCGCCGAGAAGCGGGGGTGGCGAGTCGACCCCGCTCGCCACGCCGTCGAAGCTCAGCGGCCCCCGCACGAGCGGCAGGGCAGAACCGTCCCGGCGCCGGCTCTGCACCACGAGGCCCAGGGCGTCGACCTGGGCGGATGCGAAGGCCTGCTCGTAGTCGTAGATCGGACCGCAGGGGATGCTCGCCCGGGTGAGCAGCGGGGTCCAGTCGGCGGCCGGTCGCGTACGGAGCGCATCCTCGACGACCGCGGTCAGCTGGTCGCGGTGCGCCGAGCGGTCGGCGCCGATCGCGAACCGCGGGTCGTCCACGGCCTCCGGCACGCCGATGATGGCGCAGAAGGCGCGCCAGTGCTTCTGGTTGCCGACGGCGATGTTGAGCGATTCCGTCGCCGTGCGGAACGTGCCGTACGGGGCGATGGTCGGATGGTTGTTGCCCTGCCCGACCGGCGCCTCACCCAGGCTGAGTGCACGCTGGCCCTGGAAGACAGAGAGGTTCAGCGCCGTCTCGAGCAACGAGGTCGTCACATGGGCGACCGGATGCTCGGTCCCACGCGCCACGAGGGCGGCGACGATCCCGAGCGCACAGACCATGCCCGACGTGATGTCGACGATGGGCACACCCACCCGGTAGGCGTGCCCGGCATCGCCGGTCACCGACATCAGACCGGACATCCCCTGGATCACCTGGTCGAGGCCGGCGTCGTCTTTGAGTGGGCCGGTGGTGCCGAATCCGCTCACCGAGCCGACGATGAGCCGCGGGTTGAGCTCCTTCAGGTGCTCCACGGACAGCCCCAGTTTCTCGAGCGTGCCGAGCTTGAAGTTCTCGACCAGCACATCGGCGCCGGCGATGAGGCGGCCGAGGATGTCGCGGCCCTCGGCCGAGTAGAAGTCGAGGCAGACCGAACGCTTGTTGCGGTTCAGCGACTCGAAGTAGAGGCTGTGCTCGTTCTGGAACGGCGGCCACTGGCGTGAGCTGTCGCCGCCGTTCATGCTCTCCACCTTGATGATGCTCGCCCCGAGGTCGGCGAGGAGCGCCGTGCAGTACGGGCCGGCCAGGGCTCTGCTGAGATCGACGACGCGGATCCCGGCCAGCGGCTTCGTGGTGTCGCTCATGCCCGGCCCTCCGTGATCGCTGCAGCGGTCGCCGCCACCAGCTTCATACCCGCGATGAGCGCTTCGACCCGCTCCGCCGGAACGGACTGCGGCAGCCCGGTCATCCGGAGCGCCATCGGCGGCTGGCCGTGACGGGTGGGGATCAGCACGACGATCGAAGCGAGGCCGTAGCGCTCGCCCGGCACGATCTCTGGGGTGAACAGGTCCGCGAGCTCCGACGTGGCCTGGCGCACGACCCGATCCTGCCGGGGCAGACCGCCCGACAGCTCGAACTCGCGGAGCACCTCACGGTGATGTTCGAGAGCCTCCGGCTGGGCGGCGAGCAGAGAGTACCCGCGTTCGCGCACCTTCTCGAGCAGCGCCATGTTCAACTCCCGGCGTTCCGGGCTCCGATCGGGCGCGCGGCCGAGCCAGTCGTCGATCTCGGCCTCGGCCCGGTCTGCCAGGAAGACGGCACCGAACGGCGGGATGAGGGGCTGGCGGTGGCCGAGCGGTGCTGGTGAGGCGAGAGGGCCGTGGTTGGCCGAGAGCACCTGCACCGAGTCCCAGCCGATGCGCGCGACCACGCTACAGTCGACTCCGAAGTCGGAGCTGAGCTGTTCGACCTGGCTGCGGATCACTTCCGCGTACTGGGCCGCCTGGATGAGGTCGGGGCTGGGCGCTGCCACGAAGGAGCCGAGCGAGAAGCGACCGTAGCCGCCCTGGAAGAAGAGCAGGGGCAGGGTGGAGCGCTGCACCTCGAACTCCTGCACCCGGCCGAGCACGATGAAGTGGTCACCCGCCTCGCTGATGTCGTCGAAGGTGCACTCGATCCACGAGACGGCATCGCCGAGGATGGGTGAGCCGAGCGGCGCCGGGCGCCAGTCCACGCCGTCGAACTTGTCGTCATTGCTCGTCGCGAGCGTGCGGCAGAGCGGCTCCTGGTCCGACGCCAGCACGTTCACGCAGAAGGCGCCCGCGGTTCGCAGCCGGGCGAAGCTCTTCGAGGAGCTCATCGGGAAGAACGCGATGAGCGGCGGGTCGAGCGAGACCGACGAGAAGGTTCCGACGACCATGCCCACCGGGGACCCGTCGTCGAGTGTCGCCGTGACCACGGCGACACCGGTGGGATAGTTCCCCAGCATCTCCCGGAACAGGGTCGGGTCGATGTCTTCGGACATGGTGCCTCTCTTCACTTCGGCGTGAGCGGCGGCCTCGGGGGGGCCGACTCGTGAATACAATCAGCCATTCATAAAGATGTCAACGGTTGTAATGGAATACGGAGCTGGCGCCCCGCTTGACACCGTTGGGATCGCGGAGCACAATCAAAACCTACGAACGGTTTGTGCCTTTTGCGTCGCCGACGCACCAGCCCTCCGCTGCTCTCAAAGACGAGGAAGAACCCCATGGTCGACAACGACAAAGCCGAGATCATCGAGATCATGAACATGTACGCCTTTGCTCTCGACACGCACCAGTGGGATCTCTTCGACCGCGTCTTCACCGATGACGTCGTCGCGGTGTTCGGCCCGGCCGGTGCCGGCTGGCACGGACTCGACGTGTTCAAGGCGTCGTTCGCCGAATTCCACGACCGCCTCGACAGCCACCAACACACGATGATGGGCCACCTCGTCGAGGTCGACGGCGACACCGCCCACGCCTTCAGCTACGGCAACTGGCTGCTCGTGCGCAACGACGCCGAGGGCGGACCGACCTGGACCGGAACCGGCTGGTACGACGACGAAGTGGTGCGCACCGAGTCGGGCTGGCGCATCAAGCACCGCGTCTGCCGTCTTCAGGGCTGGAGCGGCAACCCGCTGGTGCCCGAACCCCACAACGAGCACAACCCCGACATGAATGTGAAGGTGCTGCACGAGTTCGCGGCGGCCGGCGACATCGGCTTTCTGACTGCTCTGTCGGTGAAGAAGTAGTCGTGAAGGTCGACTTCCTGATCGTCGGAGCGGGTCCGGTCGGTCTGCTGATCGCTGTCCTGCTCGGGCGCGACGGCTGGCGCGTCACCGTGGTGGAACGCTGGCCCACGCGCTACCCCATGCCGCGCGCCTGCACCATCGACCACGAAGCCTTGCGCATCCTGCAGTCTGCCGGGGTCATGGCCGAGCACAGTGAGCTCTTCGAGCCTTCCCGCGGTGAACGCGGCGGCTACCAGATCCGCAACGGCGAAGGGGAGCTGCTGCGCGCCATCAACTGGAACCGGGCGGCCGAGTCGGGCTGGGCGAACACGAACGGCTTCTATCAGCCCGACCTCGAAGCCGTGCTCGAATCGATGGCATCGGCCCTCCCCACCGTCGACGTACGCCGGGGCTGGTCCGCCACGGCGGTGGCACAGGATGTCGGCACGGTCACCCTGACCGTGGCTCGCACCGGCAACGAGGCGCACGAGGAGACCCTCGTCGGCTCCTGGCTCATCGGCTCCGACGGCGCGAACAGCGCCGTACGCGATCTCGTCGGCATCGACAGTGTCGACTCCGGGTTCGAGGCGGACTGGCTGGTCGTCGACTACGAGCCCCTCGACGACCGCGAGTGGCAGGCCTTCGTGACCCAGTACTGCGATCCCGAGCAGCCCGCGACGGCGGTGAACAGCGGCCCGGGGCGCCGACGCTTCGAGTTCATGCGCCGGGCGGACGTCACGGTGGACGACCTCGGCCGCGCGGAGACCGCGTGGCAGCTGATGGCACCCTGGAATGTCACACCCGACAACGCCCGTCTCGAGCGGCACGCGGTCTACACGTTCCGCGGCCGCTGGGCGAACGAATGGCGGCGAGGCCGCGTTCTCCTCGCCGGCGACGCGGCCCACCTCATGCCGCCCTTCCTCGGCCAGGGGCTCTGCTCCGGGTTTCGCGACGCGAGCTCCCTCGCCTGGCGCCTCTCGCTCATCGAGTCCGGTTCCGCTGGCCCGGCGCTACTCGACTCCTACGGTTCTGAGCGGAGCACCCACGTGCGGGAGATCATCGAGGCGGCGATCGAAATCGGCCGGCTGGTCTGCGAACTCGACCCCCACAAGGCTGCGGAACGGGACGTCGCACTGAGATCAGAGCGGAACGATCCGCTGCTCACCCCCGTCGAACCTCCGCAGCCCCGGCTGGGCGAACCGTCTCTCACACGAAGTGGGGATGCCTGGGCCGGACGCCTGTCGGTGCAGGCCCGGGTCGAGGCCGACGGCGTCACCGGGCTCTTCGACGATGTACAGGGGGGCCGCTGGCAGCTCGTCACCCTCGAAGCCGATCCCTCGGCCGCGGTGCCGCCCGACCTCGCGCGATGGTTCCGCAGCATCGGCGGCACCATCAGCTCGGTCTCTGCAGATGGGTTGCTCCGGGACGCCGACGGCGCGTACCGCACCTGGTTCGAGAACCATGGATGCTCGGTCGTGCTCTCCCGCCCCGACTTCTACATCTACGGCACCGGGCTCGCAGCCGACGTCGTCCCGCTTCTGGAGTCCCTCCGGGGCGCCCTCACCAGCTCACTCGTACCCGCACAGGAAGGTGCACTGTCATGACCATGCGTGTCACACGGATCGGCGACGCCGAGCCATTCAGCCCGGTCGGCCATCACGGAGTAGGGCCGGTGCGGCTGCAGGGCGGCGAGGAGACCCCCACCTCCGGATTCACTGTCGCGCTCTCCCACTATCTGCCCGGGGGCGCAGCCGAGGAGGCCCCCCAGGTCTCCGAGACCGTGTACGTCGTGCTCTCCGGTGAGCTCGTGATGTCCAGCGACGGCGACGTCCAGGCACTTGGTCCGTTCGATTCCGTCCACTTCACCGAGGGCACCGTGCGCACGGTCGAGAACCGCACCCACCTGCCGGCCACCATGCTCGTCATCAGGGCGGTCGCCTGATGCGCGTCGTCGGTGCGAAGACACCCGACGGCGTGGTCGTCGGCGTCCTGAGCGAAGACGGCAGCGAGGTGACGGCATTCGCGTGCACGTCACAGTTCTGGGCCTCTCCCGACGAGTTTCTGGCGGCGGGCCCGACCGGGACCACCTATCCCCTGGCGGAGGTCACTCTCGTTCCGCCGGTCCTGGGCAGCGCCCGGGTGCTCTGCGTCGGACTCAACTATCTCGACCATGTGAAGGAGGGGTCGTTCAAAGACGAATCCCTCCCCGAGGTGCCCACTCTCTTCGCCCGGTGGCCGCAGTCGCTCTCGAGTGACGGCGCTGAAGTCCCGATCCCCTCCGGCGAAGACGGCCTGGACTGGGAGGGCGAGGTCGTCGCGTGGGTCGGATCCCGCCTGGTCGACGCAACACCTGAGGAAGCCCTGGCCGCCGTGGTCGGTTACTCGACGTTCAACGACATCACGTCGAGGCGCGCGCAGAAGCAGACATCGCAGTGGATCATGGGCAAGAACGGCGACCGCTCAGGTCCGCTCGGGCCGATGGTGCCCGCCGCCGAGGTCGGAGACCTGCGCGACGGGCTGACGGTCGAGACCCGGGTCAACGGCACGGTCGTGCAGCGCAGCAGCACGGCCCAGATGATCTATGGGGTCGGCGAGACGCTGGCCCACATCTCGCGGAGCTTCACCCTCAACCCCGGCGACCTGCTCGCGACCGGCACGCCGTCCGGAGTCGGCTATTCGCGCACTCCCCCGTGGCTGCTGCAACCCGGCGACGTCGTCGAGGTCGAGGTCGAAAGGCTTGGAATCCTGACCAGCCACATCGTCGACAACTCCCATCGCCTGAATGCAACCTCCGCCTGACGGCATTCCGCCGGAGTGGGCGCTGGGCTACTCGGTGATGAGGAGCCCGGCGTGCTTCGCGACAGCCGTGCGGGTTCGAGGCACGTCTCCGTCGACGATCGCCGCGATGAGCTCCGCGTGGGTCTCGATGCGCACGTTCAGCCATTCGGCCGCGGACTCGGGAGCGTCGTCGTGCGTCGCAGCCACGGCATGTTCCCGCACGAACCGTGTCATCGAGAGGTAGAGGGCCGAGGCCGTCTGGTTCGGGGAGATCAGGGCGATTCGCTCGTGCAGGTCCCAGTTGGCGAGCAGGAACGGGGTCGTGCCCTTCGCCGCAGCGTTGTTCAACTTGCCGAGGAGTCGCTTCATGTCGGCGATGTCGGCGGGCGTACGGTGCTCGGCGGCGTCAATGTCGATCAGTACCTCGAGCGCTTCACGCACCGCGACCGCTTCGGCGACGGAGGCGGGAGCGTCGGTCACGGCGAGCAGGGTGTGCCGGATGCGCACCATGGGGCCAGCGGCGGTCGCGAACAGGCCTCCGCCACGCCCCGGACGAATCTCTGCCAGCCCGCGGTCCGCGAGCAGACGGATCGCCTCTGCGACGGTGGAACGCGCAAACCCCGAGCGGGCCCTCAACGAGTCGATCGTGCCGATCAACTCACCGGGCTTGAACTCGCGATCGAGGATCTGCTGCTCGATCTCGCTCGCCAGCACGTTTGCACGCGTCACACTCACGAACGAATTCATGGGCTCACTCTAGCAACAACCGTCACAACCGTTGCCTTATTTGACCCGTTCACCACGACCAGTCGTTGGCCCTGAGCTCCACCCCTTCGCTCGACGCCGTACGCGTCGAGAGATGCGAACCGTACTCGGCGATGTGCGCGTCGTGCTTCTGCAGGGAATCGTGCGCGAAGTCGTGTTCGAAGTCGCGGATCACGGAGTGGATGTGGTTGCCGCTGTCGACCGCATTGACGAGCTCGATCAACAGCGACCGGGTCTGCACCCGGAAGTAGTGGGGAGTACCGCGCTCGAGGCCCCCGGCCCAGGCGAAGTGGATGCCCGTGGGCCCGTCTGCGGCGAGCTGTGAGCGGTATTCGGCGGCAGCCGCCACAGGCAGACGCGCGAGGAACGTCCCGACCAGGCGGTCGAGTGTGGCCCGCTGGGACTCGTCGAGCTGATCTCCGGCGATACCGGAAGGCTCAGCGCGCACGAGGGCCAGCGCCTTCCGGTCGGCGGTCGAGATCTGGTACTGCGGCATTCCGAGATCGTAGTGGTCAGGGTATTCGAGTGCCCCGATGTGGGGTACCTGGCGCGAGACGAAGTCGGCTGGCGCGACATCGTGGATCACGGCCGACACGCGCTGCCGGTCATCCAGCGACTCGATGAGCGCGAAGCCCAGACCCTCATCGTCGGCGAGCGGGTTGAGCACGCCGGCTCCGATGACCGGCTGCTGGCCCAGTGCGCTGGGGGTGGTGGAGATCCAGCGCTGGTTGACGATGGTCACGTTGAGGCACACGTGGTGGCCGAGGAATCGCAGCGACCACGTGTCTTCGAACCCCGGCCTGCCGAAGATGCTCAGGAAGTACGAGTCAGAGGTGCGCCAGAGCGGGGCGCCGACGCCGAGGAAGTCAGCCTCGATCTTGCGGAGCACATGCTCGAGTTGCATGATCGCGAGGACCTTCGTGTAGACCTCGTGCGACACGACGAGCCGGATCAGGTCGAGTACGACCACCTTCTGGTGGCGATCGAGGTTGTGCAGCGAGACGCCCACACGGTCGGGCTTCGGAATGATGTCCCAGTCCAGTCGGCGCGGGTCGTCGAATTCGAACGCAGACGCCGCTCGCTGTTCGGCGGAGAACGTGTCGAGCAGGCCGATGACGCCGACCAGCAGCTTCTGGATGGTCTGTGCGTCTTCGTGTTCGGGATTCGTCATCGAATGTCCTTCGTCTGGCGTAAAAGGCTCTAACCATTATGAACCTTTGACACCAGGAAAGTAAATCATCACCCGATGATAAAATTCCTTGACAGGAATCGGCACCGGTGCGCATAATCGAAAACATCGCAACCATTGCGAATGTTGAGCGAGGGAGCTCTCGTGCACGATCTGCCAGCCGCGATCATCGACCGGCCAGGCGTCGAACCGCGGACCGGATCGATAGACCTGCCGCCGCGTGAGCCGGGCCAGACGCTGCTGTCGGTGGCGGCTGCACCGCTCAACCCTCTCGATCTGCTGATCGCCTCCGGAGATTTCCACTCGGCCCGCCACGAAGAGCCCTATGTGCCGGGAAGCGAATGCGTGGGCACCGTATTGGAGTCCGATTCCTACCCTGTCGGGTCGATCGTCTACGCCGAGCTGCACGTCTCCCCTCAGGCGCCCGGCGCCTTTGCGACACACGTGCTCGTCGACGATCACAACATCACCACCCTCCCCGCCGGAATCGACCCTGTGCAGGCTGCGGCAGTCGGCAACTCGGGGATCGCCGCGTATCTGCCTCTCGTGCACACTGTCGGCCTCCGCGCCGGAGAGACGGTGCTCGTGCTGGGCGCAACGGGCGCTGTCGGCCAACTGGCTGTGCAGATCGCCCACCTGCTCAGTGCCGGGCGAGTGGTCGGCGTGGCGCGAGACCGAGCGGCGCTCGAACGACTGCTGACGATCGGCGCCGACGCCGTGGTCGAGCTGCGCGCGAACGAAAAGGCGGAGCAGCTGGCGGAGCGCATCCGCGCCGTATCCGGTCCGGTAGATGTCGTCTTCGACGGCATCTACGGGCTGCCGCTCGAGGCGGCCCTCCATGTCGCTGCGCCTCGGGCGCGCCTCGTGAACGTCGGCAACCTGGCCGGCCCGACCGCCGGGATACCGGCCGGCCTGCTCCGCGGAAAACAGCTCACCATCTCCGGCTTCGCCGGCATCCACGTTCCCGTGACCGAGAAGCAGGCAGCTCTCGGCTGGCTCTGGAACGCGATCATCGCCGCCGAACTGGAGGTGGCGATCACGACCGTCACACTCGAAGACCTCCCGCAGGCCTGGCGGGCCCAAGCCGCCTCACCGCACACGAAGTACATCGTCGTACCGAAGCAGCCCGATGAAAGTGAGAACCGATGACCCCACGACCTCCCGACGGCCCCGTTCTGATCGGCACCTTCGCCGGCCCGACGGTCGGTCTCGCGTACGAGACACCGACGCTGTCGGGGCTCACCGACGAACGTGGCGATTTCGAGTATCGCGCGGGCGAGTCGGTCGTCTTCTCAATCGGCGGGCTCGTGTTGGGATCGGCCGAGGGCGCCCCGCGCGTGAACCTCGCCCAGCTCGTCGACCGCAACGACGGCAGGCTCGACCGACTGCACGACCCGATGGTCACGAACCTCGCGTTTCGTGCAGACCCTCGACCGCGATGGCGACTATGAGAACGGGGTGACCATCGCCCCGGCCGTGCACAACCTGATCGGCCCGACCGTTCTGAACTTCAACCAGGCGGCCACCGACGCCGAAGACGCCACCGCAGCCCAAGCGGGTGACACTGTCCCCGGCACCGCTGCGATGGTCGCGTTCTCCACCGACCAGACGATCACGTTCGCCACCGATCCCACGGTGCGCGCACTCCTCAGCACCCTCAACGAGGCGCCCGGAGTATTCACCGCGGACACCCCACGTCGGCTGCAGAACGGTGCGGCGGCCCGCAATGAGCTCCGACGCAACATCCGGGGCATCATCAAACTGACGGACGTGCGCATTCCGACGCGGGACGGCTCGTATGTCTGCGCGGACATCTTTTTGCCCGACGATGACCAGCAGCATCCGGTGATCATGAACCAGGGCTTCTACGGCAAGAGCTTCGACCACGGCACGATCGGCAGTCGCCGACAGGCGGAGGCCAAGGAGGAGCTGGAAGACCGCTACTTCACCGGCAACCCCGACGGCCTGCAGTACGAGAACCACGAGAGCGTCGACTCGGCAGTGTGGGTGCCGAAGGGCTACGTGTGTATCCGCGTCGACGCGCGCGGGGTCGGAAACAGCCCGGGACTGCAGGCTCCCTTCAGCAGGCAACAGGCCGAGGACTACTACGACGCCATCGAATGGGCAGGCACCCAGCCATGGTCGAACGGCAATGTCGGCCTCTGGGGCATGTCGTATCTCGCCATCACCCAGCACACCGTTGCCAGCCTGCAGCCGCCACACCTGAAGGCGATGGTCGCGCTCGGCACAGACTCGGACCTCTACAACGAAGCCCTCTACGGCGGTGGCCTCTACGGAGAGGGCTTCTGGACCTGGTGGCGGGCCGCGATGGCCGGCCACAACTTCCATGGCGAGCGTGCCGAGACCGACTGGTTGGGCCGGATGCTCGCCACCCCCTTCGACGACCCTGAAGCGTACGGCGAACACGGCTCGGTCTTCATGAAGCCGGACATGTCGAAGGTCACCACACCGGTGTGGATCGTCGGACCGCAGACCGGTGTCGTGATCCACCAACTCGGCAGCAGTGAGACCTTCATCCGGTCGACGGCCGTCGAACAGAAGAGATTCGATTTCGTCGACGCCTGGTTCCCGCACAGCTACAAGCACTCCACCATCGACGACCACGAGCGATTCTTCGACCACTTCCTGAAAGGCGACGACACCGGCGTGATGGACAGTCCGCCCGTGCGGGTGCAGGTGCGCACCGGCAACGGCGGGCACCTTCTGCTCGAAGAGAACGAATGGCCCATCGCCCGCACGAGCTACCCGCGCTGGTACCTCGACGCCAGGCCGTCGGGATGGACGGGTGACAGCAACGGGCAGCAGCTGCTGAGCATCCAGTGCGCCGCACCGACCCAGGAGGCATCGGCGTCGTATTCGGCCGAACTCGACCGCGGGCATCCCATCCCGGCGCCCACAGGCTACGTGGGCGGCACACCACGCTGGTCGACAGGTGTCTCGTTCGTCAGCGAACCCGTCGACGAGGACATGCTTCTCGCCGGCTACATGAAGGCCGGGCTCTGGGTGTCTTCGACGACCCACGACCTCGACCTCTACGTGTCGCTCCGGGTCATCGACGAGAACGGCCGCGAGATCCGGTACGAGTCACTCGTTCCGCCCATCGATCCTGCGAACATCCACCCGGTCGGGCACGGCCTGCTCAAGGTGTCGCATCGTGCGCTCGACGCCCTGCGGTCGACGCCGTACTGGCCCGCACCCTCGCACGCGGAGGCCGACCACCAGCCCCTCGAAATCGGCGAGGTCGTCGCCGTGGAGGTGGGCCTCTACCCCTCTACCGCCCTCATCAGGAAGGGTTCCCGGCTGCGCGTGGATGTACAGCCGTACTCTCCGGCGGGCATTCCCTCCCGGGCCTACGACGAGAGCTACCACCTCGGAGCGACGAACACCATCTACACGGGGCCGGAACACCAGAGCTACATCCAGCTGCCCATCGTGCCAGCAGACAAGGAGAACTGACCATGGTCGCCACACTCGACAAGACCGAACGCTTGACCGACATCCTCGGAAAGCTCGGCGCGCTGGGCCCGACCCTGCGGGAGCGGGCACTCGAAGCCGAGCGCGCCGGGCGGCTCTCCGACGAGACCATCGCCGATCTTGCGGCCACCGGCGCCTTCGACATCGCGAGCCCTGTCGAGTTCGGAGGCGCAGAACTGTCGGTGAGGCAGCAGCTCGACGTGATCATCGAAGCATCGAAGTGGGACGGCTCGGTCGGCTGGGTCGTCTGGGCGGGGGCTTCCACCGACTGGATCCCCGCCGGCTCAGGTCCGCGTGTTCTCGAGGAGGTCTACGGGTCGGAATGGGCAGGGCCACGGGTTGCGGGTTCGAGCCACTTCCCCGCGAGTCGGGGCCGCGCACAGCGAGTCGACGGCGGTTGGATCATCTCCGGCGGCCCCTGGACCTTCGCGACCGCTTCGTTGTGGGCCCCCTTCACGAACCTGGGATGCATCGCCGAAGACCCGGACGGCACCTACCTCGTCGCCGCCCAGGTGCCCCGGGACGAACTGGTCTTCCTCGATGACTGGCACGTCGCGGGCATGCGCGGCACCGGCAGCATCTCCGTGAAACTGCAGAGCGATGAGCTGTTCGTGCCCGAGTACCGCGGGGTCGACTTCCGCCGGATCACCTCCGGTGCCATCGAGAGTGGACTGGCTGGCTCGCTCTGGAAGGCACCCGCTCTGGGCTGGTCGTTCAGCCTGATGGCGGGCATGTCGATCGGCATCGCACAGGGGGCGCTCGAACGGTTCCTCGAGCGATCGGCGGGCCGCAGCATCCGGGGCACCTCGTACAAGAACCAGCTCGAGGCGCCGCTCACCCATCTCATGCTCGCCGAAGTGCACTCCAAGATCCAGTCCGCAGTCCTGATGATGCGCGCCAACGCCGACGAGACCGACCGGCTCGGCGAGCTGGCGGCGGCGGGAACGCCGGCCGACGCCGAGTACCTGCAGCTGTTCAGCGCCCGGGTGCTGATGGAGACCGCTTATGCCGCAAAGTGGTGCGCCGAAGCAATCGAGCTCCTGCAGCGCAACTCAGGAGCGACCGCGATCATGGACTTCGAGCCCATCCAGCGATCGTGGCGCGATGCCCGCGTCATCACCCTGCACGGGGCGCTGAACCTCGAAGCGCTCTCAGAGAACTACGGACGACTGATGGCGGGCATCCAGCCACACCAGTTCGCCGGAATCACGACGCTCGACCGCTTCACCCCCGCCCCGGCCACTCGGCCAACAGAACGAAGGAGCTCACGATGAGCGAAGACATGAAGATCTACCTGCCGTCGAGCCCGCTGCCGGCACCCCGCACCGGAATCCTGACGGCGTTCGATCCCGGCACCCGCACCCTCGAAGCCGGCTTCCAGGTCGCCCCGCCATTCAAGCCGATCCCCGTCGACATCGTCTTCGAGAAGGATGTCGCCATCACTCTTCGCGACGGAGTGACGGTCCACGCGGACATCTTCCGGCCCGTTGGAACCGAGAAGGTGCCCGTCATCGTGGCCTACAGCCCCTACGGCAAAGCCCAGGGCACGTCCGTCAGCGTGATGGGGGTGTTCGGCCTTGTCGGGCTCTCGAACGGAATCGTCTCCGGGCTCGAGAAATTCGAAGGTCCCGATCCCGCCTTCTGGGTGGAACAGGGCTACGCCATCTGCAACCCCGACATCCGCGGCGTGGTCGACTCCGATGGGGACTCGGTGCTCTGGGATCGACAGGACGGCCGCGATGGTCACGACATCATCGAATGGCTCGCCGAGCAGGAGTGGTGCAGCGGCAAGGTCGGGATGAGCGGCACCTCCTACCTCGCTGCCACGCAGTGGTTCACGGCCGCCGAGCAGCCCCCGCACCTCGCTGCCATCAATCCGTGGGAAGGGGTCAGCGACGTCTACAGAGACCTCGTCATGCGCGGCGGAATGCCCGACATCGGGTTCGGCCAACAGCTGCAGAACGGCAGCTTCTTCGGCAAGAATCGCAAGGAGAATATCGTGGCGGAAGTCGAACAGTATCCGCTCATCAACGACCTCTGGGCCAACAAGATTCCCGACTTCGAACGCATCACCGCGCCCGCCTACGTCGTGGCGAGCTACTCGAACACCCTGCACACGGCCGGCACCTTCCGCGCCTGGCGGCGCATGGCGTCAGAACAGAAGTGGCTGCGCGTGCACAACAGCCAGGAATGGCCCGACTACTACGACGAAGACAACCAGGCGGAGCTGCTGCACTTCTTCGACCGCTACCTCAAAGACGAGCAGAACGACTGGGAGGAGACTCCCCGAGTGCGCTATTCACTGCTCGACCTGGAAGGCAGCGACCGGGTGGCCATCGCCGCCGACCAGTTCCCTCCTTCTGACGTGGCTTCGACGAAGTACTACCTGAACGGTCGCACCCGCACCCTGGGCACGGCCACGCCCACTGACGACGCGCCCACCGTATACGCCGCCGCCTCGAACCCCAATGCTGTCTCATTCCTCATCCGCTTCGATGTGGAGACCGTGCTGGTGGGCTACCCGAAGGCGCACCTCTTCGTCGAGGCCCGCGACGCAGACGACATGGATCTGTTTGTGCTCATTCAGAAACTGGATGCCCACGGTACCCCGCTCGAAGCATTCACGACGCCCAACCAGAGTGCCGTCATCCACGACCTGACCGACTACGGCGCGACCATTCTGAAATACAAGGGTTCGGATGGGCGGCTGCGCGTTTCAGCGCGCAACCTCGACAGTGCGCTCAGTACCGAAGAGGTTCCGGCGCACTCGTTCGACGTCGTCGAGAAGCTCGCGCCGGGCCAGATCGTCGACGTCGAGATCGACCTCCTCCCCCTCGGGCTCGTCTTCTACCCGGGAGAGCAACTTCGGTTCGTGATCAGCGCCCGCAACCTGCTCGGCACGATGATGCCGGGAATCCAGGAGTACGTGCCTGCAAACAGTGGGCAGCACGTCATCCACACCGGAGGCGAGCACGCCTCCTACCTCCAGCTGCCGGTGCAGACGCGCTAGCCGGACGCTCGACGACCTGGCGGGCCGAGAGCTAGGCGCTGTGGGATTCAGCCGTGAGAATGGCCTGGATTGCGGGGGCGATGTAGCCCACCAGCGAGTCCCGGTCCTGCCCGACGAGTGCGTCCAAACCTACCAACCGTCGCCCCACGACGACGCCGACGAGCATCGAGGATGCGATCTCGATCCGGGTTTTCATATCGGCGTCGTGCTGCAGCCGCGGGCCGAGGTCGACGAGCACTCTCCCCTGAATGAGGTCCCGGAGCTGAATGGTCGCCTGTTCGCTTCCGATAGACGCGCGGAGGAGGGCCTGCAGCGGCTCGGACTCTTCTGGATCCCCGTCCCACACCTCGAGGAAGGCACGTGTGACCCGCTCACCCAGAGCGCCCTGGGGACCATCGAACGCTTCGGCAATCCGAGACATGGTGTTGGGTCCGGACGCGATGACGGCGGCGAAAAGTTCGTTCTTCGAGCCGAAGTACTGCATCACCAGGGAGGCATCGACCCCCGCGTCACCTGCGATACCCCTGATCGTCGAACCTGAAAAGCCGTCTTTCGCAAAGCGGGCACGAGCCGCGAGGAGGATGGCTTCGCGGGATGCACGCGAACCCAATCGAGGCCCCGTACCGAGACCTCTGGCAGAACGAGCCTGATCAATCGACATATCCGAAGTCTAGATAAGAAACTTCTCAACAACTGTTGAGAAATGGGCCCAGCGGTCGTACGCTGGGCCTCACGATCCCGATCTCTCTGAATAAAGAGGAATACAAAATGGCACAACGAAGTGCACGTCTCATCCGTCCCGGTGAACCGTCGGCGCAGCCGACCGAAAGTCCGGCTCCGATCTTCGCTGTTTCGGTTCTCGGCTTCGCCGGCGTCACCTTCCCGAAGGCCGGTCAGAAATGAAGACCCTGGAAGAACTGAGCGCGCGCGCCGAGATCCACGACGTACTGCTTCGATACTGCCGCGGCCTCGACCGGGTCGACATGGAGTTGGTTCGAAGCGCGTTCTGGCCCGACGCGTGGGTACAGTTCCCTGAAAGTCTGCACCAGGGCTCCGTCGACGGTTTCGTGGCCTTCCTCTCCGGAGAAATGCCGCGATTCGTTCGCACAATGCACCTGCTGGGCAACAGCCTGGTCGAATTCGACGGACCCACCATCGCTCACGTCGAAACCTATCTGAACGCCGACCATCAGGGCACCGCGGTGCACCAGTGGGCGAACGAGAACGTCAAACTCTGGGCGCGCTACCTCGACCGGTTCGAGCAGCGCGACGGAGTCTGGCTCATCGCCAGGCGCGCCCTGGCAACCGGGTGGATGTACCGGTACCCCGAGGAGGGCTGGTTCGACGACCATCCCGACGCCTCGGCAAGCGGCAGAGACGGGCACGACCCCGCCCTGGAGCGTGTCGCCGGCTTCGAAGCAAACCCCGTCGCACGAAAGGAATGGCCATGATCACCGAGACCGCCCTGCCGCAGGCAGAGGAGATCATCGCTCGGATCGTCGAACTGCAGCCCTGGCTGCGCGACCAGCAGATGATCGCCGAGCAGCAGCGCCGCATCCCGGAAGAGACGATCGAGCGACTCAGCGAGGCTGGAGTCTTCAGCCTCTCGAAACCGAAACGCTACGGTGGAGCAGACTTCACCACCCGCGAAATGCTCGACATCTATCGGGCCCTCGGTTCAGGATGCGGCGCCACAGCGTGGGTGGTGTGGGCGACCGCTGGCGGGAACATGTGGAGCAACGCGTTCGCCGATGAGATCGTCGCTCCCGTGTACGAGTCGCCGTGGGTGGGTAATCGCACGTTCGCCGTGGGAGGCACAAGCAGGCACATGTCGGGCACCGCCACCAAGGTCGACGGCGGCTGGATGGTGAAGGGCGCCTGGCCGTTCGCGACGGGAAGCATTCACGCGTCCCACGGATACCTCGCTGTCTTCTACGACGAAACCGACGACTCGAAAGTCGGCATGGTGCTGATTCCCAAAGACCAGCTGGTCGCCCGCAACGACTGGGACGCCATGGGCCTCACGGCGACCGGCAGCCAGACGATGGCCACCGATGGTGAGCTCTTCGTGCCTGACGAGAGATTCGGCTTTCCTGCGAAACTGGCGACGCGTACTGCAGAGCTCATATCTCAGGGACTCGGCCCGCGACGCGGCGGGCTGCCACGCTCGATCGTGTCAAGCACAGGCGTCGCGCTGGGCATGGCCGACCAGGCGATGGAGGTGTTTCTCTCATCGATCGGACGCCGGAGTGTTCCGTACTCCCCCTATGCCCGGCAGGTGGATGCGCCGGTCGCCCACCACATCGTCGGGCGTGCAGCAATGCAGATTCGAGCGGCCGGACGTCTCGCGGATGCCGCCGTCGCCGAGTTCGATCGTCTCGACGTCGAAAACCGGGATCCGAACGCTGACGAGATTCTGCAGTTCCATACGGATGCTGCGTACATCTGGAACGAGTGCGCGACAGCGATCGAGACGCTGTTGCGCGCATCCGGTGCGTCTGCGATCAGCAAACGGATGCCCCTGCAACTGATCGCGCGCAACTGCCGCGCAGGCAGCCTGCACGCCGCCAACAACGTGGACACCTGGATGGAGAACCTCGGCCGCTCGATGGTCGGGGTCACCGCCGGACCCTCCTCGATGAGCGTGCTCGAGCGGCGTTCCTGATGGCCCTCACCGGAGTTCTGGCCGGCCCGATCGCGGGCCTCGGATACAAGACCCCGACGCACTCGGGTCTCACAAGTGAACGGGGTGAGTTCGAATACGAGGCTGGTGAGCGGATGACGTTCCTTCTGGGCGAGAATGCGATCGGTTATGTGACCGCCGCCCCCCGCCTCCACCTCGCGCAGATCATTCCGCGAGTCGACGGCAATCTGGAAAAGCTGAAGGATTCGGGCCTCACCAACATCGCTCGCCTGATCTTCACTCTCGGGCGCACCGAGTTCCGCGACGAGGGCACGGCCATTCCCCCGGAGGTGCACGACATCATCGGAAGTCGGCGCATCAACTTCCGACACGATGCCGACTATTCGGCGACCGGCCGCATCGACAAGATCCAGCAGTTCACGGAAGATCCGGTCGTCGCGGGGCTGCTGGAAGACCTCGCCGCATCCGGTGTCTTCGGTGACACCGGGCCGCGCACCCTCTGCACCCCGGCGAACGCGCGCAACGAGTTGCGCCGGAACGCCCTGGGCATCCTCCGTTTCCGAGACGTCGAGATTCCTCTGCAGAACGGCTCCTACGTCCTCGCCGATGTGTTTCGCCCTGCAGCGGCCGGTACCTATCCGGCTATCGTCAACTGCGGCCCGTACGGCAAGGCGTTCAACCATCACTCGATCGAGACCAGCGACGATCTGGAGCACCACGAGGCCGAAGAAGAGGAATACTTCTTCGGCAACGCCGGCGATCTGCAGTTCGAGAACCACGAAACCGTCAGCACAGCGGTGTGGGTGCCCGACGGTTACGTGGTCGTCAGGGTTGACATGCCCGGCGCAGGCGCCAGCCCGGGAGAGCTCGCACCCTGGGGAATCGCCGGCGCCGAAGCCTTCCGCGACGCGATCGAATGGGCGGGAACCCAGCCCTGGTCGAACGGAGCAGTCGGCACCTGGGGCATGTCCTACCTCGCGATCAGCCAGCACGCAGCAGCGAGCCTGCACCCGGAGCATCTGAAAGCCATGATCGCCATCGGCACCGATGTCGACCTCTATGAAGAGGTCGCCTACAACGGCGGGGTGCTGAACGAACAGTTCTGGCCGATCTGGAGGGCCTCCGGTCTCACCCCACCCATCGTCGGTGAACCCGACATCGTCGACTTCGTGCAGATCATGAAAGACAGCCCTTTTCGCGACTCGAATCCGGACGAGATCTTCGGTCCGCGCGCCCGGGTGTTCATGAGCCCGGATCTCACCGACGTGACGGTGCCGCTCTGGGCCGTCGCATCGACGACCCACCTCTCCAACATCCATCAACTCGGCGGAAACGCCGCGTACCTGAACACGCCCACACCCCACAAGAAGCTCGACCTCTGGGAGGACTGGTTCCAGCGCGCGTATTCGGCTGAAGCTGTCGCTCAGCACAAAGCGTTCTTCGACTACTGGCTGAAGGGCATCGAGAACGGCATCATGGACACCCCGCCGATCCGTCTCGAGATTCGCACCGGTGACGGCACTTCGTACCTGCAGGAAGAGAACGAGTGGCCGATCGCGCGCACCGAGTACCCGGAGTGGTACTTCGATGCGCAGCCCTCCGACTGGGTCGGTGACGGGGTGCGGCCAGACTTTCTGCGCCTCGGCGCCATGGCGCCCGGCGAGTCAGCTCAGGCAAGCTACTCGGCAGAGATCCAGCTCGTACCCTGGGCGCCGGTCGGCAGCCCGCGGGTCGATCCGGCGTCGGCCGACTCAGACCCGCACGTCACAGGGGTCTCCTTCGTCAGCGAACCTCTGGCCCACGACGCAGTCATCGCCGGTTTCGGCAAGGTGCGTCTGTGGGTCGAGTCGACGAGTCACGACATCGACCTCTTCGTCTCCGTGCGCGTGATCGGCCACGACGACCGCGAGGTCGACTTCACCGGATTCACCACGTTCGGGTTTCCGTTCCGGATCGCTCCCCTCACCAAGGGCTGGCTCAAAGTCTCCCACCGTGCTCTCGACGAAGTGCGGTCGACGGAGGTCCAGCCCACGCACACGCATCTGAAAGCGGACTACGCGCCCCTTCGTCCGGGCGAGATCGTGCCGGTCGAGATCGCCCTCGTTCCGAACGTCGGAAAGATCCTGAAAGGTCAACGCATCCGCGTCGACATCCAGCCCCACGACGGCGTCGCACACGGCCTCAACCACGAGTACGACCCGAGCTATCACGACGGAGCCACCAACAGAATCCACACCGGCCCGGACACCTGTGGCTACATCCAACTGCCCGTCATTCCGGCATGACCCCTCATGCTCTGGTGATCGGACCTCCGGGTCATGCCGTGCTGTTGTATGACAGCAGGGACGCTCCGTGTCCGTCACCGTCTGGTAGAAGAATCGACGTGATTGCCACATTCTGCACGAGGGGGAACGCACGCCTGTAATTGTCGAGGGGTATCCCCAACACCTTGCAGAGCACGAGACGCATCAGCGTCGAGTGCATCACAATGAGCGCCTTTCTCTCGACCCTCTTCCGACCGGATTCGGCGTCGAGAAGGTTGGAGATCTCCTGAATCGCTGGCCAGACCCGATCGATGGCCTCGGCCCCCCTTTCACCGCCAGGAAGCGGCGACGTCGCGGGGCGGTCACGGAAGGCGCGCAGGGCGTCAGGAAACTGTTCGGACATCTCGCGGGCAGTCAGACCTTCACCGGCACCGAAATCCACCTCCCGCAGTCTGATGTCCTGTCGAACGGGCAGATCGAGCCCGGATGCCGAGGGTGTCGCTGTTTGGACGGCCCTGAGAAGCGGAGAGGAGTAGACATCGGTGACGCCGTGGGACGACGACCATTCCCCCAGTGCCCGGCTCTGTTCAACGCCTCTTTCTGTGAGTCCGATATCTGAGGATCCGGCGTACCTGTTCTCGCTGTGCCAAACCGTCTCGCCGTGCCGGGCCAGGTAGAGAACACTCACCCTGCCATCCATCCTTTCCTGGTGAGGCTTCTGATGAATGCCTCGTAGACGGTGTTCAGCTCTTTCGTGCGCTCGGTATCGGGCCGGTATGTTCTGTCGGCGTGAGTCATGCGTGACGCGATTTCCGCAAGAGCGTCTGCGTCTGGGTGGAACTTCTGTGCCGCCCACGCTGCGAGGATGGCCATGCCTGTCGATCCATCAGCAGTCGAGGAGACGCTGATCTCTCTCCCGAGGAGATCTGAACGCAGTTGCACCCACCAGGCGTTTTTTGTGCCGCCGCCGGAGGAGCTCAACATCCCGGCGGGTGCTCCATCTGACCCGGCGAGCTGTTCGAGCGCAAGCCTTTCCACGCATGCCACCCCTACCAGGACCGCCGCGTAGGTCTTCAGCTCTCCGAGTTGCTGGAGTGCTTCTCCGATCGGAAACTCGGTGCCATCAGCGCTGACAAAGCCGTCAGCTGACGGTTCGACGATCGGGAACCGCTCCCCGGTGCCAGGGAGGGGATAGCTGAACGGAAGGTGCGCGACAGGTTTCGCGCCATAGTAGTCCGCGGTCGAGGTGGTCAATTCGTCGAGATCCTCGTGGGGAAACAGCACGGAGATGATACCCGCGCCGACGTTCGAGGCGCCGCCGGGGAACCACAGCCCCGCTTCGGGCGATCGGTGGGAGTACACGGCGCCTGCGTCATCGGCGATGAGGCTCGCGCTCACGGTCTTCAACACCATTGTCGTGCCGATGACGGTGTGACAGTCACCGAGACCGAGCGCGCCTGCGCCGAGTTGAGCCGCGCAGCCGTCTGTCATGCCGGCAAAAACGGGTGTTCCCTGCCTGATTCCGGTGGTCTCGGCCAGCCGCGTATCGGTCTTCCCCAGAATCGTCCCGGGCGGCACGATGTGCGGTAACAACCGGGAATCGATTCCGAGTTCCTTCAGGGCTGCTTCCGGCCAGCGCTCCTCTCGAAGGTCGTAGCCCGATTTCAAGGCATGGCTCCAGTCCGAAGCAACGCGTCGACCAATGAGCGACGAAGCGACGAGGTCTGCCTGGTGGGCGACGTACCGGGCCGCACCCGCCGAGTTCTTCGAACCGCCTGTTGTGGGGCCATAGGGTTCCGCCGGCACAGCAAGCAGTCCGTTCCTGTGCAGCCAGAGAATCTTTGGAAGCGCCCACGTGGGTTGGATCCGGAAGCCCAGGTGCTTCCAGAGTTCCGGTGCGGCGGCGACAACTTCGTCGGCGAGAGCACCAGCCCGGGCGTCGTCGTACATTATTCCGGCGGAAACCGGGGAGCCCTTTTCATCGATGGTGGTGAGGCTCCCACTGGTGGCACAGATGGCGATACCTGAAATACAGGCCCTCTGAGATGGTGTCAGGTCTGTCACGATTTCAGCCAGCACCGCGTGAGTGGAGCCCACCCATTGATGAGGATCCTGCTCGTGCCGGTTGCCGTCGGGTCTCGACTCCCGGTGACTCCTCAGCGGCGAAGAGGCCGCTGCAAGACGCTTGCCTGCGCCGTCGATCACCGTCGCCTTGACGCTTTGCGTGCCGACATCGATTCCGATCCAGAGCGCGTCGGCGTCGTTCATTCAGTGACCATGCCGATGCGTGGCGCACCGAGCGGCCAGAGGGCGCGTGCGCTCTCGAGCCTCTCGCGGTACTCCCGGTAACAATCGTCATAGACGGTCGAGCGCGAAACATCGGGGTCGATACGGCGACGCTGGGACCGCCAGAGCTCGTCATCGACAGGGTTGCCGAGCGCTGTCCAGGCCACCAACGCCGCGCCGCGGGATCCGACGGCGGATTCGTCAGGCAGGTAGAGCGGCCTTCCGAGCACGTCCGCGAAAATATGCGCCCATTCCTCAGACTGCAGACCTCCCCCGCAGGCGGCGACATCGCCATCGAGGCCCATCGTGTCGAAGCAATGGCGGGCTGCGAAGGCGAGGCCCTCACAGAGTGAGCGGATGATGTCGGCCCGGGTGTTCCGCAGTTGTAATCCGGCGAATTGCCCCCGCGCGAGCGGATCCACGAACGGAGCCCGCTCACCTGCCGGTGAGAAGAACGGCAGTGCGCTTACCCCGTTGGCACCGGGCTCGCTCTGGAGGAGGGTGGCGTTCAGTTCGCTCGGAGTCAGATCGAACAGACGCATCATCCAATCGATGCTTGCGGTGCCGACCATCGACGGCATGACCCGGAGATACAAGGCAGAGTCGGGCGTGCACAACCACATTCCGGCAGGGTCGGTGTCGGGGAGGATGGTGCGGTCGGCGGTCAGTACTTGGCAGCTGAGAGTTGTACCAACGACCAGGGTGCCCTCACCGGCGCGGGTTGTACCTGACCCGAAACCGCAGGCCTGCAGGTCGTAGGGACCGCCGGTCACCGGTGTGCCCACCGGCAGTCCGAGCATCTCAGCGCCGCGGTCATTCAGGGCGAAGAGGGTGCCGGTCGGCGTGGGCGGGGGAAGCAGGTGCGCCCATTGGCTGACACCACAGAGCTCGAACGCTTCGGGAACATACTGACGCTTCGTCACGTCCATGAATGGCAAAGATGCGTCGGAGGCGTCGACGGTGATGACGCCGGTGAGATTGTGGATGATGGCATCGACGCAGTAACCCGCTACCGCAGCGCTGCGAAGCGATTCCGGCTCATTGACGGAGAGCCAGGCCAGCAGTGCGGCGTGGCAGCCGGGGAAGATACCCGATCCTGTGAGCTGGAAGATCTGCTGCGAGACGCTGGAGGCGCCTCCGCTGTTCCAGCGCTCGATCAGTTCAGCGGCGCGCGCATCCATCCAGGAGATCATGGGTCGAACAGCGCGGCCGGCCTCGTCGCGGAGCCAGAGCCCGTCACCCTGCCCCGTCAGCGCGACAGCTTCGATTGGTTCGGTCGCCGAGGCGATGATCTCTCGGACCACGGAGGCGACCGAGGCGAGAACGTTCTCCAGGTCCTGCTCGACCCGGCCACCGCTGAGCTGAATCAACTCTGACGGCTTGCTCGCCGTCGCACCGACACGGCCGTCGTGAAAGATGGCCGAGGCCTTGGTGATTGAGGTACCGATGTCCACACCGATGATCATGATCTGCTCCCGGCCGAGAGAACATTCCACACGGCAGGGTTGGCGACGTACCGAGGCCGCTCCCCCCTCAGGTACAACGCGATGTCGTCGGCGACGATATTCGCGGCACGCTCAGCGGTCTGCTTCGTGGCCCCGGCCAGGTGCGGCGACAACACGACGTTGGGTGCGTCGAATAGCGGCCAGTCCGCGGGGGGAGGTTCGATGTCGTACACATCCAGAGCGAGAGCGCCGAGTTGTCCGCTGGCAAGCAGCGCAGGAAGAGGCGCGTAGTCCAACAGGCCTCCCCGGGCGCTGTTGACCAGAACTGTGCCGCGTGGGAGCAGCGAGAGGTTTTCGGCATTCAGTAGGTGGTGTGTCTCCGGCGTCAACCGGGCATGCAGGCTGACCACGCTGCTCCGGCGCAGGAGCTCAGACAGTTCGACGAGCTCCACACCGTCATCCTTGACGGTTTCTGCGTCCGCGTACGGGTCATAGGTGAGAACGTTTGAACCGAACGCGTTCAGAACGCGGGCAACGATACGACCGATGGCGCCATATCCGATGAGGCCCACCGTGGCACCGTCAAGCTCGGAACCGGCGTTCTCGTAGCTGTAGTAGTCGCCCCGCCAGGCTCCGTTCTTCAGCTCCGAATCAGCGATGACGATTCGGCGCATCGCGGTCAGCATCAGCCCGACCGCGAATTCTGCCGCGGCGACGGCATTCCGGCCGGGCGCGTAGGTGACAATCACGCCTGCTCGCGTCGCCGCTTCCAGATCCACATTCACCGGGCCGCCCCGACAGATGCTGATGAGGCGAAGACCGGGTGCGCTCTCGAAGACCTCGGCGGTGAAAGGTGCCATCTGCGTCACCACTATCTCCGCGCCGGCCATCGCCTCGATCAACGACGGAACATCCCCGCTCGCCTCATCAACCGACCCGACGGGACCAAACGGTTCGATCGGCCAGGGCAACGTCAGTTCCCCGAACGAGACGTCCGCGGCGGCCGACGTGCGGGCCTTCACGGCGTCGATGAAAAGAGAAGGAGTGACGAAGAGGTCGCCTGCAGCGAGAATGTGGGGCATCTCAAAGCCTTTCTGACACATCGCGGGAGTGACTGCCAGAGCGCCGTTACCCGATGTGAGGAGATTACCATCACTGCTGGTGCTTTTATCAAGCATTTTGGTCAAAAGAGACCTTCAGTGGCGCATCGGCGCCAGATGAACCGTGGTTTGCGCCCCGATTTGGGCAACGATTGCCGGATCGACATCGTCGGTCAGGATCACATCGGTGAACTCACTGACCGGCACGTAGCGGTGCAGTGACGTTCGGCCCACCTTCGAGCCGTCCATCATGAGGACGCGTCTCGCGCCTGAACGCAACATCGCGCGCTTCATCAACACGATGTCCTGCTCCTGGTGGTAGGTCATCTCCGTTCCCATCGTCGAAGTCGACTGGAAGACGATGTCGACGGCATAGGACTCGACCGATGTGTGGTCGGGAATACCGATGTACGAGTCGTGGGTGCGGGAATACTGTCCCCCTGTCACGATCAGTCTGATGTCATCGTTCTCACGGAGTTCCTCGATCGCCTGACGGTAATTGGTGATCACCGTGAGTGGGCCGACATCGCCGAAGAGACGCGCAAGGGCCAAGACAGTAGTGGAGTCGTCGAGCATGATCGACATGCCCGGCTCCACCATCGACAGGGCCTCATGCGCGAGGGCATTCTTGGCACTCGAGCGGGTCTGCATCCGGAATTCGGAGCTGCTCTCAAAGACCGTGGTCGGCAGGACAGAGACCCCGCCATGGAACTTGCGGAGGATGCCGCGCCTGGCAAGGTCGTCGATATCGCGGTGCACCGTCATCGGGCTCACCTCGGTCAGGACGGCCAGTTCAGCGGCTGTGGCAGCCGCAACAGAACCGAGATGATCAACGATCTTGCGCTGTCGAGACGCTTTGGTCTGACGAGGAACACCCTGTTCTGCCATGAGGACAGCATAGAGGCGCGCGCAACAGCAATCGGCATATCACCATCACAAACTCCATGGTAAATATCGCATAACTTTTGACAATTCGGGCTTTGATGGTGTTATTCTCGCCGATACACACCACCAAGGGAGATTCAATGAAGAAGATCTATTCCAGGATGGCGGTCGCTTCGCTCGCGGCTGTTCTCAGCGCGACCGCCCTCAGCGGTTGCGTCGAACAGGCAGGCAGCAGCACCGCCTCCTCCACCGGCGCCTACAAGATCGCCTTTCTCATGCCCGACCTTGCGTCGACCCGGTACGAGCAGCAGGACAAACCTCTCTTCGAGGCGAAGGTGAAAGAGCTCTGCGCCGACTGCACTGTGCTCTACTCCAACGCGAACGCCAGTGCCGACACCCAACAGCAGCAGGCCAACTCGGCCATCGCCCAGGGAGTGAACGCCATCGTCATCGACGCCGTCGACTCCACCGCCGCCGCCGGCATCGTTGTGGCAGCGAACGCGGCGAAGATCCCGATCATCGCCTACGACCGCCCCATCCCCACCCAGAAGGCCGACTACTACGTCTCGTTCGACAATGAGGGCATCGGCAAGGCCATCGCCCAGTCCCTGGTCGACAAGGTGAAGGCAACCGACCCGACCGGCAGCATTCTGATCGTGAACGGTTCACCTACCGACGCAGCGGCAGGGCTGATCAAGAAGGGCATCCACGAGGCCGTCGACCCCAGCGGACTCACCGTACTCGCCGAGTTCGACACTCCGGCGTGGGACCCGGCGCAGGCGCAGAACTGGGCCAGCGGACAGATCACGCAGTACGGCACCAAGATCAGCGGCGTAGTCGCGGCGAACGACGGAACCGGCGGCGGCGTCATCGCGGCCTTCAAGGCTGCGGGCACCTCGCCCGTGCCCCCGGTGACCGGAAACGATGCCGAGGTCGCTGCAGCGCAGCGCATCCTCGCCGGCACGCAGTACAACACCATCTCGAAGCCGATCAGCATCGTGGCGAACGCGGCGGCAGAGGTCGCCTACGCCTTTGCCCAGGGCACCAAGGTCGACGGCAAGGCGACGCTCTACGACACCCCGTCGCAGCTGTTCAACCCTGATGTGGTCACGCTCGACAACATCAAAGAGGTGCTGTTCGACAGCAAGATCATGACGGCCGCAGAAGTCTGCACCGGCGAGTACGCAGCGGGCTGCGCGACCGCTGGCATCCAGTAGCAGCACCGAATGCCGGAGCATCACCCGGCAGTCATTGCCCGGGGAGGCGTCCCAGCCTCCCCGGGCTCCCTCGGGCGCGCGCAGAACGATTCGTTCGGCGCCGCCTGTTCTCAACGACGAGTCAGAAGGACCAGATGACCACACCCACCCTCGACCGCACCAGCGGAACCACCAGCATCCTGAGTCTGCGCGGCGTGACCAAGAGCTTCGGCGCCGTCGCCGCCCTCACCGACATCAGCCTCGACGTGGCAGCGGGTGAAGTCGTCGCGATCGTCGGCGACAACGGCGCTGGCAAGTCCACCCTCGTGAAGATCCTCTCGGGGGTGCATCTGCCGGATGCCGGCACCATCGAGTTCGATGCACGTCCGGTCTCCATTCCCAACCCGACCTCCGCCCTCAACCTCGGAATCGCGACCGTCTTCCAAGATCTGGCGCTCTGCGACAACCTCAACGTCATCGAGAACCTCTTTCTCGGCCAGGAGCTCCGGCCAGCTCGGCTCGACGACATCGCGATGGAAGTACGCTCCTGGGAACTGCTGCGGCAGCTGTCAGCAAAAATCCCCTCAGTACGTATCCCTATCGCCTCGCTCTCAGGCGGCCAGCGACAGACGGTGGCCATCGCCCGCTCTCTTCTCGGCGACCCCAAGGTCATCATTCTCGACGAGCCGACCGCCGCTCTTGGCGTCGCCCAGACGGCCGAGGTTCTGAATCTCGTCGAACGGCTGCGCGAACGCGGCCTCGGCGTGATCATGATCAGCCACAACATGGCCGACGTGCAGGCCGTCGCGGACCGGGTGGTCGTGCTTCGGCTCGGTCGAAACAACGGCGACTACAAGGTGGGCACCGTAACCCCCGAAGAAATCATCGCGGCCATCACCGGGGCGACCGACAATGCCGTCACGCGCCGCACCAGCCAAGTCGATCTGCGCAGCATCCAACCCACCACTCTGCCGGACGGCACAACCGAACCCGCCGAGTACCCCACCGACAAGGAAGTCGACCGTTGACCACCACCGCACCACGACCCTCCGACCTGCAAGACGAACGCCTCGCCAACCGGGAGGGGATCCGCGGCACCTTCGCCGGGTTCATCGACAAGATCCGTGGTGGTGACCTCGGCGCCCTGCCTGTGGTCATCGGCCTCGCGGTGATCTGGACCGTTCTGCAGATCCTGAACCACGGGTTTCTGTCGGCGGCGAACCTCGTCAACCTGCTGCTCGAGTCCAGCCCCACCGGGGTGATCGCACTGGGGATCGTCTGCGTGCTACTCGTCGCCCAGATCGATCTCTCGGTCGGTTCGGTCAGTGGGCTGTCATCGGCAATTGTGGGGATCCTTTTTGTGAACCTCGGGTGGAACGTGTTCGCCGCGATCGCCATCGCCGTACTCACCGGGGTCGTCATCGGCTGGATCTACGGGCAGATTTTCAACCGCTTCGGCGTGCCCAGCTTCGTCATCACCCTCGCCGGGCTGCTCAGCTTCCTCGGTCTGCAGCTGTACGTTCTCAAGGGCATCGGAACCATCAACATCCCGTTCGACTCTCCTCTCGTCATCTTCGCGCAGCTGGCCTTCGTGCCCGCGTGGCTGTCGTACGTGCTGGTCGTCATCGCCGCGGGCGGGCTCTTCCTCGCTGATCTGACGAAGGCCCGCGCCAGACGCAAGGCCGGCCTGTCTGCTCAGCCGTTCAGCCTCATCGCCTTGAAGAGCGGCGCCCTGCTGGTCGGTCTCGGCTTCGCAGCCTGGTACCTCAACATCGCACGCGGCATCGGCTGGATGTTCGTGCTGTTCGTGGCGCTGGTGCTGATTCTGAACTACGCTCTGACGCGCACCAAGTGGGGCCGCGCCGTCTTCGCCGTCGGAGGCAACGTCGAGGCCGCCCGGCGCGCAGGCATCAAGGTGAAGACCATCTACACCTCCGTTTTCGTCGTCTGCAGCACGCTGGCGGCAGTCGGTGGCATCCTCGCCGCATCGCGACTCGCAGCATCCAGCCAATCGAGCGGTACCGGAGATGTGAACCTCAACGCGATCGCTGCTGCGGTCATCGGCGGAACCAGCCTCTTCGGCGGGCGTGGCACCGCGTTCGCCGCGCTGCTCGGGATCATCGTCATCCAATCCATTTCGAGCGGACTCACGCTGTTGAACCTCGACTCTTCGTTCCGATTCATGGTCACCGGACTGGTGCTGCTCCTCGCAGTTGCGCTCGACTCTGTCTCACGACGATCAAGGACGACCCACGGCCGCGCCTGAACTCGCCCTGACGAGTGAGCGGTAATGGTCGAAGGCCGGAGTCTTTCGGCGTTCGAGAACTCTGTCCGGGCCGCGGTGGAGGTCGACGAGACCCATGTGGATGAACCAGTCGTCCGGGGTACTGAGGTCGTTGCGGTAGAGCCAGTCGACGAGTGTGAAGAAGGGGAACCAGGTGTAGCCGACGATTGGTAGTCCTTCGGAGCGGAGTGTCTGGATCTCGGTGATGGATTCGGTGAGCCAGGTGAGACGGGACTCGACGGGTCCGCCACGGGATGTCTCCGTGAGGGCGAGAGGCAACTGGTACCGGTCGTAGTAGAGGGCGAGGAGTTCGCGGAGCCCCGTCGTGCCTGCCTCGATGGGGATGATGGTGTTGCCGACATATTCGACGGTGGTGAATCCGGGGTAGTAGTTCACCCCGATCACATCGGGGAAGACGGCGTTGCGCCGGAACCAGTCGAGATCTGCGTCGGTGACTCCGTGCGTCCCAAGGTAGTTGTGAAGCGGATGGTTGGCGTCGATTCGGCCCATGGTGAGGTCCAGTGAAAGAAATCGTCGTTCCTCGAGGATGTCGAAGGGTACGGGGCTCTCTGTTCCTTCCCATCGAAAGCCGGCATCGACGGAAACGATGCGTGCGGTGGGGTTGGCGGCGATGATCTCCTGTTGGCTGCGGACCATGCCTCGGCAGAGGGCGACCACGATCTTGACGAACCCATCCTGCCCAGAGAGGTAGGGCGGCCAGGCGCCTGTCTCGCCGCAGTAGATGGCGTTGATGACGGGCTCGTTCAGGGGGGTGAAGTCATCCCAGGTGCCGGCGTAGCGTTCAGCCACGGCCCGGGCGTAAAACGCGATCCGTTCGGGATAGGCGGTGTTGAGGAATTGGTTGTCGAGCCACATCGGGGTGCCGTAGTGCATGAGATCGACGATGACGCGAAGCCCGAGTTCGCGGGTGAAGGCTGCGACCTCGTCGAGCCACCGCCAGTCGAACTCACCGGCGCGGGGCTCGACGATGAACCAGGGGATTCCCCAGCGGATGAATTCTGCACCGGCCTCGGCGGCAAGGGTGAGGTCTTCGCGCCAGTGTTCGTAGTGCTGGGTGAGTTCGTATTCGTCGAGTCGTCGTTGTCCGATGCGTTCCTGGGGGACGAAGGTGTCTTCGATTCCGACGCCGAAGTGGAGGGTGTTGTCGAGCATCCAGTGCTGTTCGGGCACGGGGTCCTTTCTGGTTGCGAGGGAGCTCATTTGAGCCCGGTGGTGGCGATGCCGGCGACGAAGCTGCGCTGGATGATGAGGAAGAACGCAACGACCGGCAGAAGGGAGAGGAGAGAGCCGGCCATGAGGAGCCCGTATTCGACAACATGCTGTCCCATGAACAGGGCGAGGCCTGCAGGGAGTGTCGCGGATGACACATCCGCGGACATGATGAGGGGCCAGAGCAGGTCGTTCCAGTTGTATTGGAAGTGGAACAGACCGAGAGTCAGCAGAGCAGGTTTCGCCAGCGGCATGATGACCCGGGCGTAGATCCGCCATTCGCTGGCACCGTCGACTCGTGCTGCTTCCTCCAGATCCTTGGGCAGGGAGAGGAAGAATTGGCGGAGGAAGAAGATGCCGAAGGCGTTGGTCATTCGCGGGATGATGAGCCCGGGGAGGGTATTGGTCAGCCCGACGGTGTTCAGCATGTCGTACAGCGGAATCAACGTGACCTGGAACGGGAGCATCAGCAGGATCAGGATGCCCACGAGCACGACGTTGCTGCCCCGGAACTGCAGCCGGGCGAGCGCATACGCAGCCATGGAGTCGAACAGCAGAGAGATGACGGTCACGGAGCCGGCGAAGATGATGGTGTTCAGGTAGAGCTTCGCGAACGGGATCCGGTTCCACACCTCCTGGAAGTGTTCGAATGTGAGCTCGCGGGGCCAGAGTGTTGGCGGGAAGGTGACGATGTCGGCTTCGGGCTTGAAAGCAGTGAACGCCATCCAGACGATCGGGAGAAGCACGGCGAGTGCGATCACGATCCCTGCGAGTGTGCTCAGCCATTTGGTGAGGGACCTGGTGCTGATGTAGGAACGGTTTCGGGTGATGGTCATTTAGTACTTCACCTGCCGTCGTTGGAAGAATCCGTATTGGGTGATCGAGAGAATGAGGACGAAGAGCAGCAGCACCCAGGAGATGGCGGCGCCGTAGCCGAACCGAAGTTCTTGGAAGCCCTCTCGGTAGATCAGCATCACGAGAGTCTCTGTGCGGAAGAACGGGCCACCGTGGGTCATGACGTAGATCTGGTCGAAGGCCTGGAGGCTGGCGATGAGCGCCATGACGGAGACGAGCATCGTCTGATTGGACAGAAGCGGAAGGGTGACGTTCCGAAATCGCTGCCACGCGTTCGCGCCGTCCAGCCGAGCCGCCTCGCGGAGTTCTTCGGGGATGGACTGGAGGCCAGCGAGGTAGATGACCATGTAGAAACCGACGTTCTTCCAGACGCCCACGAACATCACAGCAGGCATTGCCCAGCGGGGGTCGCTGAGAACGCCTTGTTCGGCGACGATACCGATCTGTGAGAGCCAGTACGACACCAGTCCGATGTTGGGGTCCAGGAGGAAGGCCCAGGCGATGGCGATGATTCCGAGCGAGACGATGAACGGCAGGAAGATCGCTGTTCGGACGAACGCTCGTCCAACGAACTGCCGGTCCAGGAACAACGCCAAAGCCAACGCCAACACGATCGTGGCGGGGGTCACGACGGCGGCATAGAGCACGGTGTTCCCGAAGGCGTTCCAGAACGCATCGTCACCGAACAACTCGGCGTAATTGTCGAGGCCGACCCACTTCGCGGCACGGATGAGGTTGTAATCCGTGAGCGAAAGGTAGGCGGCTTGGATCATCGGATACAGAGTGAATCCGCCGAGGACCAACAACGACGGGGCGAGGAAGAGCCACGCCGTGATGGCCTTCCGCGACACCCGCTTCTTTGCGGGGTGCACAGCAGGGGGTTTCGGAGCGGGTGGGGCGCCCCGCTGCGGGGCGCTTTGCAGAACTGTCACGGTGCCACTTCCGTTCAGCTGTGGGGCGACACCCGGGGTGTCACCCCACAGCTCGGTTGGGTGAGGGGGAGTTATTTGTCGAGTTCGGCTTGAACCTGATCGGATGCTGCGGGGAAGAGCTCATCGACTGTTCCCTCGCCGTTCAGTGCTTTCTGCAGAGTCGGTTCGAAGATGGTCGTGGTGATGGTTCCACCGGCCGCTACCCCGGCAAGCAGCACCTGAGAGTCATCGACGATATCCGGTGCGCCGAAGACTGCCGGGTACGGGTTGGTCGTGATGTCGGAGGCGATGTCAGAGCGGGTGGGTGGGAACCCCGATCCTTCCGCCCACGTCTTCTGGCCGTCTTTGGAGTTCCAGTACTTGAAGAACGTGTAGGCGGCCTGCTTCGTGGAGTCATCGGCCGAGGCAGGAATCGACATGGACACCACATCTGCGAGCGTGGTCTGCGCACTCGGACCGGCGAACTGCCTCGCGAGGCCGAAGTTGATGCCCGCGTCTTTGAACCCGGTCGTGGCCCATGGTCCGACGATTTCGATGGCAGCCTTACCGGTCGTGAACAGTTTGTCGGCATCCGCGCCGGACAGACCGACGGGGGACGCTTTCTTGTTCTTCACCAGATCGACCCAGAAGTTGAGGGCCTTCAGAGATCCGGCCGAACCGAGCTCGGAGGTCTTGCCGTCTTCGGAAACCACTCCCCCGCCGGCGTTCCACAGGAAGGGCTGATACATCGGCACCGTCTCGTGATCGCCGAGCGCGATCGCATACTGCTCCGGCTTGCCGTCGCCGTTCTCATCGACCGTCAGCTTCGGAACCATCGCCGCGAACTCATCCCAACTGGTCGGCGGCTTCTCCGGGTCGAGACCCGCAGCGGTGAACAGGTCCTTGTTGTAGTACATCAGCATGGTCGCGAGGTTGACGGGTACGCCGTAGTTCTTTCCGTCGAAGATCGAAGCGTTCACGGCAGCGGAAGCCAGGGCCTCCGAGTCGTTGTCGGCATTGGTGTAGTAGTCATCGAGCGGCTGGTAGAGACCTTCGTCGATGTACTGAGGTAACCGGGACGCGGACATGGCCACGATGTCCGGGCCGTCTTTTCCAGCTGCCGCAGTGAGGACCTTCTGGTAGAGGGTGTCCCACGGCATGATGTTCGTCTGCACCTCCACGCCGTCCTGGGAGGCATTGAAGTCGTCGACGACCTTCTGCAGGGCGGGGCCGTCGGGTCCGGTGAATCCGTTCCAGAAGCTCAGCGTCACTTTTCCCCCGGAGTCGCCTGACCCGCCGGATGGAGCTCCGCCTCCGGCGCAGCCGCCGAGCAGCAACGCGGACGCGGCGATGAACGCCACCCCACCGACCGGCAACCACCGGCGGCGCGGACCGCCCGGACTGGTTGTGCTGTGATTTGACCTCATGTGCTTCTCCCTCGAAGATTCGTTCAACGTTGAACGATGTGATTGAGACCATTTATACCCCGCACCAGAAAACTGTGCAACTGTTATTGTCTCGGCATGGTAAACGTTGAATGATCGTGATGAGAGAGTCATGCGAAAGGAGGACAAGTGGGAAAGACGACCCTGAAAGACGTCGGTGACTACGTGGGGGTTTCAGCCAAGACGGTATCGAACGTGGTCAACAACACCGGCTGGGTCGGCGACGAACTCAAGGAGCGCGTGCACCGCGCGATCGTCGAGCTCGGCTACCGCCCCAACGCAGCAGCACGCCAGCTTCGAAGCGGGCGAAGTGGGATGATCGCGCTGGCGTTGCCCGACCTCGCCCAGCCCTATTTCGCCGAACTTGCCTCAGCCGTCGTGCGCGCAGCAGCGGCGCGGTCGATCACGGTGCTGATCAACCAGACGAACGGAGACTTCGAGGCCGAACGACGGATCGCAGACGGTGTCGGCATACCCGTCATGGACGGCGTCATCCTGAGCGCCTTGGCCTTGACCGCCCGGGACCTCACCCACCGCGAAGACTCCATGCCCATCGTGCTTCTGGGCGAACACATCGGCGAAAGCGCCTTTCCCCACGTCGCTGTGGACAGCGCCAAAGCCGCAGAAGCCGCCACCAACCATCTCCTGGCGAGCGGCCGGCGCCGAATCGCCGCGATCGGGGCGCAATCCGACGCCCCCCGAGAAACGGCCGACCTCCGCCTGGCCGGATATCGGGCAGCACTGGCTGGAGCCGGAATCACACCCGATCCGACCCTCGTCGCTTTCGTCAACGAGTTCCAACGCGCAGACGGAGTCGCCGCCATGAAAGGACTGCTCGCGAATGGTGCTGACTTCGACGCGGTGTTCGCGTTCAACGACCTTCTGGCACTCGGCGCAATGCACACCCTGATCTCGAGGGGTATTCGGGTGCCAGAAGATGTCGCTGTCATCGGGTTCGACGACATCGAAGAAGGCCGTTTTGCGACTCCCCCGCTGACAAGCATCTCCCCCGACAAAGACGCCATCGCCCACGCTGCGCTCGACCTGCTCCTCGATGCCGGCAAACCGGACCCAACCCGAACTGTCGCGGCACAGAGCCTTGAAACCACAATTCCGTTCCAGATCGCGAAACGAGCAAGCGCATGACCTCATTGACTGCCCCAGTCGCCTCTGACCAGGACGGGACATATCCCCGCCCGCAACTCATGCGGTCACACTGGTTCGAACTCGACGGGCCCTGGGACTTCGGATACGGAAGCGGCCCGGACGAACAGCCCACGAGGGCGGTGTTCGATCGCTCTATCACCGTTCCGTACCCGCCCGAATCTCCCGCGTCAGGGATCGGAGACACCAGCTACCACCCTGTCGTCTGGTACCGGCGTGCTGTCTCGAAAGCTGATCTCACCCGCGCAGGGCACAGTGAGGAGAAGAGCCGCGTCATTCTGCACTTCGGAGCAGTCGACTGGGTCGCTCACGTGTGGCTCAACGAACAGTTCCTCGGCACGCACGAGGGAGGCCAGTCGGCGTTCTCCTTCGATATCACAGACTCGCTTTCCCCGGAAGGCGAGAACACCCTGATCGTCCGCGCATTCGACGACCCGCACGATGTGTCCATCCCCCGCGGCAAGCAGGACTGGCTGGAATCCCCGCACTCGATCTGGTACCACCGCACCACCGGAATCTGGCAACCCGTCTGGCTGGAGGCCGTCCCGCCCCTGCACATCGACGAGCTCTCGTGGCAGTCCGACCTCCCCGCGGCAAGCGTCTCCCTCGAGCTGTCCTTCAGCATCCAGCCGAAGGACGACACGTGGGCGACAATTCGCCTGCAATTCGGCGACGAGCCACTTGCCGAAGCCCGATTCCGCGTCAGCCAGCAGACAGCGCAGCTGCAGCTGACCCTCGACCGGCAGCGCAACGGACAACACTACGAAGAACTTCTGTGGGACCCGGAACACCCGCGACTCATCGACGCGACGATCATCCTCACCCACGGAGACGAACGCGTCGACACTGTCTCCAGCTACTTCGGCCTCAGGTCGGTCGCCACGTCGCGACGTCGATTCCTCCTCAACGACCGGCCCCTGTACCTTCGTTCGGTGCTCTCGCAGAACTACTGGCCAGAGTCCCACCTCGCAGCACCCAGCCCTGAGGCGCTCCGGCGCGAGGTCGAACTCATCAAAGAGCTCGGCTTCAACACCGCGCGCATCCATCAGAAAGCAGAAGACCCCAGGTTCCTGTTCTGGGCCGACAGACTCGGGCTCCTCATCTGGGGCGAGACCGCCAGCGCCTACGACTTCAACCCCCGCGCGGTCGTCAGCCTGACAACAGAATGGATGTCGCTCATCCGCCGTGACCGCTCACACCCATCCATCGTGGTCTGGGTGCCCTTCAACGAGAGCTGGGGGCTGCAACACATCGCCCACAGCCCCCAACAACAGGCCTTCAGCCGCAGCCTGACAGACCTCACCAGGGCCATCGACCCAACGAGACCCGTCATCTCCAACGACGGTTGGGAACACACCTCATCCGACATCTGGACCATTCACGACTACGACACCGACCCGACCACCATCATCAACCGCTACGCCTCAGATAGTTCCGTGCAGGCGGTCCTCGAAGGCTTCGGCCCGAACGGCCGCCGAGTCTCCGTGACGCAGCTCGACCACGAGCAGCCCATCATGCTCACTGAATTCGGCGGCGTCAGCTACATCGAAGAACCCATCGCCGGCGCGTGGGGCTACAGCACAGCCCACAACGCCCCAGAATTCGAAACCAAAGTCGTCGAACTCATCTGTGCCGCCCAACAATCACCCATCCTGTCCGGGTTCTGCTACACCCAACTCACCGACACCGGACAAGAAACCAACGGACTCCTCCGCGCCGACCGCACCCCGAAAATCCCGATCGACAAGCTGAGAGCAACAATCCAGAACCGATAGCTCCGCTCGGAGACGTACCGATCGGCGGGGAAGACGGGTCGAACCACGACGTGCGTGTCTCCAGCTAGCATTTCAGGATGACGAACCAGGCTCCGATCGAAGACGTGCCGATCGGCGGGGAGGTCATCCGCCTCGGGCAGTTCCTGAAGTTCGCCGGACTCCTCGACTCCGGCGGGCACGTCAAAGACGCCATCGCGAACGGCGAGGTGACGGTGAACGGGGAGGTCGACCTTCGCCGCGGACGGCAGCTGCAGCCCGGCGACGTCGTCAGCTTCGAGGGGCGCCGCTCCCGCGTCCGCCCCTGACGGACCGGACAGCGCCTCGGCCGAAGTTCGGGGCTGACAAGAAGCACCAGGTCCTCTGACGGCCCGGCCAACTCGATCCGTCACGGTGTCCCCGCGATCAGCGCCAGAAAGCGTCGACCTCGGCCGCGAGTCGACGTCCTTGTTCCCGGCCGGCAGTGGCTGAGGGGAGTCTGGACGAGGGATCCAGCGGATTGGGGCCCATGGCCATGAGTGACGCGGCATCGGCCACAACCAGATGAACACGGGCAGGAGACAGAGCCTGCAGCTGCTCGTCGGGGACTGACGGCCCGAGGGGAGAATCTGCCGCCGCCGGAACGAGGATGAGTACCTGCTCGGCGCCAGCTGCAAGGTCGACGTTGCCGATTGACCGGATGCCCCCATCCATGTAGAGGCGCCCGTCGATCTCGACCGGCGGCCAAACCAGGGGAACGGCACAGCTGGCCGCGACGACATCCACCAGGCCGACGCCCGAAGTGCTGTCGAATACCCGGAGTTCTCCTGTGCCGGTGTCGACAGCCGCGATGAGCAACGGCCAGGCGGGCCACTGCTCGGTACCCACTCGCGCCTCAATGACCGCGCGACGAACCTCGGAAGGAGGGGTCTCGCTTGCCACAGCCAGAGCGCCGAGCTTCGGGCGCATCTGCTCGGGTGACGTCACGCCGGCCATCGCCTCGGCGACGACTGAACCCATCTGTGCCAGATCGATCGTGACGTTCACCTCGGCTGACATCGCCGCCAGCTGCCTCTCGAAGAGGTCATGAACGCTGTTGCCGGTGGCGATCTGGGCTGCGACGGTTGCACCGGCTGAGGTTCCGATCAACGATGTCGACGGGGTCAGGATACGGCTCACCAAGCCCGGCGCCTCGTCGTCGAGCCCGCGGAAGAAGCCTGTCTCCCAGGCGATTCCCGCTACCCCGCCCCCTGCCAGGACAACGGCGTTGTTGGTTGAAATCATGGTTCTCCTTCGACACCGACCAACTTATCCTGCCGGCTGTCCGGGGGACATCATCCAGTCGGTGTACAGATGCTCAGGAGGTGCGCGACACGTGCTGCGCTTCTCGGATCCGGGGTTCCCAGAACTCGACGATCCGCTTCAGACCCTCCCGCCAGCTGACCGTTGCCGGCCCGGTGATCGTCTTCCGGTACTCTGCACTCGGTGCCCCGCCGGGCAGTGCGAGGGCGTCCTCGTAGTTGTAGACGGGTTCAACGCCGACGAGTTCACCCAGATAGCCGATCCATTCCTCCGCTTTGATCTGCTCGTCGCCGGACCAGTTGACCGTCGGAACAGGTACCGTCGCGGCTCCCAGGCACGGCTCGATGAATGAGAACAGGTCGTCCTGGTGCACCAGAGCCTTCACCCAGTCATACGACTTGGGGAGGTTGATGGGGCTGCCGTTGATGACGTCGGAGAGGAACTTCACCGGGAGGCCGCCGTCGCTGTAGGTGCCGTACTGCACGTCCATCCGGCAGATGATCGTCGGCAGACCGAGGGTCCTCGCCATGGCCCGGACCGCGCCCTCGCCTGCGGCCTTCGTGCCGGTGTAGTGACCCATCAGCTGGCTGCCGCCCATGATGTCCTGCTCGGTCGCCCGGTAGTACGGGTCGAGGTTCTCGATGTAGACGCCCGTGGTCGATACGTGCAGGAATGCTTTCGCGTTCCGCGTGTGCTTCATCAGCAGCGCAGGGGCTTCGGCGTTCGCGCGCATGCCGTCCTCGAAGCTCTTCGGATAGACGGCCGCGGCCGTGTGGACGACATAGTCGAAGTCGCTCGGCAGCGAGCCGTAGTCGTCGTCGGCGAGATCGAGCACGTAGGGATCAACACCTCGTCCTCTCCACGCGTCGAGTTCGGCGTCACTGGCGATGAGCGTCACACCGGTTACGTCGTTGTTCTTCGCCAGCCCCTCGGCGAATGCACCGCCGAGACGACCGGTGAAGCCGGTGACGAGGATTTTTTTGCCTTCAAGTTTTTCCATGAATCGAATGCTTCCACTCTGCGGGCAGATAATCAATACTCAGTGTCGATAATCGGTGGGAGATAGGGTCGATCCATGTCAGAAGAGCCGCAAAAACGAGGGCGAGGCCGTCCGCGGGCTGCGAGCGAGACGGCTATCGCCGCTGTGGGCCTTCGTCTGATCCTCGAGAACGGGTTCGATGAGACGACCATGGACGACATCGCTGCTGCTGCGGGGATCAGTCGGCCGACCCTGTTCCGATGGTTCCCCTCGAAGAGCAGCCTCGTCTGGCATGGTTCACAGCGCGATGCCTCGTGGCTTCGCGAGAAGCTCTCCGCTGCGCCACCCGACCGAGGCACGATGGACGTTCTCTGCGACGTGCTCCCCGAGCTGATCCACTCCGACGACTCGGAGCTGACGCTGCTGCGATCCCAGGTGACGGTCATCACGTCGATCCCAGCCGTTCAAGGCCACACCGACGAGAAGATGGCGGAATTCACTCTCATCGTCGCCGAATTCGTAGCCGGGCGGCTGGGACTCCAAGCGGACGACTTGCTGCCCCAGGTCGCCTCACGAACCGTGTGGGCAGCGAGCTGGACAGCGCTGGCGCTCTGGGCGGCGAGCGACGACGATCACCCCGAGCCCTGGCTGAGCCGCGCGTTCGAGGGCCTTCGTCGAGGTTTCAGAACGGAGCCCTGAGGCCCGTTCTGCGATCGACACCGTTCGGAAACCCCGCGCTGATCAATCACGCTCGCGTCGGCGAAGCAGTCGACCGCATGGTTGAGGGGGCCGGCCATGCGGAATCACGCCTGGAAGCCGTGGTCGTGCCAGTAGCCCGCGTTGTCGCTGGTTCGTCGAAGAATACTGTCAGGCTCGGGAGGCGCCGGCCACAAGTCGATCTGATATCTGTCGGGAGCTGGCTGCTCCACGGTTGCAAGATCTTGCGCCTTGCCGGCATCCATCTTCGACGCGGAGTACCGCAATCGATAGGTGGGGGCGGGCAGCTCGAAAAGCACGCTGGCATCAGCGGCCCATCCATAAAGCCCAGCTGTCCTGCCGACCGGGGTGAAGGTGGCCTCTACGATCTCCTCCCAGCCGCCTGACGGCGGAGGCGCCGTGAGAATCATGACTCGCACCGGAACCAGTCCCGTGTGAGTCCCGGTGACCAGAAATGCAGAGCCCGCCTGCGCCGTACCGCACAGACCGTTCACCTGACCGCGGAACAAATCCGTCGGGTCTCCCTGCTCTGGCCCCTCGCTGAGCAACCACAACTGCGAATACGACGTCCACACCAAATCATCGAATATGAGCCCCATGGACTCGATCCTGCCATCCAGAGACGCCCAGAACTCGATGGGGTCAGGGGCGCAGCAGGATCTTGCCGGCGCGACCCGGAGTGAAGTTCGCAGCCGCGGCCTGGCGGGCATCGTCGAACGAGTAGGTCGCCTCGACGGGGAGGGTGATCGTGGCGTCCTGGATCCTGCGCACCAGCTCCGACAGAAGCGCACCGCGCTGAGCAGCCGACATACTCGTGCTGACCGCGCTGCCCCAGAACCCTTTGACCGTGGCCTGCTTGAAGATCACGTCGCCCGAGCGGATCTCCATCACGGGCGACTGCATCGCACCGAACACGACGAGGGTGCCGTTCTCGCTGAGCAGCGACAGCACCTCGCCACTCGCCGGACCACCGACTGAGTCGACACCGGCCAGGATCCGGTCGTCGCCCACAATCGCCTTGACGCGGTCGCGCCAGTCGGCCGAATCCGTCGCGACGACGTTGCCGATGCCCTGGGCCGCCAGCTCGTCGACGCCCTCGGCGCGTCGCACAAGGCCGACCACGTTGATGCCGCGGGCGGCTCCGAGTTGCGCGACCAGGCGGCCGACGGCACCGTTGGCGGCGTTCTGCACGAGCCAGTCACCCTCGGCGAGGTCGAGTGACTCGAGCAGGCTGATGGCGCTGAACGGCATGGAGACGAGCTGCGCGGCGACCTCGTCGGAGATGTCGTCCGAAACGGGCAGGAGTGCCTGAGCCTTGGCGACGAAGTACTCGGCCCATACGCCGAAGGTGCCGCCGGTCGCGACGCGCTGGCCGATCTCGACGCCGGTGACGCCCTCGCCGAGCGCATCGATGAAGCCGACGGCCTCGGTTCCGGTGCGGGCCGGGAGCTCGGGCTTGAAGCCGTAGGTGCCGCGGATCGTCCAGAGGTCGTGGTTGTGGATCGGAGACAGGAGCGTTCGGACGCGCACCTCTCCGGGGCCGGGATCAGGCGTCGGGACCTCTTCGACCGAGAGGATCTCGGAGGGCTCTCCGAAGGTGGAGTGCATAACAGCGCGCATGGCGATCTCGGCTTTCTCTGGAATGTTCGTGGAACGGGTGGAACGGTGAGGCGGGTGGCTTGACGGCTCAGATCGATCGGTAGTTGGTGCGCCGGCGGCTCAGACGGCCAGCGCGAGTCGTCGTCGCGAGGAACAGGTTGTAGAACCACCGGTTCATAGCGGGCTGCGCCGTCGCCTCGACCACGTCTGACACAGAGAGCATGACGACCTCAGTAATGTAAACCGATCATTTCACTAAACCGGTCGAGTATCTATCACCGGGCCGGTGGCGAATGCGACGGCGAGACTGCTGACGGTCGCCGGGTCTTCGATCTGAGGGAAGTGTCCGAGGTCGGGCCAGCGGGTCACGTCGGCCCGGGGGTTGAGTTTGAGGATGGCGTCGAGGACGGGTTGGCCCGAGATGCGGTCCTGTCCTCCCCAGCCGACCGCAAGGCGGCCCGGCCAGTCACGGATGGCGCCTTCCCAACGATCGGCGAGTTGGACCCGTTCTCGGTTGAAGTAGCTGAGCCTGTCGATGATCTTGTCTCCGCCATGGAAGGCCAGCAGCGACCATTGGTCATCGCCTTCCTGCTCGGTGAGCGGGTGCGTGGAAGAGAATGCCCCGGCGAGCTGCTTCCGGATGACCTTTTCTGAGACCAATCGTGCAACAAGAGGCCCCAATCGTCCGCGGAGGAGCTTCTGCGCTGCGGTCAGGTTCGCTTCACCGATGATGACGGAACTGTTGGTCATCATCACCCCGTTCAGGGTGAAAGTGAGAGCGCCGTCGATGTCGCGAGCCATCAGTTCGGTGGCGACGGAGTCACCCAGGTCGTGGGCGATGAGCAGAGCGGGCCGGCCAGCGATGAGTTCCTCAGCGACGTCGGCCTGAGTCTGAAGGGAGTAGACGACATCGGTGGGTTTGTCGGAGAGGCCAAAGCCGAGGAAGTCGAACGTGAGCACAGATAAGCCTGTCGCCTCGAGGGCCGGGAGGATGCCTCGCCAGTCGTAGCTGCTGGACGGATAGCCGTGCAGCAGCACCACGAGCGGGCCATCGCCGCCGCCACGGTGCACGAAGATCTGACGTTCGTTGACGGTCTCGTAGTTGCCGGAGGCCGCCCACGCGGCGACTCGCTTCGTCAGGCCGCTCATGCGGCGCCGGAGGCAAGATGGTAGTGGGGCATGGATATTCCTTCCATCGAGTGAGTTGCATTAAGCAACTGCCATAGACTGTAAGTGAGTTGCATGATAAAACGCAAGTCGTCGCACGGCGGGAGCGACGGTCGACACCCACCTGGAGGACTTATGAAGCGCACAGATACGTCGGCTTGGCCGTGCACCATCGCCCGCGCCAGCGTCATCTTCGGCGACGCCTGGAATGTCTTGATCCTTCGGGAGGCTTTCTATGGCAACCAGCGGTTCGATCGATTGCAGGAGGCGCTCGACATCGGCCGAAACATCCTGACGGATCGGCTCAAGACGCTTGTCGAAGAAGGTCTCCTCGAGCGGGCCGCGTACCAGGACCACCCCGCCCGGTACGAGTATCTGCTGACACAGAAAGGCCGGGACACCTATCCCGTGCTGCTCGCCATGGCGACCTGGGGTCGCGCTCACGCTCTCAGCCCAGACGAAGACCCGCTGATCTTCGAGCACGACACCTGCGGCCACGACTTCGACGCCATGGTCGCCTGCTCCCATTGCAAGCAGCAGGTCCATCTCGAAGACATCAGTTTCCGTCGAGGGCCGGGGTACCCCGGCTACCGCCCCGACGATGCACCCTCATCCACTCGTCTCAGCGCGCCTCGGTAATCCCGGTCTCTCTGAGCAGGGCACCAGACTGGCTTGTATGACAAGCTCGTCCTACCCGGTGGTTTCCGTTCTGCGAACCAGGCACACCGGCTACCTGTTGATCACCTCCCTTCTGGGGAGGCTCCCCGGCGCGATGGCGGCCCTTGCGATCGTGCAGCTCGTCCGTTCGACGAGCGGGGACTTCGCGCTTGCCGGTCTGATCACAGCCGTCTACGTCGTCGCAGGCGCCGTGGGGCAGCCGCTCCTCAGCAGACTCATCGACGGATTCGGCCAGGTCACTGTTCTCGTCGTCAGCGGCATCCTGAGCTTCCTGGCGTTCACCGGCATGGCGTTGACTCTCGACCCGGCGCCGGGAGCAGCGATAGCACTTGCCGCAGCCGCAGGAATCTTCACGCCGCCGCTCGAGCCGGCGCTTCGCGCACTGTGGCCGCGACTGGTGAGCCCCGGCCCCCCGCTGAAAGCGGCTTTCAGCCTGGACGCCGGAGCCCAGGAGATCATCTTCATCATCGGCCCCCTGCTGACCGTCGCCGGTATCGCCGTCTTCGGACCGGTCGGCAACCTGCTGTTCGCCGGCGGGCTCGGCCTGATCGGCGCGCTCGCCTTCAGCATCAACCCCGCCCCGCGAGCCGCGTCGACGAAGCGGCCCAGCAATGTCACCGCGCACAGCGGCGAGCAGTCCCCCATCCTCCTGCCCGCCGTCGCACGGGTCGCCGCCTTCACGTTCGGCATCGGCCTTCCCGTCGGAGCGCTCACCATCGTCGCCACCGCCTCCGAGGCGGCCCGGGCCGACCCCGGACTGGCCGGCTGGATCCTCGCTGTCAACGCCGTCGGCGCTCTGATCGGCGCAACTGTCGTCGGCATCCGGCCTCTCGGCTCCACTCCGGAACGCCTGCTGGCCCTGTGCGGCATCCTCCTCGCTGTCGGGTATCTCCCGCTCGCCGCCACAGCGCTTCCGGCCTTGGCCTATATCGTCGCCGCGGGAATCTCCGGGCTGATGCTCCCTCCGACGCTCGGCCAGGTCTTCGAACGGATCTCCGAGCTCAGCCCGCCCGCTGTTCTCACCGAGGCGAACGGCTGGGTCGTCAGCGCCATGACCCTCGGAGTCGGCGCCGGCACGCTCGTGGCAGGCGTGGTCGTCGGAGCCTCCGGCCCGTCGATGGTGATCTGGATCGTTGTCGGCGCATCCACACTCACGGCGCTCTTCTCGCTGATCGCTTTCCCAGGGAGGCCGCGCGTCGGTTGATCCCGGTAGGGGTCCGCTTCAGAAACACGGACAGAGAGAACGCCTTTGCGGTCGAGCCTGGCGTCTATCGCCGTCCCTACCCATTCGCTGTCAGATGCGAGAAGGTAAGTCATGAGGAAGTTCATGCGAGTCGCAGGACGTGTGGTCATCGCCACCGTCCGATTCTTTCGCCCGGGACCGCCCCTGACTTCAGCGGAATTCGCGCAGGAGGCCGAGCTGCAACGCATGCGTTCCAGTTTCACAGGCGGCTGACATCGTCCCGGTGGACGCCCGCCGCGGTAGGAGGATTGGGTGGGGGTTTTGAGATGGACGATCGGGATCTCGCGATGTTCCACCACGAGTGGAGCACGGGCGAGGGGAGTACGGCCGCGCACTTGCGCTGATGACTGAGGCGCTGCCGACGCTCGAAAGCGAAGATCGACTGTACGCGGTCGGGGTCGTGGGCTGTTGGAGGTGGCACTTCTTCACTGACGAAGGCGCGGAGACTCAGCTGCGAGAAGGTATGCGTTACTACGATTCGGCTTGGGCGTCCCTTGGACACCTGCTTGTCGCCACCGATCGGGCTGACCAGGGACACAGGACGTTCGTCGATGGGGTCGCGGCGGGCAACCTCATGTGCATGCTTCCGTTGGCCAACCGTCTTGCCGAGCAGGGTGACCGGGATGCTGCCGAACAGCTCTATCGGCGCGCGTTCCAGCTTGGCGACGCGTACTCAGCCTGGAACCTCTCGCTGCTCTTCGAGCGGGAAGGCCGCGAGGAGGAAGCAGCAAGCTGGCTGTGGAAGGCCGCGCAGGCCGGGGACGAAGATGCTGTTCGAGCATTAGCAGAGGATTCAGAAGTCGACGATACAGACGGAGTTGGCTAGGCGAGCCAGCCGGGGTGATTAAGTTCGCAAGCGTCCGACATTCGGCATACCGGCCGCTATCGACTGCTTTGCGCATGGACCAGTTCGGTCGAATCGGCCTTCACTGGTTGAGATGGCACTGTCGGAGATCGTGCACACTGGGAGCAGAAGGAGTATCTCCCGATGGTTCCGACGTCCAAGTCAAAGTCCCGCACCAGACAGGTCATTGGCGGCGCGTTCCTGGCAGTATTCGGGATCTTCATCGTGGTCAGAATAGGCCTGCTTTTCAAGGCCGATTCAGTCGAGAGCCTCGACGAATCTCAAGGAGCCTTCGTACTGGTGACCACAGTCGCGATCAGCGGGGTCATTTTCGCCGTCGTCATAGGCGTCTTCGCCGTGATCGGTCATCGCGCTAACGACCGCCGTGCGCGGGTGATCTCGGAGCGACCGGATGCTCTCGTCTTCACCTCTGACGTACGGCCTGGGCTCAGGCAGGCTCTGAGCGAGCTGGGCTCGAGCCCGCCCTTGCTCCTGGTCTTCTACCTTGTCCGCGCAGACCGTGAGGGGGTACACCTCGGGTGGGGATACGGAAAACGATCAGACTACGTCTCAATACCCTGGAGTCACATCACCCACATCTCACGGGTGCAGATCATGGCTGGAGTACGACCCCTTTCGAGGATCGTGTTCACCATCGAAACTGATCAAGGCAGAGTCGTACTGCCGGTCGCGGTGAACAAAACAGGGTCCAGCGTCTACAACTTCGAGGGGGCACGTGTAGTTGAGGACTACATCGCGAGAATCAAGGAACTCAGCACCCGCTCTTCATAGATCCCGTCTGGCTCCTGTCACAGGTCTTATGCCGACTGTGACGAGCCAGTGGGGGTCGCCGGGCGAACTCGAAGACGTCGTCGTTCACTGAGCAATTTCACAGACTCTGCTCGCATCCTTCCTCCGTCGTTACGGTGGTGGGCGGGGAAGCCGAACAACGCGGCTGGGGCCGGCAAGGTCGGTCCGCAAGGGAGGAAAGTCGATGTCAACAGGCATGCATATCGCCAGAATCGTGGCGGGGGCCGTTCTCGCTACGGCATTGACCGCCACGATCGCACCATCAGCGCAAGCAGCGCCGGAAGTACGTGTCGTGTCGACTCGGGCCGCCTCGGAGTCAGCCTCAGTGCCGCAGTCTCAAGCGAAACAGGCCGCGGGCGTCAGCAGAGCATCCGCTGCGCCGCGGGCCGCCTTCATCACCGCTCTTTACGCCGACTTCCTGTCGCGCCAGCCCTCTGCCGACGATGTTGCCTTCTGGTCGGCAAAACTCGCGGCGGGCGCGCCCCGCAGCATCATCGCCGACGGGTTCGCCAACAGTGACGAATATCGCACCATCCGGATCGAGCAGGCCTACCAGACGGTGCTCGGTCGCGACGGAGAGCCGGCTGGCATCGCGAATTGGCTCGAAGCCATGCATCGCGGCGCTGTCACGAATGACGACATCGAAAAGGCACTGTTCGAATCCGACGAGTTCTACCTGCGCGCCGCAGCCCGGTACGGCATGAACCCGAATGACGGGTCGTTTCTCGACACGCTCTACGCGACGATCCTCGGTCGTGAGGCCATGGGCGGCGAAGGAGGGTTCTGGCTGACCGCGTCCTACGCCCAGATGATGTCGCAGAACTGGATGCACCCCGACCTCAACTCGACCAGGCCGTGGCTGACTGACCAGATCTACGGTTCGACTGAGGCCGCCCGCCGCCGGGTCACCACGATCTACGACCGGTTCCTCGCGCGATTCCCCGACGAGAGCGGACTGCAGCTCTGGGCGGCGGCGGACCTCAGCCGCGGGGATTCGGCCGTGCGGGCAGGCTTCACCGCAAGTGACGAGTACTACCAGCGCGCCTCCGCCCGCTTCGCCTAGACGAAGTTCCTTGGGACGGCGTCGCCAGCGCAGCGTGCGGGCGATTTTTGGACCACTGTGCGGAGTCCCCGTCCCGCATGACGAAGGGAGATCCCAGCTGATCTAATGGGACCATCAGATGTTCAGCCGCGACCGCTGTGACGATCTTCCGCTCGACGCTCCGCGTCTAGCGCCCAAGGGGAGAAGGTAGAGCGTGACCGTCACATTCGAATGCATCACTCAATCCACCCGGAGCGTGAGTGAGCTCTTCGACCGAGCAAAGGACATCGGCCTTCACGAACAGTCGCAAGCCGAAAGCGGCGAACGGGCATCGGGCGACGTCGTGGCCGGCCTGATTGGGCTCGATCAGGAAGTGACGTTCAGTGCGAAGCACCTAGGACTGCGCTTCGATCTGAAAAGCCGAGTGACCGAATTCGATGCTCCTGAGCGCTTTGTCGACGAGCAGGTCAACGGCCTTTTCAGATCGTTCCGTCACGAGCATCTCTTCGCCGCTAGTTCGTCAGGTACACAGATGACGGACCGCGTGACATTCACCGCACCGTTCGGACCGGCCGGCTGGATAGCGGAGCGGCTTGTTCTTGCCCGGTACCTCAGACGTCTGATCCGCAATCGGGGACTGTTCCTGGCAACGTAATCACGAGGTCCAAACATGTCGACTCTGTCTCTACCGAACTCGGCCGCATCAGACTGTTCGGTTCCGAAGCTGAGTTCCGCGCGATTGGCCCACGGAATGTGTTGCGCCAGCCATCAGATGCAGCGCGCTTACGCTGGCTATATGCCATGCCTCGTCCGCCCCGCCCAGCCGGCCGACTTCGAAGCCCTGGAAAGGATCGAGAACGAGGCCGACGAACTCCTGATCAACGAGCTCGCGCCCGATGATTGGGCTCCCGCGCCGACGGGTGCTGCACGCGCTTCCGAGCCCGGGTTCATTATGGTTGCCGAGCTCGACGATGGTCACATCGCCGGCTTCGTCCACGTTCTGGAAGTCGAGGGAGTCTGCCACGTGGAGCAACTCTCCGTGGCACCCCGGGATGCGCGGAGAGGTATCGGCCGGATGCTCGTCGAGGCCGCCAAACGTGAGGCGGGCATCCGCGGCTACAGCCGGATCTCGCTTCGAACTTTCGCGGACATCCCATGGAATGGTCCGTTCTACGCGAACGCGGGCTTTGTCGAGGAAGAGCCGACAACGCATTTCCACCGCTCACTCATCGGGGTCGAGGCCGAACGTGGCCTCGACCGTTACGGACGCCGGATACAGATGGTTGCCCAGCTCGCCTTCCCCGGGAACCACTCCAGAAAGACCGTTCACCCATGACCTCAACCGACCCTCCCGACGCGACCACCGACGACCGCGCGGCCCTTCGCGCCAACTGCGCGGACTGCTTCGCCCTCTGCTGCACAGCCTTCGGCTTCCAGAGATCCAGCGAGTTCCCGATCGACAAGCCAGCGGGCACGCCATGCCTGAATCTGGCAGACGATTTCTCCTGCTCCATCCACGAATCGCTGCCCGCACGAGGCTTTCGCGGATGCACCGTCTTCGACTGCTTCGGCGCGGGCCAGTATGTGTCGCAGAACCTCTTCGGCGGAACGAGCTGGAGGGAACGCCCTGACACGAGTGCCGAGATGTTCAGCACATTCGCTGTCGCCCGGCAGCTGCACGAGATGCTCTGGTACCTCGTCGAAGCAGCCGAACGAGCCTCTTCGACGGAGCTCTCAGCGCCCGTCGCCCAGCTCAGAGCCGAGATCCAGCGGATGCTCGACCGCGACACTGCCGAGATCCTCGCGTCTGACGCTGAGGCTGTCCGCGCGGATGTCCGGCACCTGTTGATCGCCGTGAGCGAGGAGGCGCGCGGCGGGTACGGCACGAGCGCCGACACTGACGCCGACGTGCATCCCTCGGCGGACCTTGCCGGTCGTGACCTCCGTGCGCGCCGGCTGTGCGGAGCCGATCTCCGCGGCGCCTACCTCATCGCCGCGGATCTCCGGCACGTCGACCTGGCGGGCGTCGATCTCCTCGGTGCGGACCTCCGCGACGCCCGGCTCGAAGGAGCGGACCTCTCGGAGGCACTGTTCCTCACGCAGGCGCAGGTCAATGCAGCTCGGGGCGACGGTGACACCGCTCTACCGGCTGCCCTCGATCTGCCGCGACACTGGCTCAGGTAGTCTCCTCCGCGCCAACGGCCGCGACGTCAGTTCTGTACACCGATCGCTGCATGCACGGAATGAACAGCACTGGCGCCTTCGCCCACGGCCGCTGCCACTCGTTTCATCGAACCGTGGCGTACATCACCCACAGCGAAGACAGTCGGGACGCTCGTTTCGAACGGGAGGGGCGCTCTGGCGAGTAGTTCGTAGGCCTCGGGTTGGAATTCGCCGCCTCGTGCTGGGGCATCAGTGAGGATGAAGCCGTCGTGATCCGTGCTGACCCCGGAGTCTGACAGCCATTCGGTGGCGGGCTCCGCGCCGATGAAACAGAAAAGCCCGTGGCATTCTCTCTCGATCGCGTGGTCGGTGACGCGATCGGTGAGAACAATCGACGAGAGCGAATCCGTTCCCGTGAGAAGGGTGACTTCGGTTGCGGGAAGTATGGTGATGAGTCGATGCGCCTTGAGTCTGTCGAGCAGGTACGCAGACATGGTGCTCGCGGGGTCCGATCTGCGCATGGCTATCGTCACGTGACTGCCACGTTCGGCGAGAAAGAGCGCTGCCTGGCCGGCGGAGTTTGCTCCACCGATGACGGTCACCGGTCTGTTGCCGCAGAGACGGGCTTCGATCTCTGTCGCCGCATAGTAGATGCCTGCGCCCTCGAGCCGCGCCCAGCCCTCCAGCGGAAGCCCCCGGTAGTGAGCGCCAGTCGCGATGATGACTGCTCGCGCGCGCACGACAGAATCGTCGTCGAGGAGCAGCTCCAGATGTTCGGCACTCGTGTCCAGCTTCACCACCCTGCACGGGCTGTACAGTCTTGCCCCGAACTTCTCGGCCTGAACCAAAGCTTTCGATGTCAGCTCAGTACCGCTGAGGCCCGAGGGGAAGCCGAGGTAGTTCTCGATTCGAGCGCTCGATGCTGCCTGCCCGCCAGTGCCCACTGAGTCGAGCAGGATGGTTGCCAGGCCCTCGGAAGCTCCGTACATCGCAGCCGCGAGGCCGGCCGGACCGGCGCCGACAACCGCGAGGTCGACGAGGCTGTCTGAGCCAGGTGGAACGGAAAGGCCGACATGTTGGGCCAGCTCCCCTGGCGTCGCGTTCTTGATGACGCGGTCTGGCAGAATCACCACAGGCAGCTGGTCAACGGTTGTCCGGGTGCTCCGGAGCAAGGAGAGACCGGTGACGCTCTCAGCGTCAAACCAGGTGTGCGCCAGCTGTTGTCGCGCTGCATAGGTGCGCAGAGCGAGGGACGGAGACGAGAACAGGGAACCGACCACCGTTATCGCTCGAGCGGCGCCGTTCCCCTGAAGTCGCTCACGACGTTCGATGAGTGCGCGCAGCAGAATGTCTGATATGTCAGGTTCGTCAGACATCACTCGGCGGAAGTCGCTCTGAGCGATGTGCAGGTAGAGGCCCGGCTTTGTGACACGGCCGGAAACAAAGATCCGCTGTCCGGTGAGGAGATTCAGTTCGCCAACGAATTCGCCCGGTCCGAAACGGGCCAGCACTTCTTCCGGAGCCCCGACCGTAGCGGCCTGCACGAGGTCGACTCCACCCTCAATGATGACGATGAGATCGGGAGACAGCTGCCCGGCGAGAAAGACCATGTCTCCCTCGCTCAGCGGTTGCTGAACACCATAGGCGGAGATGCGGAGCAGCTGCTCCGCGGTGAAGAGGGAATTGCCGCTGACACGGTCAGTGCTCGTCATGATCGGATCTTCCTCTGTTGCCCTCAGCAGGTCGTGCCTGGTTCAGATCTCGCACACCTGATCGGATTCGTTCGCCTCGTGGTGTTTGACGAAGATCCCAGCGAGTTCCCCGGGGCGTTCCCCCGGGATCCAATGGCTTGCGCCTTCGAGAATCTCCAACTCGTAGTGGCCGGTGACAAAGCGCCCCGCGAGTTCGGTACCGGTCCGACCGAGGAGCGTGTCGTGGTCGCCCCAGACGAACGTCGTCGGGACGGTGACTTTCCGTGTCATGGCCCACTGGTTGGAGACCAGCAGGCCTCGATACCAGTTGATACCGGAGGTGAGAGCGCCAGCGTCCACCACGTTGGTGTTGACCGCGGAGATGTCAGCGTCTCCCATTCCTGATTGCCTCAGGTGCCGGTCGAAAGAGCGCGGGAAGACGCGGAAGAGAAGTTCAGGGATGAGCGGCAGCTGGAACAGCAGGATGTAGTAGCTCTGAACGAGCTGCCTGCTCCGAAGATCAGCGATCGCGAGAAGATATGCCGCGTAGTGCGGCACGGATACCGCGGTGAGCGTATGGATGAGGTCTGGGCGAGCGGCGGCAACCGACCAGGCCAACAACGAACCCCAATCGTGCCCGATCAGATGAACACGGCTGCCGCCAGCGGCCGAGATGAGGGCGGCGACGTCGCTGACGATCCGTGATGAACGGTATCGCCAGCGACCTCTCGCTCTGGAGCTTGTCTCATAGCCGCGCAGAGTCGGCGCGAGAGTGCGGTAACCGGCATCGTTCAATGCGGCGGCCGCGGGTGTCCAGGCTTCCCCGGTCTGCGGGAAGCCATGGAGGAGGAGGATCACCTCGCCCTGGAGAGGCCCAGTGTCTCTGACCGTGAAGCGCAGACCTTCGTTTGTGAAGAAGGTGATGCGGGCGGTGCCCGGTTCGTCGGTTGCGTCAGCGGTCATCTGTGTCTACTTCCGCAGGAAGGCGAGGAGGTCGTTGTTGATCCGGTCTTGATGGGTGGCGGTCATCCCATGCGGCGCACCGGGATAGAAGATCGCTTCGGCGCCCGGAATCAGCAGGGCGGACTTGCGGCCCGCGTCGTCGATCGGCACGATCTGATCGTCTTCTCCATGCATCACCAGTGCCGGAACGTCGAACGCCTTCAGGTCGTCGGTGAAGTCGGTCTCAGAGAATGCCTTGATGCTCTCGTAGGCGTTCTTTGTGCCCGCTTGCATTCCCCAGAGCCAGAACTGCTGAAGGAGGCCCTCTGAAACGGTCGAGCCCTCCCGGTTGGCGCCGTAGAACGGCTGTGCGAGGTCTTTGTAGAATTGCGATCGGTCGGAAGCGACACCGGCGCGCAGCCCGTCGAAGACGTCGATGGGCAGGCCCTCAGGATTGGTGTCGCTCTGCAACATCACGGGTGGGACTGAAGAAATCAGTACTGCTTTCGCCACCCGTGACGTACCGTGCCGCCCGATGTACCTGGCGACCTCGCCGCCACCGGTCGAGTGGCCGACGAGGCTCGCCCCGGTGATGTCGAGCGCTTCGAGCACCGCTCCGAGGTCGTCGGCGTAGCCGTTCATGTCGTTGCCGCCGGAGGGCTGGCTCGAACGTCCGTGGCCGCGCCGGTCGTGCGCGATCACCCGGTAGCCCTCTCCGACCAGGAATTGCATCTGCCCGTCCCAGGCGTCGGCGCTGAGCGGCCATCCGTGAGAGAACGTGACGACCGGGCCTTCGCCCCAATCCTTGTAGTAGAGGTCGGTGCCGTCAGAAGTGGTGATGAAACTCATGCGCGTTCTCCTTCTTGTTGTGGGCGTCATGCGCCGGACGGTGCGCCGGTCACAGGGTCAGAGCGTCGTCGGGACCGGGGTGGCTCGGCATCCTGACCGTGGGAACGATCGTTGTCACCAGTCCTGTGTCCACGTCATAGACGTGACCTGACACAGAAATCCGCCTCGAGAGTTGTTCAGAGCGAAGCAGAGTGTCGACATCGGCCTTGACCGTCTGACGTGGGTCGACAACCGCTTCGTCGATCAGGTCCTCCTCGTGGAGACCGGCACGCTCAGAGAATTTCGAACGGAATTCGCGCTCAGCGAGGAAGCTGGTACCGCATTTGTTGTGATGGATGACAACGATCTCGAACAGCGGACTCGCGTCGGGTCTGAGCTTGGTTTCGGAGAGGTACGAGATCAGGGCAAGATCCGCAAGCACCGCGGGGGTGACCCTGCCGCCGGCGTTCCGGATGACCACCGCGTCGCCCAGCGAGATCTCGAAGAAGGCGGCGGGGTCGGTTCGAGGGTCGAGGCAGGTGATGACACAGATGTTCTCGGCCGGATAGATCGACAGGTCTGTGAAAGTGTCTGACGCGGCGAAGCGCTTGTTTGACAGAAGATACGGGTCAACGGACGGCATGAGTCTCTCTCGGGTCGTTGCTGGCGGCGTGGGTGGGCGGCTTGTGGGCGGCAGGCAGGGCCTCCGGAACCGGGAGGCCGATGCGTGCCAGGAGTTGTGCGACTTTGCCGTCAACCGCCTTTCCGACAGCCTCAATGTGCGGGTCGCCGAAAGAGCTGAAAGCACCGCTCGGCTGGTCTGTTGTGAAGTGAACGACACCGTCACTGTTCTCGGTGATGGTCATCCGGAGGGGGACGTAGTTCATCACCCGTGGGTCGTATCGGTACATGCGTTCTGCGACGGGAAAGTTGCCGATGAAGTAGAAGGTGCACTTCGAGTTGTTTCCGGCGACCGTCATGAGGGGCGTGACTGAGTCCTTCCAATACGTCAGCAGGCCGAGGGGCGAGTAGTTTTCAGCGAACTCGACGATCTCTGTCCACGAGGCACCCCGTTCGACCATGGCGGTGAGTTCGGGGGCGGGATAGTCCGGTACCGCGGTCTCGAACCGGGCGATGAGTTCGTCATAGGTGACGTTCGAGACGATGGACAGTCGGGTTGCGGTGAATGACTCTCCGAACGGGGTACCTGGGGGCTGGGTCACTGCGGTCTGCTTTCTGTACGAGGTTCTGCGATTTGGCGGCCGGTCGCGACATCCGGCTCGGGTGCAGGAATGCGTTTGCCTTTGATCGTCAGAACGATCGAGCCTGCTGCCACAAAGCACACAAAACCGGTGGCGATTGTCAGAAGCCCCCAGCTGACGGCAGCGGACCCGGGAAATGGGGTGATGCTGAGCCAGCGGATGCTGAAGTTCGTCACTGCGCCGACGGGGAAGGTGAAGGTCCAGAACGACAGCGAAAAGCGGATCTTCCTGTATTCGGGTATGAGGAGGAGTTGGAGGGCTGCGAGAACCACGACGATTCCGACGAACCCGTAGCCGACCTGATCCGGCGCATCCCCGTTCAGAAAGAGCCAGGCGGTCCCTCCGACCGCTGGCGGGGCCAGCAGGATGGCAAGGCCTGGCCTGACTCCTTCCGGGAGAGGGCCGCGGGTCATGAGCCTGCCAGTGATGACTGTGCCGATGACGAGCCAGAAGAAGAGCCCGGCGCCGAACGCGGCGGCAGCGCCCTGGGCCGAGTGCACGCTGCTGAGTCCGATGCTTGCGATGAAGGCGCCAGCGACCACGGGAAGGAAGTATCCGGGGTGCAGCTGGTCGATGTTGATTGTTCCGGTGAGCCAACGCCGAAGGAGTTGTGCCGCAACAGTGAGGAGTGCAGCGACGAGCACCCAGACGCACCAGACGGCAGCCGGCCCCAGGAACTGGCCGAAGTGAGTCATCAGGAGGATGCCGATGACGGGAAGAAAAGACGCCAACGGGCCGAAGATGGGGTGGTCGAGGTCGGACCTCAACCCGCCCATGATCCTGCTCTTCTGCCAGAGATAGAGACCTCCGAACAGAACCCACAGGATCGCCGCGATGCTCCACAGGGCACCGCTGACCCATTCGGGTGCCTGCAGGGCCGTTTCCGCTGCACTCCACGCACCGGCCAGGCCACAGGTCCCAAGTGGGATGGCGAGGGGTGCGAGGCCGATGCGTGGCAGTGTGCGAGACATGAGACGCCGGAGCGGCAATCCGTTCTTACTCGACAGACTTGGCCGCGGCGACGATGGTCCGTGTCACGTGCAACGGTTCGGCGAGCATCGACAGGTGGGGTGCCTTACCTTCTTCGACGGTGCCGCCGGCTCGTTTCGCCATGACATGCTGCTGGGCCGGGGGGAGCACGTTGTCACCTGTGCCGATGAAGAACCAGCTGGGGATCGTCTTCCACGCCGGTTCTCCGGAGAACGGGGTTCCGATGGCGGCGAGAGTCACGGGGCTCTGGCCTGCCGCCAGCACCTTCGCTTCGACGCTGGGCAGGCTGGCTGCGAAGATCTCGTGAAACTGGTCGACCTTGATGTAGCTGTCGTAGTCGCCCTGTGAGGCGTCCGCAGCGGGAAGAACGAAGTCGAAGACGGTGGTCGGGTCGGGGACGTTCAGGAGCGAGCCGGGAAGCGTGTTGGAGAGGGACTGGGTGCTATCTCCTGCGTTGGGAGCGTAGGCGTTGATGTAGACGAGCGCTTTGACGTCGCTGTGGGTGAGGGCTGCACCCGTGATGAGCATGCCGCCGTAGGAATGGGCCGCCAGGACGACCGGGCCTTTCGTCTTCTGAGCGAGGAAGTCGGCGACTGCCTTGGTGTCGCCGGCCAGCCCGCGGAGCGGGTTGGGGGCAACGAGAACGTTGTACCCCTCGACCTGGAGGGCCGCCGTCACAAGGGCGAACGACGAGCCGTCAGCCCAGGCGCCGTGAACTAAAACGATGGTTGGCTTCATGAAGTGTCCTTTTCGAGTTCAGGGCGCAGGCTGCTCCCCGTCTGATCAGTATGGGGAGGCGTTGCGGCTGCGTCTCATGCCGAATGCGCATAAGCCAGGGCTGTGTTCGACCATGTTGCATACTGCCTGGGAGACGGTCTCCGAGCGGTCACAGCGACCAGGGTGGAGCGAAGGTCTGCCCTGCTGCGGTGGCCGTGAAACCCACTGGACTGATGACCGTCGCCTGTGCCGCCGAGTCGGAATCGTTACCCAGTTCGACGGTCACGCCCGCCGTGAGGATGATGGCATCTCCGACCCCGGCGACGACCGTCTTGTCTCCGATCGTCCCCCACACCTGTCCAGCACCGACGATGACGATCTGTTCCCGGCTCACCGAGTGCAGACCGCTTGAACTGTTGGGGGGCAGGTCGACGAACCAGGTCGCGAGCTCGACGGATCCTCGCGAGGGAACTGCGAGGGATCGGATCCGGAGACTTCCGAGCTGAAATTCTGGTGCCCCAGTCAGGGTTGCGAGCGGCATGGGTGATTCGCCTTCGGATCTCGTTCGTGCGTTGTCGTTTTCCCAAGACTGCAACATCGCCTGCTGAGCTCCTTATCAGGAATACGCATCTCCGCATGCGTGACAGGCATGACTCAGGTCGAGCTCATCATGCGGCCGGTCGACCAGCAATGAGAGATTGGGTTGCTTCCAGCAACTCTGAAGCCAGTTCCTTGTCGGGCAGGGCCCGAGAGATGGCCGAGGCGCCGGCAAGCGCGGACAGGGTCGCGAGCACGAGCCTTCTTTTCTCGCGGTGTGATGCATCCGGGTCCTTGAGGGCTGTGAGGTGATCGACCAGCCCGTTCAGTCCGCGAGCGTAGGCGCGCCGCGTGGCGGACTCAGGAGTCTCGGTGGATGTCTCGCTGCTGAGTACCAGCACAGAGATGCCGAGCCGCGGGTCGCGGTTGTCTGGAGTGGAGAGGTAACGCGCGGCCATCGCCGCAAGTGTTGGACGGAGCTCATGGAAATGGGAGGAACTGACGGCGTCGACGGCGACTTTCTGTGTGTCGAAGGCGAGATCGACGACCTGGCTGAGGAAGTCATCCTTCGACGCGAAGTGGTTGTAGAAACCGCCCGACGTCAGACCCGCCGCCGCCATGGCTTTCGGGATGGTCAGACTCCCGGGATCGTGCTCTGCGATGAATTCGACGGCCGCTTTCAGCACTTCGGTTTTGTGCCGATCAGCGTCGGCTCGTGATGAGCGTGCCATCGCAGCCTCCGCTGTCGAAGTCGGCGATCACAGAGGCCCGTTCGCCTGAGCGAACCCGTCTCGATGGGATCGGGCGAATTCCTGGACGCTCATCGGCGCTGTGCCGGTGATGTCTTCGACAGTGTTGCTGTTTCCGGCGAGCTTCCCGCTGGTGAGGTCGTCGACGACAGCGCCGATGTGCTGTGCGAAAAAGGTCGACAGTCGCGGGATTGCGGTGACCGCAGCCTGGAAGTCTCTGATGGGTACGGGAACGTAGCGGATGGGCCTCCCGATCCCCTCACCGAGGGCAGCGGCTATCTGCTCGCCATTCATCACGGTGAGGCCGTTCAGGAAGTAGGTCTTTCCTGCGTGAGGTGACGGGTCGCTGAGGATCGCGGCGATCACCCTGCCCTGGTCGGCGGCGGCGAGCGGCGCGAACTGTCCATCGCCGAACGGGAGTGCCAGCACATCGTGATCGATGACTCCCTGTCGCGCGAAGTCGTAGAGGAGCCATTCCGCGAACAGTGTCGGCCGCAGATGCGTGACGGGCACACCCGACCAGTCGAAGACCCGCTCGGCGATCCAGTGGTCGCGGGCTGCGTGGCTGCCCGAATCCCGGCGGGCCGTTCTTTGCGAGAGGTTCACGATGGCCTGCACCCCTGTCTCGGTCGCAGCTTGGGCGAAGTAGGCTGTGGCGTCGATGAGGCCCGGCTGAACAGGGTAGACGAAGTATGCAGCGCTGACTCCGTCGAGGGCAGCGTGCACGCTGTCGATGTCGAGCAGATCCCCTTCGACGATCTGCGCACCGAGTTCTCTGAGCCTGTCTGCGCGTTCATCGTCGCGGTGTACGAGCGCACGGATGGTGTGTCCACCACCGCTCAGAGCTTGAACGGCGGCGAACCCGGTCGACCCGTTGGCCCCGGTGACAAGCAGAGTGGACACGCTCATGATTGATTCCTGATTCTGAGATGTTGTGGAGCACTGTGGGGGAATTCCGCGACCGCCAGCCGGAGAAAGAGAGACGTGGCGATCGAGTTCTCGCTGCGGTCACTCGCCAGTCCGATCGTGCGCGTGATCGGCTTGGGGGGCTCGATCACGCAGGCTCCGGCCGCCTGGGCGGCCAGAGCGACATTCCGCGGCACAACCGCCACTGCTCTACCGGCCAGCGCGATCGACACCAACAGCTCGGGATGATGCGTCTTTATGGTGGATGCCGGTTCGACGCCGACCATGTCGAACAATTGCTTTCCGGGTTGGTGCGGATGAAGCGATTCCGGGAGGTGCACGAGGGCTCGGCCTTCGACGATGGTCCTCGTCGCCATCTGGATTCCACCCGCCTTCTCGCCCCCACGGGGTGCATAGACTCCGAGGTAGTCGTCTTGGAACAGATTCGTCACGGTGAGGGTCTGCGACCTGACAGGTTGGTCGACGACCGCGAGATCGCACTTGCCTTCTTCGAGCGCAGACACTGCCGCTGCGGTGGATTCGGCCGAGGCGAATTCGACATCGACGAGGGGTCGGTCATCGTGGAAGCGGGCGATGAGCCGGCCGATCCGTTCCATTCCGGAGTTGGTGGCGGCGCTCAGTCGCAGGAGGGCAGGCGGCCTGTCTGGCACGGGGTGGAGCGCCCGGAGAACATCCTGTGCGTCGCGCAGCGCTCGTTCTGCCGGCTCGATCACGGCTTTTCCGGCCTCTGTCAGGAACACGCCTCGAGCCGTCCGGGTGAAGAGTTTGGCTTGGAGTTCTCGTTCGAGCAGTGCCACTCTTCTCGTCAGCGCCGGCTGGGAGATGAAGAGGGCCAGTGCTGCTGCTGAGAATGAACCGCAATCGTTGA